>JBATTK010000095.1:0-22243 GCA_049670505.1 Saonia sp.
TTTGAAAGATTTAGAGCGGGAGACCGGGTTCGAACCGGCGACATTCAGCTTGGAAGGCTGACGCTCTACCAACTGAGCTACTCCCGCAATTTTAAAAATTCAATATTTCAAATTCCAATTCTTTAGATGCAATTCCTATGTTCTTGCATCCTGTTCGGGCAATCCCGCTTTTCGAGTGGCCCGCTTCAAAAGGATTCACTCCCTACGATCGTGCATCCTGTTCGGGTGACCCCGAACATAAAATTTTTTCATCAAGGCTTTACAAAAGCGAGCTTTTGACAGCCTTTCTTCAAAATTTTATGTGGGGAGAGCAGGATTCGAACCTGCGAAGACGTAGTCAGCAGATTTACAGTCTGCCCTCGTTGGCCGCTTGAGTATCTCCCCAAATCTATTATTTATTAAAGAACTTTAGAGCCGATTAAGGGACTTCCCTTGACTACGCTAGGGATAAACACTTCGACAAGCTCTGTGCATCGCTTCTCCTCCCAAACCCTCAACTCTTTCAACATTATGGGAAACTAAAAAAACTTCCCGTTATTTTGAGCCGATAGAGGGACTCGAACCCACGACCTGCTGATTACAAATCAGCTGCTCTAGCCAGCTGAGCTACATCGGCTTTTTATACTTTTTTGCGCACAAAAAAGTCCGCTATTTCTAACGGACTGCAAATGTAGATATATTTTTATTTATTCAAAACTATTTTTCGAAAATTTTAATCAAGTTTGAAGTCTTAATTTTTCCTTCCTTTTTACCAATCGTCTTTCTAAGGAACTGCAAGCAGCATCAACCCCCTCCTCAAAAGATTTACATTGTTTCTTCACAATATATTTATCCTTCGGTACATTCACTTTTATCTCCACAATTTTATTTGCCTTGGAACTTGTATTCTCTACCTTTAAATATACATCCGAACTTATTACCTTATCGTAAAAAAGTTCCAACTTGTCCAATCTGTTTTGGATGAAATCAATAAGTTTTCTGTCTGCATTGAAATTAACGGATTGTGCGTTTACTTGCATAAAATGAAGTTTTAAAATTAAACATTGTAAAAGAATGAAGTACTATTCCTTGCTTCTAGGGTGAGCCGATAAATGTACTTTTTTGAGTTCGGCAATACTATTATGGGTATAAACTTGGGTAGATGCCAAACTTGAATGTCCCAATAACTCCTTGACAGAGTTAAGATCCGCCCCTTTATTAAGTAAATGAGTCGCAAAGGTATGCCTTAGAATATGAGGACTCTTTTTCACCTTTGAGGAGACCTCACTAAAGTACCTATTTATTATTCTATAAACAAGAGTATTATAAATTTTGTTTCCGGATTTCGATAAAAAAATATACTCGTCATCTACAATCTCCTTCAGGTCTTGTCGCTGTTCAAAATAGCGTTCCAATAGGTGTAAGGTAGTTGGCAGTAAAGGCAAAAGTCGCTCCTTATTCCTTTTTCCAAGCACTTTTAAGGTCTGCTGCGACCTATTTAAGTCCCTTAACTTTAAATTAATCAATTCAGACCTGCGAATTCCTGTTGTATATAACAACTCAATGACCAACTTGTCCCTAACGCCTTCAAAACTGTCTTCAAAAGGCAATTGAAACAACACATTTTCCATTTCATTCTCCGAAAAAGGAATTTCAATCTTTTTAGCCGTTTTCAACGCCTTGTGTTTGGCCAAAGGGTTTTTATTGATTTTTTCCAGTTTAAGAAGGAATTTGTAATATGCTTTTAAGGAAGCTATTTTTCTATTGATGGAGCGATTGGAAATATCTTGGTCCACTAAATTAATAATCCAACTTCTGATAATCGTATAGTCTACGTCATCAATGACATTCATTTCATATTCGTCGTTACAAAAATCGGCAAACGCTTGAATATCCTTTTCATATGCCTTTACCGTATGCATAGAATAGTTTTTTTCCAAGGACAAGTAAGAAATAAATGACGGTAAGGACATATATCAAAGGTAATGCTTTGACGATGACAAAAAAAGAAATCCCACATCCTAATATATTAGGAGTGGGATTCATTATTATATAAGCTTATGTTATCTATATCTCTTCTTGGTCCCTTAAACCTTGGATATATTGCGCTTTTTGTATTTGGGCTCTTCGCTCTACGGAAGGTTTTGTGAATTGTTGACGTTTTCTCAACTGACGCATAGTCCCTGTCCTATCGAACTTTCGCTTGAAACGCTTTAAAGCCCTATCGATGTTTTCTCCTTCTTTTACTGGTATTATTAACATTGGCTACAACCTCCTTTCTTTATGATTACAAGAGTGCAAATATAAAAGTAATAAATGAATTATGGGCAACTTATTTCAAAATATTCTTGGCAATAACCACCTTTTGTATTTCCGTAGTTCCCTCACCAATAGTACAAAGCTTGGCATCCCTATAGAACTTTTCCACGGGAAAGTCTTTGGTATACCCATAACCCCCATGAATCTGTACCGCTTCATTAGCCACTTTCACACAGACTTCGGAAGCGTACATTTTGCTCATAGCACTAAATTTGGTCATCTCGCGCCCTTCATTCTTAAGAAAGGCCGTCTTATGCAATAATAATTCGGAAGCCTCAATTTCGGTTGCCATATCGGCAAGTTTAAAAGAGATTCCTTGAAATGCACTGATAGGCTTCCCAAACTGGATTCTTTCCTTGGAATATTTTAAAGCCGCTTCATAAGCACCTTTAGCTATTCCGAGGGATAGGGCACCTATGGATATTCGTCCACCATCCAATATCTTCATGGATTGTATGAACCCATCTCCTATTTCCCCTAAGCGATTGGCATCTGGAATCCTACAATTATCAAAAACTAGTTCAGCCGTTTCACTGGCACGCATCCCTAATTTATCTTCCTTCTTTCCACTGCTGAATCCGGGCATCCCTTTTTCTACTACAAAAGCGGTCATACCACGACTATCTCCTTTTTCTCCTGTCCTAGCGACCACTACCGCTATATCCCCACTTATACCATGGGTAATAAAATTTTTTGCCCCGTTCAAAATCCAGCTGTCCCCATCCTTCACCGCAGTAGTACTCATACCACCTGCATCCGAACCTGTATTATGCTCTGTAAGACCCCATGCACCTATCCATTCTGCCGTGGCCAATTTTGGAATCCACTTTTGTTTTTGTCCCTCATTACCAAAAGAAAGAATATGATTTGTACAAAGGGAGTTGTGGGCAGCTACGGATAAACCAATGGAAGGGTCTACCTTGGAAATTTCTTCTATAATTGCAATATACTCATGATATCCCAATCCGGAACCTCCCAAAGATTCAGGGACCAAGACCCCCATAAATCCCATCTCGCCCGCTTTCTTAAAAACTTCTATCGGAAAGGTCTGTGCCTCATCCCATTCCATAACATGTGGTCTTATATACTGTTCCGCAAATTCTTTAGCGGAGGAAGCGACCATTTGTTGGGTTTCCGAGTAATCAAAACCCAATGTAGACATTGTTTCGGTAATCATCATAGCTTTTTTATAAGGTCAAATATAATTTAATTCTGTCAATCTTATCCGATGGGAAATCCGCAATTTTTGTTAATTCGTCAAAAGAACCGATACTTCCGACATTTTCCCTGTGTTCTACTATCCTTCTTGCTACCTCATATGTAATGTATATCAATTGGGAAATCTCCCGAGCGGAAGCTGTATTGATATTGATTTTTTGAACAGTAGGCGTACGGAGCACTTTAAATCTTGTATATACGCTGTCCACAACCTCAGGGTCAAGCCCATACACGTCATAAAGCTGTTCGTCTATCAAAAAACCACCTAATCTATCCCTGAATTTTACAATTCGTGCGGAAAGTTTATCTCCTATACCCTTGACTATTTTTAACTCCTCCGCAGTAGCTTGGTTCAAATCTTTTATCTTTACAACCCTATTATTCATGTCAGATTTCGAAACATGTACCCTACTATTGCTAACGGTTGACTGCATACCGGTTTTTCGAGTCCAAGCCGGAAACTTAAAATACGGCGAAATAGTCGCTAACAAGGAATCGGAAACCAGCGTGACCTCTTGAAACTCTTCCGGTGAATTTACATACTGTTCTTTACTCCTGAACGCATGCAATCTATCTATTTCCAAAGCGGACATACCCAAAGCATATCCTTTGTAGTCGGTAATGAAATTTGGATTGAAGGGATAAATTCTAAAACGATCTTTTCCATGTTGATTCCTTTTTAAACTATCTATACGGATTTGTAAATCCGCGTCCTCGGAAAAGGTGCCTCCTACCTCTTCCGAAGGAACCATCTTAAAAAAGAAATAAGCGCATTGAAAAATAAAAATAATCAGCAATAAAAAGAAAACCCCACTCCGTTCACGTTTATTGAACTTCAAGTGGGATTTAAAATCGTTCCGGTTAGACAACTAGCTAGTTTTGTTAACTTTAATTGCCTCTAAATATCTTTTCAGTTGTTTTTTCACAACCGGGAACAAGAAGTACAATCCAACCATATTAGGGAACACCATTGCAAAAATCATTGCATCTGAAAATGCCCAAATGGAATCCATACTGGCGGCCGCTCCAATTATTATAAAAATTAAAAAAAGAAATTTATATGTTAAATCGGTTTTTATTCCTCTTCCAAAAAGAAATTTCCAAGATTGGAGCCCGTAATAAGACCATGATATCATGGTAGATACGGCAAAAAGAACAACCGCAATGGTCAAAAATACGTTGGAATATGGAATATACTCTGCAAACGCCTTTGATGTGATACCGGCTCCCTCGTAAGGTAAGCCGTCTATCATTACCACTCCGGAACCATCTCCGCCATAATCAAATACACCGCCAAAGTTAAATATGATAATGACCAACGCTGTCATCGTACAGATGACCACGGTATCAATGAATGGCTCCAATAGGGCAACTAGTCCCTCTGATGCGGAATATTTTGTCTTTACCGCAGAGTGAGCTATGGAAGCAGAACCTGCACCTGCCTCATTGGAAAAGGCAGCACGCCTAAATCCTACCAACAAAACACCAATAACCCCACCAACACCAATTGCGGTAGGATTGAATGCCTCAGTGATAATCAATGAAAATGCGTCATCTACCAAGCTGAAATTGCCGAAAATAATGTACAAACATGCCAAAACATATAACAATGCCATAAAAGGAACCACCTTCTCCGTCACAGATGCGATTCTTTTAATACCCCCAATGATGATGATTCCGACCAAAATGGCCAACACAACACCGATTATGGTACCCGCCATGGCGCTTTCCCATCCAAACAATTCTTTAACCACTATTGTGGCTTGATTGGACTGAGCGGCATTACCTCCTCCAAAAGAGCCTCCAATACAGAAAACCGCAAATAAAGCAGCGGCTATTTTTCCAAGTACCGAAAAACCTCTTTCGTTAAGACCTCTTTTTATATAGTACATGGGACCGCCATAAACCGTACCATTTTCATCTATATCCCGATATTGAACACCCAAGGTACACTCTACGAATTTGGTTGACATCCCTAGAAAACCACAAATTATCATCCAAAAAGTAGCTCCCGGCCCACCCAGTGCAATAGCTAGGGCAACCCCTGCGATGTTCCCGTTACCTACAGTTCCTGAAACTGCTGTGGCCAAAGCTTGAAAATGACTTACCTCTCCTTCTTTACTCTCATCTCTAATAGTGTCCGGTAAGTCCCCATCAACAATATTTACTTCCGCCTTTTCCACTCCATGACCTTCGGACCCTTCCAATTCATCATATTTACCACGAACCACATTTATAGCCGTCCAAAAATATTTAATATTGGGAAATCCAAAATACAACGTAAAAAATAGAGCACTGCCCACCAGAAGAATTAATACAAACGGAGTTCCAAAAATTTCGAAGAAAATTACCGTATTGAAAAAGTCCGAAACAGGAGCAAAAGCTTGGTCTATTTTCTCATCTAAACCAACCTCGGCACTTTCTTGGGAAAAGGAAAACAATGGAAAGAACAGGGCGCAAATCGTGAGAAGTGTATACTTCATAATCTATATTTTGGTTATGTTAAATTTGATGTAAAGGCGGCAATATCCAAAAAATAAGTATTACAATCAAATAATGTCGTTGAATATGTTTAATGGATATGGAACATATCGTTCAATTTTTTTATCTGTTCCGGTCTCCCCAGCACAATGACCTTACTTTTAGGTTGTAATTGTAAATCTGCCTCGGGATTGATAATGTAATTACCGTTCGGTTCAATATACCCAATTATGGTACATCCCGTTTTTCTTCTCAAATCAAGGTCTCTAAGCGAGTTGCACTCCACTTGATTCGAAAAATCCTCGATAGCCACTTCTTCAAGATTTGTAGTATGTTCCCCTTCCATCGATAACTTATCCATAAATGTAATCAAGTCCGGCATTACCACTAATGAAGCCATATGGTCCCCCCCTATTTTATCGGGCATGATCACTTTATCCGCTCCGGCCAATCTTAATTTTTTTTGGGAGGTTACCTGGGAAGCCCTGCTGATGACGAACAGATCTTTATTTAATTGTTTGGCCGAGAGCACCACAAAAAGGTTGGTAGCGTCATCCGGTAGTGCGGTAATAAGGTATTGTGCCCGCTCTATACCGGCGGCCCTTAGCGTTTCATCCTCGTTTGCGTCACCCTCTACAAATAATATATCATCTTCATATTTTTCTATGACTTCCCGATCCTTCTCTATCACTACGAACGGTTTTTTATAGGCCCGTAATCTTTCCGTGGCCTGATTACCGTTACGCCCAAATCCACAAACAATTACATGGTTCGATAAATTATTGATCTTATTTTTCACTTTTTTCTTCTTTAAAAGTTGCATGGAATTCCTACTCAAAATATGTTCGGTTATCACCGAAAGGGCAAAAGCAAATATAAATACGCTGGCTATGATTAAAAATACGGTAAAAATCTTTGCAGTTGGATCCAACGGGCCCACTTCCGAGAAACCTACCGTAGTAACGGTAATGATCGTCATATACAAGGCATCCAACCAAGTGAAATCAAATAGAAAACCGTACCCCAGTACCCCTGTCAATACCACAAGAACCACTAAAATCAATGCAAGAGCTATTTTGGAACGGAAGAGTTTTATCATGCTTATAAATCAAAGACAGAAGTTCGTTTCGTATATAAAAGGTCCTTGATCCCGAGCCAGAAGGCAAGGAACAGATACAGCGCAAAACCAAAGCCCAAGGTAACAAAGGTTAAATAGATAAAAGAGGTACGCACCACTCTTGTACGAATTCCCAAACGTTCGGCAATACGTCTACAGACCTCAAAACCTCTTTTTTGGAAATGATACAATATTTTATAGAAGAGATTCATTTGTTAAAATTAACTATTTCTATTTAATAAACTGTTCCCAACGGCACATTGAAGGCATTTATTCTTTGTACAATATTCATTATACAATTGTAGGATAGACTGACTTTCCATGGCATTGGATACCTGTATCCCGTGAAGTTTGAAATTATCTACAATGCTGTTTTCCTCTTTTTTTAAGCCAGTGATAATTTGAACGATTTCTTCGTTGATAGTCGTCCCCTCATATTTTGCATAACAAAATTTTAGGGGAAGTATGGTATTGATAACAAGGAGATCGATAAACTTTTTAGTTAGTTTTTTGTTGCTCTTCCCGGATACTTTACCAAAAGTAAAATGATCGGTCCAATAACTACTGGCCGAAACTTCAAAAATTGTATAGATTTCCGCTAAGCTGTTTGCCTTGATCAGTTTACTGAACAGGCCTTGCCGTTGTTCATAGAGTTTGGCCAATTGAGATAACCGAATGGTAGGGAAATTGGATGGGCGCAACTTGAAAAATTCCGGCTTTAGCACCTCATCCGAGTTAAACCCAAACTTTTTCTGCACATAAGCATACTCATTTTTTAACTGGCCATAGTATTCGTCCACCAACGTACCATCGTTTAGAAAACCGGCCAGGCCAAACAATATGCTTTCTAACTGAAGGTCATTGTTACTGACTTTCCGAACTACGGAAAAGTCCAAAGCTCTACCTATACTTAAGAAGGCATCCCCATTTATTTTTGACCCAAAATTTTTCAGCAGCAATACAAAGAGTACTTTCTCCCAGTCGTTCTTGGATTGTTCCAACAATTCCATCACCAAAACCGATTTGCGCTCCAAGCGTTCAAAATAGAGTCGCTCCAACCAATTTTGTATCAAAAAGGAATCCACATTCTTAATATCCCTTTCACAATTGATAAAACGGATATCTTTTTTATCAAAAAGTTTTTGATAGGCCTCCAAAACGTTCTTGGAAATATAATTTTTGAGCTCCAGGGCAGGTACTTCGGTATTGTCTTTTCGAAAAACGGAAACATCATCTTCCCAGACTACATGTAATATGATGTTGTTATAGTTTGCATCTTTTTCATGATGATGGGTGTACCAATCGGAAGATTTTAAGTGAATTTCCACATTACCCGCCCACAATTGATCATTGATCTTGACTTTCGCATTGAAAAAATCAGGCCCCGCCAATTGGTTGTGCGTTCCTATATCCACTATTGAAATAGCTTCATTTTTAGAAGTAGCCAAGTCTTTTAATTGAAGCCTTTTATATTTCCATATGAAGTGGAGCAAATCTTCTTGCATAGGCCTAAAATAAAAAATCCTGCCGAAGCGGGATTAACTTGACCAAACTTTATTTTACTCGGCAACTTCACCTTCCCAGTTCATAAACCCCCCTTCAAGATTGTATGCATTGGCAAAACCAGCATTTTCCATAATGGCGCACGCTTGGCCACTGCGTTGCCCGGACCTGCAATACACATAGTAATTTTTGGTTTTGTCCAGTTTTTCCAATTCGTCCAAAAACCCCTGCCCTAAATAGATGTCTATATTGGTTGCGTCCGGGATATGTCCATCTTCTACCTCTTCGGAAGTTCGTACATCTAATATAAAAGCATTATTATCATTTGTTAATTGTTCTGCCCATTCTTCCTGAGATAAATCTGCCATAATTCCTTGTTATATTTATAAACTATAAAAATCCAAAGTGAAACCTTTGGATTTTTCCCACTTACTTCTTTTAAATCAAACTTTAATGGAGCAACCTATTGCTTTGGTCGTCTGGATTTCTATCTTCATACCCTTCAACATGGCATCAACAGCGTTCTCAACATATTTAACCTCTACGGCATCGGCATCGGCATAGTTATCGTCTATGGCCCCAATGTATTTTACCAGATAGCCCTTATCCGTTTTTTCCAACAAATATACATGGGGTGTGCGTGTAGCACCGTATTGAGGATATATTTTTTGTCCTTCGTCCAACAAATAGGGGAAAGTAAATCCCTTTTCTTTGGCTCTTACTTTCATCGATTCATAGCTATCCTTAGGCTGTACCGAAGGATTATTGGGGTTGATCGCTATGACCGGCACCCCCAATGCACTATACTTTTTATCCAATGCAACAATACGATCCTCATAGGCTACTGCGTAAGGGCAGGTATTACAGGTAAAAATAACCACGAAGCCCTTAGCATCCTTAAAATCTGCCAAAGAAACCATAGCCCCATCTATGTTCTTTAGTTTAAAATCGGTAGCATAATCGCCAATGGTATACCCATCATCTACCATGGTAACGTTGTACGTGAAAGCACTACATAAAACTAAGAGTACTATAAATCCAAAAGTTTTAAATATTTTCATAGGTTTAAATTTTTACTGATTCTTTACTGATTAATGTCTGATATCCGATATTTCGATGGTGTACATAAAGGAATCCCGACCGCTGCCCGGCACGTTTCACAACATACAGAAAATTATAGCGATGGTCATACAAATCCTTATAAACAATGGTACTTATATATTTCCTCATATTACTGTTCTAGAAATTCACCCAAACTGGACTTAAGTTCATCATAGCTAAAGGATTGCTCAAAAAAGGAGCGTTTATCCCTGTTATAAATGATTGTGGCCGGAATTGCACCCGACCAATCCTTATCTACTTTTGGTATCCAGCTATTTTGTTTGGGGTCATCCAAAATAACCACTTTGGATTTAAGGTCTTTCTTCGCTATAAAGGGAATCAATTGTGATTCCCACATTTTGGGCATATCCAGGCTTACTAAAATGACCTCCACATTATTATCCTTTTGTTCGCTATTGATCTTTTCAAAATAGGGAAGTTCCTTAATACATGGGGCGCACCAAGTTGCCCAAAAATTAATGATATAGGTTTTGTCATCTTTCCTATGAAGTAAAGGTTCCAAGCCGTCAAAATCATAAATAGGCACATCACCTATGGAACGGTTTGCCTTGGATACCCCAGCGGTGCTAGCGGTATCTTTGGAAGCATGTTCTTTCTTCTCTTTTGTAGTACAATTACATAGGAGGAGTAAAAAAAAGATACCGATTATGTTTTTCACCATGTATCGTAGATTATAGCATTATAAAAGTAAACAACAAGCTCTCCCGACAAAATGGATTTAACAAAAAATTATCGTTCTTTTATTATCCAGGGACTAAACCAAGGGTAAAGGTTTATGACCGGTGCCAATAATTTTTGAAGGCTCAATACGCAACCAATCTTTAAGAAGGCTTGCGTAAACAGACCTAAAATCTACTTGATATTTGATATCCCCATTGGAGTCCAAGTCGGAAAGATCGGGCGCTGTATTATATAGACCTGGTTTTTTTAACTGTTCCCCCATCAAAAAGACCAAGTTGGCCGCTCCGTGATCTGTGCCATTGGCAGCATTTTGACTAACCCTTCTTCCAAATTCGGAGAACGTAAGTATAAGGGTATCTTTGAAGGTTCCCATACTTTTCAAATCGTTTACAAAAGCGTGTATTCCTTCCGAATAATTCTGCAGTAGCCGTTTTTGGGTATTCAGCTGATTGGCATGGGTATCGAACCCTCCAAGGGATGCATAGTATATCTGTGTATCCAATCCCGAATTAATAAATTCCGAGATTGTTTTTAGCTGTTTTCCAAAGGCACTTTTGGGATATTCCCGGGCCGAAGTATAGGTCTTGGTCTTTTCATAAATATACGCTGCCGATGATTTGGCGTTAATCATGGTCTTGTATAGATACCCTAGATTATGCTCATTTAAATGTGCGTCGCCCTGATGACGAAGTACCGAGCTAAAATAAGGATCGCGCGTTATCCTATAAAATAACTTGGCATTCTTAGTGGCAATACCATTGTATTCCTTCCCTTTTAAAAGCAATGACAGGGTATCATCTACTTCAATAGCGCCCCTGGGCGTCTGGGACACCTCATCCAAATAACGGCCCACCCATCCGGTCTGCAAATAGGTCTCGGCACTACTGGCGGTTTGCCATATATCCGTTGATCTAAAATGTGAACGATCGGGATTGGGATACCCAACGTTTTGAAGAATAGAAACATAACCCTGATCGTAAAGCAGCTTAAACCTTGCCATACTTCCGTGTAATCCAAGCTGATCGGTAAGCTTCAACACATCATTTGTGGCGAGGGCTATTTTGCTACGGTTTTTATAATACAGATCATTGGTATAGGGTACTAAGGTGTTTAGACCATCGTTACCACCGGATAATTGAATAATTACCAACTTTTTATGATTTGCCTTTGGCGTTAGCAGCACATCACTGGCCTTTAAAAAGCTAGGGACAAACAAGGTTCCACTTGCCAAACTACTATTTTTAATGAATGTCCTTCTTTTCATAAGTTGCTGTTTAGCATAATTGATACTCGGGGAGCGACATGAGTTGAATACAAAAATCCGTAAAATCCTCCTTTTCAAGAGTATTTAAGAAATCTACCGTCCCCTCGTTATGCATACTTCCCAACAGATACATGGACAATTCCTCTTGTGAAAGTCCTTGGAAATTTCGTTTAAAAATGTCCCATCTTTTTGTAATGGAGAGTCGGCGATTATAATTGTTGCGTTTTTCAAAACTATCCGGACTATCCTCAAATTCGCCCTTTACATCAAAAGCGATCGTACCCTCCTTTAGGATGACAGAAGGTAGTTTTAAGCGGGCCATAAGTGTATTGGTATCTATCCAACTTCTTCCTCCCGGCCATCCGGCCACATTGGGCGGCACCAACAATACCTGTCCCAAAAGCTTCTGAACATATAGCAACTCATTGACCTTATCAAATGAAAAGGGAACCACTCGCATGACCCCTACCAAAAAATCCATAGGGGATTTTATCTTAGTCCGGATATTTTGCTTCTCATAAAACCAATCGGAATTAAAGACATTGTACATCACCTCTTTAATCTCATAGTTTTTCCGAAATACTTGTGCCATTTCCTTCACATGGGGCTCATGGACCTCATCATTTACAAAATACCGGTAGAGCTTTCTAGATATAAACAAAGAACAAGCCGGATTTTCCAAGAGTATATCGATGATGTCTTCCCCGTTAAAATTTCCGGTTCGGCCTAAAAATGTCTTGTTGCCCCAATCGTGCTGTTTTTTCGCAATCCTAAAATTACCGGATAGATCATGACGCCATCCGGTAAAGGCACGGGCCGCAGCCTTCACATCGGCTTCCGTATAATTGCCCACCCCAAGGGTAAACAATTCCATAAGCTCCCTTGCAAAATTCTCATTGGGCCTGCCCTTTCTATTCTGCTGATTATTCAAATAATCCAACATGGCGGCCTCTTTGGAAATTGCCAGTACAAAATCCCGAAAATTCCCAAGGGCATGGGTTCTAAGAGTGTTGTTAAAATGCTGTATGTAAACAATATTTCTATGACGACATACAAAGTGATTGGCCCAGAACAAGGTCATTCGCTCCCGTAATTCCGCTTTGGAATCGCCCATACGCTGTATCCAGGCCTGATTAAACGTCTTTTGCTTGTTTCTACTTTTTTTTAAGAGTTCCCGAAAACGTTTGGGGTCTTTTTCAGCGGGCGGACTTGCCAAATAGGTGTCTATTTCGGGCGTAGGTATCTTTAGGGGAGTGTTCTCGGCAGCAGCTTTGAAAAGGATATCTATGACCTGTTTCCTTTTCTTTTTCACGAAAAGTTCTGCAGCCTCGGGGGAAATTCCAAAACCGGCCCTATGATAAAGATGTAGTATATGCTCTAATTTCAAACCCTTGTTTTAATATTGGACTACCACAATGCCATTTGGTTTAATGAGTCCGTTTCTTTTATATACGGCCGAGAACGGGCCAGAAATATCTTTTAACAAAAATTTAGCGATGAACATATTTTATATTTCAAAAATCACTATACATTTGTATATACAATTGTTGTAGACACATGAATGTAGAACACGTCATAAAAACGGATAAGAAAATCCCCTTGGAAACAAGGACAATTATACATTTGTTATTGGTACAGAACAAGGCCAATGAAATAGTAGGCAATGCTTTAAAACCGTTTGAAGTATCCCAACAACAATTCAATGTATTGCGCATTTTACGAGGTCAGAAAGGGAAGCCCGCCAATCTTTCCACTTTAAATGAACGAATGGTAACCAAAATGAGCAATACTACCCGATTGGTGGACAAGTTATTGTCTAGAGGTTTTGTAAATCGTATCGTTTGCAAAGCCAACCGTAGAAAAGTGGAGATTACCATTACCCAAAAGGGAATGCAGGTACTCTCTAAAATGGATAGTGCCGTGGCAGAAGCGGAGAAAACCGTCTTACAAAACTTTACGAAAAAGGAATTGGAACAATTAAATACATTATTGGATAAATTTTAAAGCTAATGAGTGATTATATAGAAAGCCTAAACTGGCGGTATGCTACCAAAAAGTTTGATAGCACGAAAAAAGTAACGGATGAAGATTTTAATACCATTATTGAAGCGGTGCGTTTAAGCGCATCGTCCTATGGACTGCAACCCTATCATATCCTGGTTATATCGGATAAGGAACTACGGGAAAGGTTGAGGGAGGCTTCATGGGGCCAATCCCAAATAACCGATGCTTCACATCTTGTGGTATTTGCCAACAAAACAAATGTGGACAACACCCTTATAGACACCTATATAAATAAGGTCAGCGAAACCCGTAATATGCCAAAAGAGGGACTTTCCGGATATAGTGATTTTATGAAGTCGAAACTGCTGGGACTCCCTAACGATAAAAAAGCAGCTTGGGCCGGTAGGCAGACCTATTTGGCACTTGGCAACCTCTTGTCCGCGGCGGCCACACTTAAAATAGATACCTGTCCCATGGAAGGTTTTGATCCCATTGCCTATAACGATATATTAGGATTAACGGCAAAAGGATTGAATGCAGCGGTTGTAGCTACCCTTGGGTACAGGGCAGCCGAAGATGAAACCCAGCATTATAAGAAAGTGAGGCAATCCGCAGGAGAATTAGTAACACATATATAAATTTAAAATAATCATTAACAACAATTAAAATTAACAATCATGAAGAAAAGTGCATTAAGTTTAGTATTAGCGGTAGTAGTTGGATTTTCAGCAACCGCTAACACCCCGATCGACGGTGAAAAGAAAGAAGTAAAAGCAAGCGAAAGTACGGTAACCTGGAAAGCGTATAAGGTTACAGGATCTCATATAGGAACCGTGAACTTAAAAGAGGGTTCTTTAGAATTTGAAGGTGATAAATTGACCGGGGGAGAATTTGAAGTGGATATGACCTCTTTGGTATCTACAGATTTGGAAGGTGAATATAAAGGTAAACTAGAAGGACATCTAAAATCGGATGATTTTTTTGGGGTTGCAAATCACCCCACTTCCAAATTGGTTTTTACCAATGTAGAAGCTTCTGGCAAAAACTCATACAACGTCACCGGAGACCTGACGATCAAGGGCATTACAAAGCCCGTAACCTTTGATGTATCTATATACGGTAGCAAAGCGACCGCTACTTTAAAAGTGGACAGGGCCAATTACGATGTTAAATATGGTTCCGGAAGTTTCTTTGACAATTTAGGGGATAAGACTATTTATGATGAATTTGATTTGGTCGTTGATCTAGAGTTTTAAACGACCATAGGTTTAGTGTTTCAAAATCCCATCTTGGAATCAAGGTGGGATTTTTGCTTTTTCAATACCTAAAGTTTGTTATTTTAAAATTCCTTTCTATATTTGGAGGAATGAAATTAAGAATAACAAATACTTGGTGGTGGATTAACTTACGTCGAAAATCGTGAGCTAAGCACCATTGTTAATATACATTAAGGCTTGTCTATCACGACAAGCCTTTTTTATTTGAATCATTTTTGATTTCATTTCCGTGAAGACGGAAATTTATTTAATGAAAATTCCATTATCTAAATGAGCCCGAATTTTTATGTCTACATTATTACAAATGAAAAACTGGGGATTATTTACATTGGATATACTAATGATATGAGGAAAAGAATGTACAGACATAAAAAGAAAATAGGAAGCAGTTTCGCATCAAGATATAGTTTGGATATATTGGTTTATTATGAAAAATTCAAATTTCCAATGCTCGCTATTAAAAGAGAGAAACAGCTAAAGAAGTGGAATAGACAATGGAAAATTAATTTAATAAATGATTTTAATCCAGATTGGGTCGATTTAACTTATTTTTTTGAAGAAACATAAATATTAAAAAAAATTCCGCCTATGCGGAAAAGACATTAAATAGTTGTAGAATATGAAGTATCAACTGAAGACCCATTATAAAAAAATTCTTGCGGATACCATTACGCCTGTTAGTGTTTACCTAAAAATACGGGATAGATTTCCCAATAGCATACTTTTGGAAAGTAGCGACTATAGGGCCAACGACAATACGTTTTCCTATATCTGCTGTAACTCCTTTGCTTCCATAAAAGTGCAGCACGAAATCATTTCGCAACATTTCCCGGATGGGACCAAAGAAGAATTCAATATAGATCCCGACACCGATGTTTCGAAGATCGTTCATGAATTTGGTCAAAAATTCGAGACCAGCGATAATGGTTTCAAATTCATCAACAATGGTCTTTTTGGATATATAGCCTATGATGCCGTTCGCTATTTTGAAGATCTGAAAATTACCAAAAAAGAGGGAGCATTGGATATTCCGGATATCTACTATGCGGTATACCAGAATATCATCGCCATTAACCACTTTAAAAACGAAGCCTATATTTTTGCCCATTGTTATGAGACCGAAAACAATATTCCTGAAATAGAGCAAATTCTGAACGTAAAAAACTTTGCCTCCTATAATTTTTCCAAAGAAGGGGAACACTCCTCCAATTTGAATGATCAAGAATATAAAGCGCAGGTGACATTGGCAAAAAAGCATTGTCAGCGAGGGGATGTTTTCCAATTGGTGCTATCCAGACGATTTTCCCAAGAATTTAAAGGTGATGAATTTAATGTGTACCGGGCCTTACGCTCCATTAATCCCTCTCCCTACCTTTTCTATTTTGATTATGGGGATTTTAAAATTTTTGGAAGTTCTCCAGAGGCCCAACTGGTCGTCGATAATGGTAAAGCGGAAATACATCCCATAGCAGGTACTTTTAAGCGTACGGGAAATGATGAGGAAGATGCCATGTTGGCAAAAAAGCTAACGGAGGACGATAAAGAAAATAGTGAACATGTAATGCTGGTAGATCTGGCGCGGAACGACCTTAGCCGAAACGGAAATATGGTCAACGTAGAAAATTATAGGGAAGTACAGTTCTTTTCACATGTCATCCATTTGGTATCCAAGGTTACGGGGCAGAAGAAAGCGGATATTCCCACCATGAAAGTTGTAGCGGATACCTTCCCTGCGGGAACTTTGAGTGGGGCACCAAAGCATATGGCCATGCAACTCATAGAAAAATACGAGAAGACCAGTAGGGATTATTATGGAGGGGCCATCGGCTTTATGGATTTTAAGGGAAACTTTAATCACGCTATTATGATCCGTACCTTTCTGAGTAAAAATCATCAATTGCACTATCAGGCAGGTGCAGGTCTGGTAGCTGCTTCAGACCCCGAAACCGAGCTACAGGAAACCTATAATAAACTGGGCGCATTGACCAAAGCCTTGGAAATAGCGGAAACTATTTAAAGCCCCTCCTCCCCAAAGGGAAGGTATCAGATGTAACGCAATCTATTGAATAGAATAAACTGACAATGAAGAAAAATAGAGTTAAGACCAAGATTTCCAGTTCCCCTGTATCGAAAGGGTTAAAGGAGGTTATTTTGGTTATAGATAATTACGATAGTTTCACCTACAATCTGGTACATTATCTGGAAGATCTGGACCGTGAAGTTATCGTAAAACGGAACGATCAACTCACGTTGGAGGAAGTGGGCGCTTTTGATAAAATAGTGCTATCCCCAGGACCCGGAATACCGGATGAAGCAGGGCTTCTAAAGGAAATTATAGCAACCTATGCCTCTTCAAAAAGTATTTTTGGGGTTTGTTTAGGGCAACAGGCCATTGCAGAAGTTTTTGGCGGGTCTATCGTTAATCTGGATCAAGTATATCACGGTATTGCCACAACCATACAAATTACTGAAGATGATGCTTTGTTTACCAAGCTACCGAAGGAAATTGAGGTAGGCCGTTACCATTCTTGGGTGGTAGATCCCCATCTGCCGCAGGTATTGGAAGCTACTTCCTTTGATGAAAACGGACAGGTGATGTCCTTAAGACATAAAACCTATGATGTATGCGCGGTACAATTTCATCCGGAATCCGTGCTTACCCCCCATGGGAAAAAGATTCTGGAGAATTGGTTAGCCTCCCCTAGCCCCTCCAAAAAAGGGGAATTTAAAAAAAATAGTATTCTGTAGGGAGTAAAAAGTAGTTGTATAGATATTTTAAATGGGTTAATTCGATAAAATCCAAATATGCAATAATAGTATTCAGTATGGAGTAAAAAGTAGATAGTATTGAGTATAAAGTATTAAGTATAGAGAACCCATAAAAAAATAGTGTTCAGTATGAAGTAAAAAATAGTTGGATAGATATTTAAATGGGCTAATTCGATAAAATCTAAATACCCAATACTACTATCTTAATACACTAAGAAAAGTGTTAAAAAAATGTATTGAGTATAAAGTATTTAGTAGGGAGAATCCATAATTTATACTATTCTCAAAAATAACGATAAACAAAATGCACGGAGTTTTAAAGCTAACAGTTAAAAATCTCAATACGCAATACTAGTATCCAAATACTATAAAAACCATGAAAGAAACATTAAATAGATTGATCAACCATGATATCCTCCCCAAAGAGGACGCCAAAAGAATTCTGGTCAATATTGCGAAAGGGGCATATAACCAAAGTCAGATCGCCGCCTTCCTAACAGTATATATGATGCGGAGCATCACCATTGAAGAATTGGAAGGTTTTAGGGACGCACTGCTGGAACTTTGTTTGGCGGTAGACCTATCTAGCTATAACCCTGTTGATCTATGTGGAACGGGAGGTGACGGAAAGGACACCTTCAATATTTCCACTTTGGCGTCTTTTGTGACTGCCGGGGCCGGGGTAAAAGTGACCAAGCATGGTAATTACGGGGTTTCTTCCAAATGCGGTAGTAGCAATGTAATGGAATATTTGGGGATTAAGTTCAGTAATGAGGCCGATTTTTTAGAAAAATCTATTGACAAGGCCGGAATTTGTGTGTTGCATGCCCCCTTGTTTCATCCGGCCATGAAGAACGTAGCCCCTATTAGAAGAGAATTGGGCGTAAAGACTTTCTTTAATATGTTGGGGCCTATGGTAAATCCGGCTTTCCCCAAAAACCAAATGGTAGGAGTATTTAATTTGGAGCTGGCCAGAATGTATGGATACCTCTACCAGAATACCGATAAAAAATTTACCGTACTGCACGCTTTGGACGGATATGATGAAATATCGCTGACAGGAAATACCAAAACCATCTCCAACCAAGCCGAAGGCATGCTAAGACCATCGGATTTTGGGGTCGATGCCATTTCGCAATCCCAAATTGCCGGAGGTGATACTATAGAGGATTCGGCCAAAATCTTTATGGATATTCTAAACGGAAAGGGAACGGACGCCCAGAATAACGTGGTATGTGCCAATGCAGGAATTGCTATTGCAACTGTAAGGGAATTGAGACCTAGGGAAGGATTTGAACAGGCCCAAGAGGCTTTGTTGAACGGCAACGGATTACGAGCCTTGAATAAATTACAGGAGTTGAGCACTAATTAAATAGGTTACTCCCTAGATAGGAGTTGAGCGATTTTAATGAGATTCCCCACTCCGTTCGGAATGACAAATAAAAAATGAACATTTTAGATAAAATAGTAATCGATAAGCGCAAAGAGGTTGACCTTAAAAAGCAACTGATCCCGGTTTCCCAATTGGAAACCTCCATCCTGTTCCATAGGGAAACTAATTCCTTGGCCAGTGCATTGCGGACTAGTGCTACGGGAATTATTGCGGAACATAAGCGTCGTTCCCCTTCCAAGTCGGTCATCAATCAAAGTTTAAGTATACAAGATGTCGCAATAGGATATGAACAAGCCGAAGTTTCCGGGATGTCCGTTTTAACCGATGGAAAGTATTTCGGTGGCTCCTTGGACGATTTGCTCTTGGCAAGGGCATCGGTTCAAATTCCGTTATTGCGCAAAGAGTTTATTATAGACCCCTATCAAATTTTGGAGGCTAGGGCCTATGGGGCGGATGTAATTTTACTCATTGCGGCCATTCTTTCCAAGGAAGAGATCAAAACCTTTTCAGAACTAGCCAAAAGTCTAGAGTTAGAGGTACTCCTAGAAGTGCACAATGCAGAAGAGTTGCACAAGTCTATTATGCCGAGTTTGGACATGCTAGGGGTAAATAACAGGAATCTAAAGACTTTTGAGGTCAGTTTGCAAACCAGTAAATCCTTATCCGCTTTAATTCCCGTTGATTTTGTAAAGGTGTCCGAAAGTGGTATCAGTACGGTTGCCGCCATACAAGAATTAAAACCCTATGGGTATCAAGGATTTTTGATCGGGGAGAATTTTATGAAGACGAATAATCCAGGGGAAAGTGCAAACCAATTTATCAAGGGATT
The DNA here is from genome assembly GCA_049670505.1 of Saonia sp. Classification (GTDB taxonomy): domain Bacteria; phylum Bacteroidota; class Bacteroidia; order Flavobacteriales; family Flavobacteriaceae; genus JBATTK01. The sequence continues at coordinate 19,957 of JBATTK010000095.1, forward strand.
AATTTGAAAATAGTTTAACCAAGAGATGGGGAATACGATTATGAGATTTCCCTCTCTAATGCTCGAGATCGGAATAACAAAGCATAAGTTATGAAGCTAAAGGTATGTGGTATGAAATATGAGGAAAATATAGAACAGGTAGCCGCCTTGCAGCCGGATTATCTGGGCTTTATATTTTGGGAACCTTCTAAACGGTATTTTGCAAGTGAAATTCCTGTAGTACCAGAACGTATTAAAAAAGTAGGCGTATTTGTGGATGCCAAGATAGAGGAAATCATGGAAAAGGTTGAAACCTATGATTTACAAGGAGTACAATTGCACGGAACCGAAAGTCCGGAGTTTTGTGCTGTTTTGGAACAGCACCTGAAACAAGCTCGGGTTAAGATCATCAAGGTATTTTCCGTAAAAGAAGATTTTGATTTTGGCCTTTTAGAAGCCTATGAAGACGTATGCGATTATTACATGTTCGATACCAAGGGGAAACTCCCCGGGGGCAATGGCTATGCTTTTAACTGGGAAGTGCTTAAAGCATACCCATCTACCAAACCTTTTTTTCTAAGTGGCGGTATCGGTCTGGAATCAAAGGAAAAAATAACCGATTTCTTGAAAACCCCCATGGCCAGATATTGCCATGCCATTGATGTCAATAGCAGATTTGAAATTGAGCCGGGATTAAAGAATATTGAATTATTAAAAAAATTTAAAGCGAATTTCGATGCCTAGCATAGAAACAAAGACATACTAAAGCCTTAAGTAAAGCTTGAGCCTGTCTAGTCTCTTTTTCTTCATTGGAAAAAGAAAAGTAAAAAAGAACGCTATGAAAACATATCACGCAAACGAAAAAGGATATTATGGGGAATTTGGAGGGGCTTTTATCCCCGAAATGCTCTACCCCAACACAGAGGAGCTTCGGCAAAACTATATCCGCATCATGGAAGAACCTTCCTTTAAAGAAGAATTTAATCAACTCCTCAAGGATTATGTAGGTCGGCCCACGCCCCTATTCTATGCGGAACGCCTATCAAATAAATACAATACTAAAATCTACCTAAAACGGGAAGACTTATGCCATACCGGTGCCCATAAAGTGAACAATACTATAGGACAAATCTTAATGGCAAAAAAACTGGGGAAAAATCGCATCATAGCGGAAACCGGGGCCGGCCAACATGGTGTAGCTACCGCTACTGTCTGTGCTTTAATGGGAATCCAATGTGTGGTCTATATGGGTGAAATAGACATTGCCCGACAAGCGCCCAATGTTGCACGGATGAAAATGTTAGGGGCAGAAGTACGGCCGGCATTATCGGGAAGTAGAACCTTAAAGGATGCCACCAACGAGGCCATCCGGGATTGGATCAACAACCCGGTAGATACCCATTATATTATCGGTTCTGTAGTAGGGCCACATCCCTATCCGGATATGGTGGCACGCTTTCAATCGGTTATATCCGCAGAAATCAAATCACAATTATTGGAAAAAGAAGGAAGGGAAAACCCGAATTATATAGTAGCCTGTGTGGGTGGAGGCAGCAATGCAGCAGGGGCTTATTATCATTATTTGGATACGGAAGATGTGGGAATTATTGCGGTGGAAGCCGCTGGTAAAGGAATTAATTCCGGGGAAAGCGCCGCTACTTCTGCATTGGGGAAAGTGGGTATTATTCACGGTAGCAAAACCTTATTAATGCAGACTGCGGACGGACAGATAACCGAACCCTATTCCATTTCCGCAGGTTTGGATTATCCAGGCGTGGGACCTTTGCATGCACATCTGTACAAAACAGGGCGTGGGGAATTTATTTCTATTACAGATGACGAGGCCATGACCGCAGGACTGCTGGTTTCACAATTGGAAGGTATTATTCCGGCCATAGAAACATCACACGCCTTTGCTATTTTTGACTATAAAAAATTTCAGCCCAATGATATTGTTGTAATAAATCTCTCAGGGCGGGGGGATAAAGACCTGGACACCTATATAGATTATTTTAAGTTGTAATTGTTTGTCATTCCTGCGAAGGCAGGAATCCATAAATATATGTACAAAACCATACATCAATACTATATCTATATCCTTACCAATAAAAAGAACGGGACACTTTACATTGGCATGACCAATGATTTGGAAAGAAGAGTGTTTGAACATAAAAATAAGTCGATCGATGGTTTTACAAAGAAATATAGTTTGGATAAATTGGTCTTTATGGAAACATATCAACATGTAAATGATGCTATTTTGCGTGAGAAGCGTTTGAAAAAGTGGAAAAGACAATGGAAAATAAAC
>JBATTK010000096.1:0-30003 GCA_049670505.1 Saonia sp.
CTTATAATCCTTGTTCTCGTCAATGTCCTGGGAGCTTTCTTTTATGCCCGTTTAGATCTTACCGAGGATAAACGATACACGCTTGCGGACGCCACCCTGAACACCGTGGAAGAACTTAATGCCCCGCTTATCGTGGATGTGTTGTTAGATGGTGATCTTCCTGCAGAATTTGCAAAACTCAAGACGGAGACCAAACAATTGCTGGAAGAGTTTTCGGCCAAAAACAAGTATATCAAATTCAATTTTGTAAACCCCCTCGAAGATAAAGAACGGACCGATGCTACTATTGCGGAACTGCAGCGCATAGGATTGACCCCTACCAACATTACCGTACAGGAAAACGGAAAGGTATCACAAGAGATCCTCTTCCCTTGGGCCATGGTAAATTATAATAACCGTACCGTACGGGTAGCTCTTTTAAAGAACAGACTGGGCTCCTCTACGGAAGAACGGGTCAACAATTCGGTACAGCATTTGGAATATGCCTTTGCCGATGCCTTTGCAAAACTAAATAGTACGGAAAAAAAGCAGGTCGCCATTATTAAAGGTAATGGGGAGTTGAGCGATATCTACCTGGCCGATTATCTAACCACGATACGGGATTATTATAACATTGGGGCCATAACCTTGGATTCCGTAGCAAATAACCCTCAAAAGGTATTTGATCAGTTAAAAAAGTATGATCTGGCCATTATAGCCAAACCCACAGAGGCTTTTTCCGATGAAGAAAAATATGTATTGGATCAATACATTATAAATGGGGGAAAATCAATTTGGTTGATCGATCAGGTGAGTATAGAACTGGATAGTCTTTTTAACGAAAGTGGTTCCGCTATGGCCCTTCCAATGGATTTAAATCTCAACGATTTCTTTTTTAGGTATGGTATCCGGATCAATCCGGTTTTGGTGAACGATCTTTATTTTACACAGATCGTACTAGCTTCCGGAGAAGGCAATAACTCGCAATACAATCCTGTGCCATGGTACTATCATCCCATGGTTTTTTCTAGAAACAACCACCCTATCAATACGAATCTGGAAGCGGTCCGCTTTCAATTTGCCAATAGTTTGGATACTTTGGCGAACCAAAACAAGAAAACCATTCTTTATTGGAGCTCCCCGCTTTCCAAAACGGACGGTACTCCAAGACAGATCAGTCTTAACAGCATCAATACACCTCCGAACAAAGAAATGTATACGGACGGTAACCAAGCTTTGGCAGTGCTGATAGAAGGAGAATTCAAGTCTGCTTTTTCCAATCGGATAAAACCCGTTAAACTCAAGGGGATCTCCGAAAAAGGACCCGAAAACAAAATGCTGGTGGTTGCCGATGGAGATGTAATTAAAAACCAAATTCGTAACGGTAGACCCTTGGAATTAGGTTATGATAAATGGACCAATAATTTTTATGGGAACAAGGAATTTTTGGTGAACAGTATCAATTACCTATTGGATGATACCGGACTTATAAACATTAGAAACAAAAAAGTATCCATCCCCTTTCTGGACGGAAAAAAAATAGCTGCGGAAAAGACCAAATGGCAATTAATAAATATTGGCCTTCCCGTGCTATTGACCTTAATTTTCGGATTCCTTTTCAATCATTTCAAAAAGAAAAAATACGGGTCTTAAGTGTTGATAAGTTTCTTTCCTTCAAAAGGAGTTTTAAAATATCTTTGTTTTTATTGAATTGCCTTATTTTGTAGCCTTTTTGATATAGAACTTGTTTAAACTTTTTGGATTGTAGCGAAAATTAGCAATTTTTTACTCAGTTGAAGGTTTTTTTGAGTTGCATAGCAGAGTTACGGAAGGAAAAAAACAAAAAGTGGGTGAAAAAGGGCAATTTTTTAGCCAATTGAAAAAGTTTAAACGAGTTCATATATACATAACCAATACTTCCTTTTTCAAATGGAGCAAAGGAATACGAATAAAATTATATAGCTGATGAAATTTATAGTATCTAGCACCTATTTACTAAAACAATTACAGGTCTTGGGCGGCGTTATCAATAATAGCAATACGCTTCCTATTCTTGATAATTTTCTCTTCGATCTCCAAAAAAGTAAGCTTACGGTTTCCGCTTCCGATCTGGAAACCACAATGAGCTCCGTATTGAAGGTAGATTCGGATAATGAGGGCACTATAGCGGTACCTGCTAGATTATTGTTGGATACCCTAAAAACCTTTCCCGAGCAGCCTTTGACCTTTGTAGTGGCCGACAACAACACGGTGGAAATAAGTTCCGATCACGGTAAATATGCCTTGGCCTATGCCGATGGTGCCGAGTTCCCAAAAGCGGTGGAGCTTTCCGATCCTAGTGCTACAACCATTTTGGGCGATATTTTGGCAACCGCCATCAATAAGACCATATTCGCTGCAGGAAATGATGATCTTAGACCGGTTATGAGCGGGGTATTCTTTCAATTTTCCCCGGAGAATTTGACTTTTGTGGCTACCGATGCCCATAAGTTGGTAAAATATAGACGTGCAGACGTTTCCGCCTCACAAGTGGCCGAATTCATTATGCCCAAAAAGCCTTTGAATCTTTTGAAAGGAATCCTGGCCGGAAGCGAAACCGACGTCAACATCGAGTATAACGAAAGTAATGCCAAATTTACTTTTGAGGATACAGAATTGATCTGTAGGCTTATCGATGGTAAATATCCAAATTACGAAGCCGTGATTCCAAAGGAAAATCCCAATAAATTGACGATTTCCAGAAATCAGTTGCTAAGTTCGGTCAGGCGTGTATCCATATTTTCCAATAAAACGACGCATCAGATACGTCTAAAAATTGCCGGGGCCGAATTGAACATCTCCGCAGAGGATATTGACTATAGCAATAAGGCCGAAGAACGATTGACCTGTTCCTATCAAGGTGATGATATGCAAATAGGTTTTAACTCCCGTTTCTTGGTAGAAATGTTAGGTAATCTAACATCCGACGAAGTTTCCTTGGAGATGAGTTTGCCCAATAGAGCCGGTATTTTAACCCCAACGGACGGATTGGATGAAGGCGAACATGTTACCATGTTGGTCATGCCCGTAATGTTGAACAACTAGGATAGCACTTCCAGGTTCAATTTGTTACCAACAGGTCTTGTTTCCTTTATCGTACTAGCGTGGTCACTGAGCCTGTAGAAGTGCAGCGGTCTTTTGTCCTGACGGGGCACTACTGGCTGTAAATTATACACTACTTACTTCACCGACTACGAAATAAACCGAATGGTCATAAAGTAACTGGGAGATTCCCCATTACCGGCCCTTACGGCATTTACTATAGGCAAAACAAAACCTAGGATTCCCACTCCGATCAGTATAAGGATTCCCAAGCCCAGCAAAAGAATGGCCGGGATACCTAGAACAATATATAGCAGTAGACTTAATTGAAAATTAATAATCGATTTACCATGCTCGTTCATTCCCTCTACCCTATCCTTTGACGATAACCAAAGTATCAACGGTACGATCAGTCCGCCAAAACCGATAACGTAATGTAATAATTGGGTTAAGTGCGTAATAATGAGTAATTGTCTGTTTGTTTGTACTGTGGATTGATTGATGACTTCCATTTTGATTGATGTTAAGGGGTTACTTCTATAGGTAGTGATTTTTGTCAAAATGTTACAGGCAGAAATGAATTTGTATTTTTGCAACCATGACACACCAAGATACTATCGTTGCTTTGGCAACTCCTTCAGGCACCGGCGCCATAGCGGTTATTCGCGTTTCGGGAAAGGATGCCATAGCGGTCGTCTCGCCCCTGTTCAAATCTATCCGGGGCAAGGATTTAAGCGGGCAAAAGAGCCATACCATCCATCTGGGCCATATAGTGGACAGGGAACGTACAATGGACGAAGTTTTGGTATCGATCTTTAAAGGGCCGAACTCGTACACTGGTGAAAATGTAGTCGAAATCTCATGCCATGGTTCTCCCTATATCCAACAGCAAATTATTCAATTACTCCTAAGAAACGGTTGCCGTATGGCCAATGCCGGGGAATTTACCCTTAGGGCCTTTTTAAACGGGAAACTGGATCTGAGCCAGGCCGAAGCCGTAGCCGACCTCATCGCCAGTGATAATGAAGCCAGCCACCAGGTCGCTATGCAACAAATGCGCGGGGGATTTAGCAATGAAATTAAAAAATTACGGGATGAGCTACTGAATTTTGCTTCTTTGATCGAATTGGAACTCGATTTTTCGGAAGAGGATGTAGAGTTCGCCGATCGAACTCAGTTTAACAGTCTATTGAAAAGAATTCAGGAAGTGCTAAAACGTCTTATCGATTCTTTCGCCGTAGGCAATGTCATTAAGACCGGAATTCCCATTGCAATTGTGGGAGAGCCCAATGTGGGCAAATCTACCCTTTTGAACACTTTGCTCAATGAGGAACGGGCCATTGTATCGGATGTTGCGGGTACTACTAGGGATGCCATTGAGGATGAAATCTCCATTGGTGGTATTGGTTTCAGATTTATAGACACCGCAGGCATACGGGACACTAATGATACCGTAGAAACGATCGGCATCAAGAAAACTTTTGAAAAGATAGAACAGGCACAGGTAGTTGTCTTACTGCTTAATGCAGGAGAGTTTAAAGCAAATGGTTCAAAGCTAAAGGTTGAAATTCAGAAAATAATGAATACATACCCGCAAAAAGCATTGATCGTAGTAGCCAATAAAATTGATACGCTTTCTGCCAATGCTGCCAAAACTATGGCAGAACAGTTGCATGTCATTTCGGGCGAGAGCAAAAAATCCCAAACCATTTCACTCTCGGCCAAAACAGGTGAAGGTGTAGAGGAACTCAAAAATCGATTACTTGATCTGGTCAATACCGGTGCACTTCGAAACAACGAGACCATAGTGACCAACACCAGACATTACAACGCTTTACAGAAAGCCTTGGAGGAAGTACAGAAAGTGCAACAAGGCATGGATGAAGGAGTTTCGGGCGATCTTCTGTCCATTGATATTAGACAGGCCCTCTATCATTTTGGGGAAATTACCGGAGAGATTACATCGGATGATCTTTTAGGGAATATATTTGCCAACTTTTGCATCGGGAAATAAATAAGTTGATTTATTGACTTCATTTAAATTCATTTGAATTCATTTGAATTCATTTAACTGTAAATCAATAAGTTGTTTAAAACTATTCTTCTAGTTCGTTTTATTTAATCACCCATTTTCATACATTTATTTCACCTAATTTTCACCTTAACACTATTTTTAATAATCGAGGTGAAAAAATTTCACCTTGAAATGAAAATAAGTCTAAAAAGCAAAAAGATTAAAAATGGAAAGTTGAGTCTTTTTATTCAGTACTACAAAGGCCATTTTATTGACAAAAACAGAATCAATGTACTTAATCAGAGTAACTTTTAAAACAATAAAAGCCAATTAATCGAATATTTGCTGGAGAGTAAAGCTATCAAATCAAGCGAGTTGGGAGAAGAATGGTTAATTAAGTGGGCGGCGACCATTAAAAACCATATGATTTATTTAGGCAAATCAAAGAGTGACTTAGCCAATTGCTTTGTTTCTTTAAAAAAAATACTCCTATCAACGTTTAACTTCAACTAAAGAATTTCAGCATATTTTTGTTTTTAAACACGTTAAAGGCTTTAAAAAATGAAAAGTTTTATGGTTAGCGATGAAGTCTTTTGTATGATACTGGACTATTGTGGAGGAACCCAAACCGATGAATTGTTTAGGAGGCTATCCAAATGGAATTCTAACTTCAGAATTAACCTGTTAGACAACTCAAGCCCTACTAATAAAAGTAAGTTTATCACCCATCAAAATGACATCAATTCGGGAGTGGGGGGAGGAATCAAGGATTGCATAAAACTTGCCATGGATGACAATAAAAAGTATCTTATGTTCATAACGAACGATATTGTTCCAATAACAAAAATTGATTTTCTACATTTGATACATATCATGAAACATAATCCTGATGTAGTTCAAGTCAGCGCCTCGTTAACTAAAAATTCGGATAAAAAGTATTATCCATGGATGATTAATGTGGGCAATAAAGATAATAGAATAGTCAGGCACGCCGATTTGTTATGTTGCTTATTGGATTTGAGTTTTTTACAAAGTTTTGGAGGATTTCCAGAATCAAATAGTGGTTGGGGTTACGACTGGGAGATTGGCTATCAAGCTAGACTCAAGAAAAAAAAGATTGTAATCTGCGATCAATATAAGATTAAACATGTAGAGAAAACTAATTCGGACTCGCATCACATGAGGCAACAAAAAATGATGGAATTAAAAGAAGTATACAACATGAGGTATGGTGATTACCGAATTCTGTCCCCCTTTTTTTGATTTTAACGGTTCCTATATTTACAAAAAAAAGTCACTGCGCATGATAGTTTCAAGGGGATACTAGACGAAATTCAGCGCGGTATAAGTTCTTCTTAAGTTTAACGCCTCCATTTACAAGAACTAAATAAAAAGGTACATTAACCTTGAATGCATTGGTTTGTAACGTTGTTAAACATTTTTGACCTGAAAAAGATATTATTCTTTCATGCTCACGATGCGATAGGCGATGCTTTGGAATAGCAACTCAACATGCAGAAATTTATATTGACCAACATTTTTTGGTAGAAGAGATTGGGGATTGCTTGCAGCTTTCAAGGTAAAAAGAAGGTTATTAAGATTATCCAACTTACGGAGGATGATGTGGAGGAATACATATGTGCTTTATATGTGCCTCTCCGTAAGTTATTCATACTATGTTAAGTATTATTGTTCAAATCTTATAATAACTAACCCAAGGAGTAAAGTCTATTTTAAAAGTTCTTAATACTGCACAAGAATTTGTAATTAAAAGGGGCTAATTTTTAAGCTCTATATAGACATTGCTTTATATAAAACGAATTGTAAGAAAAATCGATTTTACAATATAGATTTTTAACATAAAAATAAGTTAAAAAAGTGAGTTTTATAATAAAATATCTTATATTAAATAAGAAAATACTTATATTAAGTGTATAGAAATTTTTTATATTGATATTATGAAAAAATTAAAATTAGATTTAGACATATTTGAACTGACAAGAAATGAGATGAGGGATATTCTTGGTGGTCTCTCATCGTCAAAATGTAACCAGTCTTGTGACAATGATTGGTATTGTTTCAATGGCGGTCATTATTGTAATGTTTGTGATGCTGTCTGTAAAGACCTATGACCATAGTTTAAAGTTTCCGAATTGTAAAATACTCTGTTGAGCTCTTTTTGAGTAGCTTTTGTAATGGCATAATTATATTCTTTATCGAAACAAAACAATTACGCCATACAAAACCGGGTAAATAGAAGTGTGACTTGTAACATTTGCAGGTAAAAGGTTAAACAACTCTTTGACAGCAGAGATGCAATGAACTGTATTATGGTTAAGTTAGACAGAAAGCAAGCTATTTTAAAAAAATATACCCACATGCTACCTATGATTACACTTTGCAAACTTTTTAGTACTAACTTTAAGATTTAACACTATGAAAAAGTCAATTCATATTAGTCTTAACCCGTTTGCAATCAACTAAGATTTTTTTTCATACAAAATTTATAAATTATAAAAAGTGTTAAATTCCTATCACAATCTCCATAAAATTATGTATTAAGACATACGAATCTCTTTATAGCACTTGATGATATAAATGGTTAAAGACAACACATCCCTAAAACCCATATTGGATTACTTGAAGAACGAAAACATTGAATTAAATTATGATGAGTTTGTCTTTCAAGTTAAAAGTCATCCTGACTATCCTTCATTACTTTCTTATAGTGATGCCCTAACATTTTTTAATATAAAAAATGCAGCCTATAAAATTAAACGGGTTGCGAATATAAAATTGCCAGATCTTTTTGTTGCTCTCCTTGTAGATGAAAATAGTGGACGACAAGAGTTGTCTTTTGTCCAGAAGAAAAAAGATAGTTTTTTTATTAACAATAATAAATCCTCCCACAAAATACTATTAAAAAAATGGGGAGGTATCATTTTTTTAGCAGAGCAAGATGAACTTAATTCAAATACCCAAAACCCGAATAAACATTTTTGGAAATGGATTTTATTCATTTTTTCTATTCTGATAATCATTGTTCCAAATATTAATAAGCCCATCCCTTCATGGTTTTTTGTTTTTATAGCTTTATCTACTATTGGTATATTGCTAGCAATAGAAACAATTAAGCAAGAGCTAGGGGTCAAATCAGCTTTTTCCGAAAGATTTTGTAAGTCTTTTAAGGATTTAGACTGTTCTTCAGTAATTAACTCTAACAAATTGGGGTTGTTGAAAAAAGTCCCCTTAAACGATATCGCTATTGTTTTTTTCTCAGGACAATTTATTTCTCTATGGATAATGTTTATGTTCGGTAGCGAGAGAACTTTTTATTTAATACAAAATATAGGCTTGTGGATGGTTATTCCGATTTCACTTATTTCAATATATTTTCAATGGAAAATAGAAAAAAAATGGTGTACGCTTTGCCTGATTATAATTCTTGTTTTGTATGTTGAGTTATTGACTGTTAGGTTGAATCCCAATATTGGTTTTTTTTCTTTCAACGGTCTTTTTCTTTTTTTTGGTATTCACTTATTAGCTTTATCCTTTTGGCTCTTTATTAAGCCCGTGTTGCTAAGAAATAAATCATTGAAGGAAAAAATGTTGCAAGGTTTAAGGTTTAAAAAGAACTATTCCTTGTTTAAGGTGGCCTTATCCACCGAAAAACCTTTAAAGGATTCTTCTCCAGAAGGTTCTTTTCTATTGGGAAATAGAGAGGCAGCTTTAAAAATCAGTTTTGTTACAAGTCCACTTTGTGGTTATTGCAAAGATGCACACAAACTTGTTGAGGATATTTTGAAAACTTACTCAGGGAAAATATCTTTTTTTCTAAGGTTCAATCTGAATCCTGCTTTAGAGAAAGATAATCGTAAACTAAAATTACATCGGGCTTTGACTCAAATATATATTAATGAAGGTCAAGATGCTTTTATGGCGACTATGGAAGACTGGTTTGAAAATAGGGATTTAACGGTCTGGACAAAACAAACTTTAATAGATATTGATAACCGTGAAGTGGATACTATTCTGAAGAACCAATACGATTGGTGCGAAAAGAACGGCTTTCTATTTACTCCGGAATTTGCAATTAACGGTTATAAATATCCTGATGCTTATGAAAGAGAATATCTTAAAGATTTTATACCTGATTTGCTTGAGGATTTTGATTTAAAAGAGAATGATTGTGAAAGTTTAAAAATATCAACACAAGCCGAGGGAAGTCAACTATTTGTTGATGGGGAATTACAGTAACCGCACAGTTCTTAGAGTTTTGAAAAATCTTCTGTTATGAAATGTTTGGAAACTTGTCCTTTGAATCGAATCGGCCAAAGAGATTATATTTTAATTAAGCTGCTCTAGTCGAAAACAGTGTTTGAGAGAATGAAATACGAAAAATTTAAGATATCATTTTGTACGGTATGTATGAACCGATTACATCATTTAAAACAGACACTTCCTCAAAATATCGAGGATAATATCGATTACGGAAATATTGAGTTTGTGATACTTAATTACAACTCCCAAGACGGAATCGACGAGTGGATTACTGCTAATTTTTCAGAATATATTGATAATGAAATTCTTACTTATATAAAAACTAAGCAACCCAAGCATTTTCAGATGAGTCACTCGAAAAATGTGGTTGCTAAACATGCTAATGGAAATATTGTTTGTAATGTGGATGCAGATAATTTTCTTGGCAAAGGATTTGCCAATTTTATTAATAAAAATTTTAAAACAGACGAAAATATATACTTAGCTGTTGACAAGAAAATTGCACCCAGGGATTGTTATGGAAGAATCTGCGTTAGAAAAGCGGATTTCATGTATTTACGAGGATACGATGAATCAATGACTGGATATGGATTTGAGGATTTTGATTTTAGAAATCGACTAGGTTTGTTGGGCAGAAAAACAATTTACATATCAAATGAAAAATATCTAAAAGCATTGATACATGACGATAAAACTCGTCTTAAAAATGAGCCCAATGCAGTTCAAATAGAAAAAGTATACATTCATTACATAAAACATTATACTTCAGAACTATTATATCTATTTAAAGATGGCATTTTTTTTAGGGGCCGGATTGTATTAAATAGATTATCTAACTCAAAATCTATTGATAATTTATTTATTGAAAACAGGACATTTGAGTTTGGAAACCGATTAGAAAACAATATCTGGGATATAGGCGAATGGAAGCAAATAGAACGTTGTCTTTATCTTGTTGGGAGTAATCAGAAAAAACAAACATTGATAGAGATAGACCATAAAAGGTTAGTTGTTAAAAATAGGGAAGATATTTGTTTCTATAGAATTACAAATCGAGCATTATTTGAAAATGTTTTAATGTTTTTTTCTCAAATAAACAACCGAATCAAAATGGAAAAAAACAGGTTTGATAATAAACTACTTGTGAACCTAAACTCTTTTGGGGAAACAACGTTGCTGAAGTAGTAAACAATGGAGAAGGAAAGCAAGCAATGTTTGTGCATATCATTGTTTTATGATAAAACAATGTGGCACAAAATTCTCGTCGAAGGGGTAGAACCATTTCTGAAAAATAGAAAACGAGCAGACTTTTTTTATATCTCTTTGAGTGAATTCAAGGGGGATCATATAAGATTGATACTTGTAGTATTAGAAGAACATTCAGTTTTATTGGCAACAGATTTAGATGACTATTTCAGAAGCTTTTTTGAAAAAAAACCATCCCCAAATCGAATGGACCTGATTTCAACAGAAAGTTTATATCAAGATTTTGAAAATAATACAATTCATTATGGCGTATATGATTTTTCCATTATGGATAATTGGACAATGCCAATAGCAAATTACTTACAAAATTTAGCTGCAACATTATTGGAAGTGTTTCGACACTACAAACAAGAAACTCTTATAAATCATATTGAAATCATGATTGAGTTTTTTACAATTTACATCAACGTGGCAATACTTGATATCCGTTTAGCAAGAAATTTTTTTAATGAGCTTCTTGAATCAGAATACAAAGAATATTCAAAAGGAAGTATTTCAAATATTGTTGAAATAAACAAAGCTAATTTTGAAAACAATAAGTCCTTGATTCTGCAATATTTAAGTGATAATATTTACAAAAATAATAATCAATACGATAAAAAATGGGAACAGAAGTGGTATGAAACTGTATCTGTTTTCTCAAAACAACATTCGACCTTCTTTGGGAAAGAAAATTCAAAAGAACATTTTAAAATAATTCATTTGCTTTGTGATGCGTTCAATTTTGAGGAAAAAATAAGTGCCTTCTACCTTTTATCAAAAGGACTTGAGTCATTTGATGAGACACAATCGCATGAAACGTAAATGAGATGATACATTAGTGGAGTGAAGAAATGTTGATTTGTAAAGATGCAGATTATTGCCATGTTTTAGAATTTTCACGTCCCTATTGCTGAGATATGTAGAATACTTTTATAGGTTAATACCATCCCAGTTGTATCATCTATCACTCCTTTTGAAGCCGATAGAAAATATTTTAAAAAGTAATATTATATCTTTTATATCAAATGTAGCTTGGAAACATGTATTAACCGTGACCCAAAAGGTCTTTACTTCAAAGCTAAGAAAGGTGAAATCAAAAACTTTACAGGAATCTCTGATTTCTTTGAGCAGCCATAGATTGACAATTACATTATTAATACCGAAGAAAATAACATTTCAGAATGTATAATAAAAATGCCGAGAAAGGTTAATTAGCCTTAATACTTACACATGAACTCTATTAAACCCAATTTTTTAATAATAGGAGCGGCTAAATCGGGTACTACGTCACTTTTCGCTTATCTAAAGCAGCACCCAGAAATTTTTATGCCCGCTATGAAGGAAACCAATTATTTTGCGCTCAAGAATTGTAATCCTGAGCTTAATGGTCCAGGAGATTTGAACTGGTACAAATCTTCAATAACTAATGAAAAAGATTATCTCGAATTATTTGAGGTTTCTGAAACCCATTTGGTAATAGGAGAAGCATCGCCAACATACTTACATAGTGCTTGCGCACCTGAAAATATTTTTAACTTCAATCCTGATATTAAACTTATTGCTATACTAAGAGACCCAAGATATAGGGCACTAAGCTATTTTCATCACTGTAGGCGAATTGGTATCGAGGACATGAACAATTTTATGGAGGTTCTAAAAATGGAGAAAGAAAGAAAAAAACGGGGTTGGTATTGGGCAAATCATATTCATGCCGGATATTATTGCCAGCAACTGGAGAATTACTATAGCTATTTTCCAAAAAAACAAATAAAAGTAATTCTTTTAGAAGACTTAATTAAATTCCCTAAGGAGACCATAAAAGGTGTTTTTTCATTCTTAGAAGTTAATCAGTTTTTTGAACCAAAAATGGACTTCATAGCAAATCGAGGATATAAAACCACCCTTAATATTCTTGAGAAAACCTTTCTAAAATCACAAGTATTAAATCGTATAGTTTACGCAATTTCACCAAGATTGTTTAATGAAACAAAGTTGAAAATACTTTTGAATATTAAAATGAACAATCGGGATAAGCAATTTTTAACTGATGTTTATATAAAAGAAGTTATGAGATTAGAAATTTTAATCAACCGAAATCTTAGTCATTGGTATAGCTAAAAGCTAAATTGTTTAGGAATTTAGACTTGTCCTAAAAAGAGGAAGGCTACATTTTTAGGGAAGACTACAGTTGCAGTAGAGCAGCTTCTTTGAATCGACCCATAAAGGAAATGAATAGTCCATCAATATTCAAGGTTGTCCATAAGGGATATAGACAGGTACCTTCTAAAAAATTTCCCTGCGTAATTCTCTATAAGCATGAAAAGTAAACGATAAAAATATATCGCGTATTCCAACTAGGAAAAATCCCAAAACTAGGTTTAGAAAACCATAATACTAATAGGATTATTTTTGTATGCAATTTTTGGCTTTTGTGAAAATTACAGATTTTTCACCGGTCATGGCCATTGATAGTTTACCGCTGTACATATTTGGTGTATCAAAAGTAACAGCTACGGTATTGAGCGAACCGTGGTTGCCCATCCAAACATATGCCCATACATAGTACTTGGAAGTATCTATAAAATTTTAAGAGCTACAATAATCAAAGGTTCCGATAAGGTAAAAAGCTCTTTACCACTTCCCGTTTAAACCACTATCCTTTTCTTTTGACTCGATCTTTGTACCAAGGTGCCGACGGTTTTTGTGCACCGTACCCATAACCATAACCATAATTATAGCCCTTCAATTTACCTTGATCGATACTATTTACGACAAAGGCCATATTTTTTAATTTCTTGGTTTTGTATAGATCCATGGAGAAGTCCAATAGGCGTTTTTCCGTAAAACCGGCCCTCGTTACAAAAAGTGTAACATCGGCATATGGAGAAATCAACAACGTATCGGTTACCAACAAGGTAGGGGCCGTATCCACAATAATATAGTCGAACTCTTTTTTTGCTTTGTCCATAAATTCCTCAAATCCTTTGCTCGATAGAAGTTCCGGGGCATTTGGAGGTATAGCACCACTAAAACAAACCTTATGGAATGTATTTTTACCAAAGCTCCCAATACAGTCTTGCCATGCCACTTTGGAATTACTTAGATAATCGGAAAGGCCTATGCGATTTTTATCAACGCTCACGTGCGCATGAAGTTGGGGATTTCGTAAATCGGCGCCCAAAAGCAATACCCGTTTTTTTAGGCTGGCATACGCAAAAGAGAGATTAAGGGCGATCAAGGTTTTCCCCTCCCCTTTAATAGCGGAAGTTACATAAACGATATGGGCCTCATCCGTATTTTTTTTGGGCAACAGATAATTTACATTCGTACTTAATATTCTAAACGATTCCGCTAAAATAGAACGGTCATCGGTTTCCATAATTTTATTTTCCTCTAGAAATGGGATTTCGGCCAACACCGGAATTTCCGAATTTAATTTTTCTATATCTGATCGGTCATGTACTTTGGTATCGAAAGAAAATAATACGAATAATAATCCAAACGGTAGCATTAGCCCCACTAACAGGGAAACCGGATATACAACTGTTTTTTTTGGTGATACGGGCTTACTGCTCGTAAGGCCATAATCCACCACTTTAATGGAAGGGGCCGTTACTGCAAAATTGATAGCGGCCTCCTCTTGTTTTTCCAAAAGGATAAGAAAGAGATTTTCCTTAATACTTTGTTGCCGTTCTATGGACCTTAGGATTTTTTCTTTTTCCGGAAGCCTTGCAAACGATGTGCCTGTTACGTTTTTTTGTTGTGTACGTTGTCTTAATGACATTTGTAATTGGGTTTGATACACATTTAAGGTGTTCAATATATTCCGTTTGCCCTGTTGCATTTGATTATTCAATAACTGTAAGGTTGGATGGCTTTCTTGAACACTTGTTTTCAGTTTCTCACGTTCCAATGCCAATTGATTATATTCCGAGACCAGATGGTTTATACTGCTATCCTCCAATCCGATATCAGCGGGCAACAATTCATATCCATTGGTATTCCCAACGGTTCCTTTTAGCAATTTAGCCAATGAAATTTGGGTTTGCAGATTAAAAACCTCCTCTTCGTTAACCGATTTTCTCTGTAATGTAAAACTTGCGTCCTCTTCAATATAGGAGAGATTATTGTCTTGTTTAAAATCTTGTTTGCCTACCTCTATGGAATCAAGTTCCCTGGACAGATATATGAATCGTTCCTCTATAAAATCAACCGTTCGCTTAGATACCAATTGCCTATCCAATATACCGTCTTGATTGAACTTATCAATAATGGCATTTAGAACCGCCTCGGAGCGTTCTATACTCTCCCCGACAAGTGAAAGAGAAAGAATTTCACTATTTTTATTGGTTGCCTGCACTTGCAGATCTCTGGCGAGCTTTAAGGTTGCTTCTTTGGTAGGATTTAAAATAACTTTATACTCCATATCCCTGTATTCGCTTATTTTGATATTTTCCAGTAGCGCTATACTGAAAGGAAAATCACTGGAAGATGTGTGTTGCGGATATAGGCCAGCCGTGAACTTTTTGCCTTCTTCATCGGTAATGACAAATTCTTCCGAGTGTATTGCCACTCTATAGGTCAAGGGTTTTCTTAAACTATCCCTGGAAATATTTTTTGATATGGCAAAGGGAGTATTCCAGATTTCGGTAGTTTTAAAATTTCCGATTTCGTGATAGGAGACATCCAAATTCAGATCGGCTACCACTTGACTCAGCAATCGATACGATTTCAGTATTTCGATTTCATTGTCCAGATTAATCTTTGGGTTTCCGCTTATAACGGATATGGCGTCCGTAGCAATGTCCAACTCATTGGAATCATCAATTATCTTGATCTTTGCAACAGACTTAAATGTTACCGGTGCATAGCGCATATAAAGATAGCCCAAGGCTAAACTTATGAGTACGGCAATTAAGAACCAGGGCCAGTAACGAAGGTATTTAAATAAAATATCCTTTTGTATAAAAGACTCCTGTTCTTCATTAATATCCAATAAATATTGTGATTCTTTCATCTTTTTTTCTTTGGGGCGTATCGTACAATATCTTCTATTTTTGAAGTGTACAATAATGTATTTACTTCATGATCGATCATATTAAAATTGGTAAGCTGCATTTCTAAAAAACTATCTATCAATGGTTTATTCTTATTTCAATAAAAGTCCCTTCCCGAATATTTTAAAGTTGAACACCTCTAAAATAAACTTGGGGGTGGATATTAAATTACGTTCTGCCAAACGTTTTGGTTCTTTTAGGAAACGTGGCAACCATTCCAGACCTAATTCTATCCAAAACCTACTTGGTCTTTTTACGGTACCTGCATAAAAATCGAATACAGCACCTATAGAACAAATAATAAGAGGGTCCAGTTGCTCCTTATACCGATGTACCCACTTTTCCTGTTTAGGGGCGGTCATCCCAACGAACAACAGGTCTGGTCTACAGCTATTTACCCTACTGCACATCTCCAAACTGTCTTCCGCAGTAAATTGTGCTTTATATGGCGGGGAATAGGAATTGACCACGACCCGTGGAAATTCATTTGCGGACCGCTCTTTAATACAAGCCAAAGTCCGCTCCGATGCTCCAAGAAAAAAACAGGACCCTCCCGTAGCATTGAGGTACTGCATTAGGTACACAAAAACATCAAAGCCCGCAATTTTCCTGATTTTTTGTCCCTTGAGCACTTTGGCCGCCCAAACAATTCCCACTCCATCCGGAAGTAATATATCCGAATCCAACAAAGCGGTTTCAAAATCAACATCGCGTTTGGATACACAGTAACTGTGTGGGTTGATGGTATTGATAACTGTTTTTTTTCTTATAGGAAAATGTGGATAGTCATGCGTAATCGTATAGCCTAAAAGTTTCATTTCGTTAATTCTTTTAATATTGTAGAAAATCGTTTTTCAAATACATCCAATGTAAATTCTTCCATATAGCGTTTTCTCCCTTTTTGCCCCATGGTTAAACGCAAACAGGGATCCTCAATTAAAATCTCTAATTTTTCAGCTAAAGCAATTGGATCTTTTGGTGGCACTAAAAACCCTGTCTTGCCATTATCCACAACATCTGGTATACCACCTTCCAAAGTAGAGACCACAGGCAAGGAAAATTGCATGGCCTCCAAGTTAACAAGGCCAAATGTTTCAAAATGTGTAGGGAAAACAAAAATATCGGCCTTAGAATAGGCCACTTCCTTTTCCATACCGTATTTTTTTCCATGATAATGGACACAGCTCCCAATACCCAAAAAATCTATTTTACGATGAAGCTGTTCTACCGTAATATCCCCTTCCGCTCCAATAAACACACATTCAAAGGGTAGTTGTTTGGCCTTTAAGAGCGAACAGCATTCCAAAAGGACAAATACACCTTTGGATTCCAATAAATTGGACAAAAACAAGAGCCTCACCGGGGAGTCCTTATGTTTGCCCTCTTGAAGCGTAATGGTAGTTGAAGCAGGTATCCCATTGGGGCAATAATGCACCTTTTCTTTGGGAACATACTTCTCTATATCCGAATAAAGATGTTTTGATAGCAAGATTACTTCTGCATTTCTAAAAACAATGTTATACAACAAATTATCTTGCCATTTGTGCTGTCTACGTTGTACTCCTTTATTGTGAAAATGGAAGACCACTTTTTTTCCAAATACTTTTGCCAAAATAACCACGACCGCATCTTTATAAAAGCCCTTACCGGATGCCGTTAATGTAAGATAAACCAGATTTGGATCGGATTTGATGAGGCTCTTACAAGTGGTCCAAATAACATTAAAGTAGCGGGTCCATTTCCTTATTCCACCTTTGCCGACCTCACTAACGCTAATGGATGTTCCCAAATTTATATAGCTACAATGGAAAGTGTCATTTATAAGTTGACTCCCACGAATGTATTCCCCAACAATGGCCGCACCATGTTTGGGGGGAGGATAATGGAGTATAAAAAGAATGTTCTTCATTTTATGACTAAGGGATTAACGTATTGATACTATCCGGATCATTTCTGCTCCCGATATAACTTATCAATTCTTGGGTAGCGATAGCCTGACCCTCCGGGTTTAAATGAATGGCATCATAAAACAAGGTATGATCATGTGACATGGGTCCTTGAAGGTTTAAAAATTCAACATTGTTAAATTCACCGGAAATTTCTTCAATAAATCTTAGCGTATCCCCATATTCCAATTCTTGGACTTCGGTCAAAAGATCAATAGTAGGGACATACAACAAGATGACCCGAATGTTATTTTCCGCTAAGAGTTCCAGGGTTTCCCTAAAAACCCTAATATTCTCTCTCGCATTTTTAATTTTTCTAAAATTTCCATTTGCAATATTCGTTTTCAAGCCTTCAACGTCTACCTTGCCGAACTTTAAATTTGTCCATTCACCCAGATATCCCCTAACAGAACCACTAAGAAGAAGCTCATCATAACGTGTAGTCCGAATTATTCTTTTTGCCATATAATCAATGGGAGAGCTATGGGCGTACACATAATCTTTTACGGCCCTACTATCTAAAAAAGGATAGAACAGTTTGTATGAATTACTACTAAGACCTTTGTTGGTAAAAGTCCATGCATCTACCCCATAAATCAGGGTTTTCATTTGCTCATTGGATTCGAGCAATTGTTGGAGCATAATATAACGATCGGTTACGTTGACCCCTTCCCTAGTGTATTTTGAAACTTTAATATCAAATTCCTCTTCTATTCTTTCTTTATCTATTCCTAGCATAAGATGTGAATGGCCCACTATGGCAATCTCAGCGTTTTCGTTCAAACCATAATACCGGTTTAGGCCGTTCAACAAAAAAAGATTTACACAAAAATCCAAAAGAAAGAAAAGGAGGACAAAAGACCCCAATTTTAAAACAAATGAATTTTTGAACATCATACTATTATCTCTTATTAAACAATCTTCATACAACTGACCTAAAACTGAAAATAAATGAACGAATTGGAGGATAGGCCCAAAACCGATATTCCCAGCAATAACATCAAATACCATCCTAGACGTAAAACCGGACTTACTTTTGATCTGGAAAAATACAAGGAGCTTATTCCCCGGTATTGTAAAAGCTGTACAATGAACAATACTACTATCAAAAGGCAGGACAAAACAAATGTTACCGTAGATGCTCCTAAATAATAGTGAGGTTTCCAACTACTAAATATCCTATCGGTTATTAAAAATGCATCCGATAGGGATTCCGATCTAAAAAAAATCCAAGCATAACAGGTAAGTATGAAAACGGAAATCACTTTATATACTTTATACATATTGGTGTTTTTAATACCTACTATGTGCAGTTTTTTTAAGAGCAGGTCGCCCCAACTTTCAAAAAAGTAGTAAAAAGCATGTAGCAGGCCCCATATGATAAAAGTCCAACTGGCTCCATGCCAAAAACCGCTTACTAGAAAAACGATTAGAATATTACGTAACCACTTTGTATAACTTACCCTACTCCCCCCCAAGGGTTTGTACAAATAATCCCCAAACCAAGAGGATAGGGAAATATGCCATCTTTTCCAGAAATCGGAAATCGACCTTGCGAAATACGGAAGGTTGAAATTCTGTATCAATTTAAAGCCCAAAATACGAGCTGTTCCAATGGCCATGTCCGAATATCCGCTGAAATCACAGTATATCTGAATGGCAAAAAAAAAGGTGGCTACCATTAAGGTAAAGCCAGAATACATTTCGGGTACTCTGTAAATATCATCTACATAAAGCGCCAAACGGTCGGCAATAACCACTTTTTTGAACAAGCCCCAAATAAATAACTTGGAACCGGTAATAAAATAGTCCTTATTAAAACTATGTTTCTCTTTAAATTGAGCCAATAAGTTAGATGACCTTTCAATTGGTCCCGCAACAAGCTGTGGAAAAAATGCTACAAAGGTCCCAAATCTAATAATGTTCTTTTCCACCTTGGACTTTTTATAGAAAACATCTAACGAATAACTTAACGCTTGAAAAGTAAAAAACGAGATCCCCACTGGTAAAACCAAATCCAAGTATGAAAACTTAGTATTAGTATCTACTAGTGCCAGCGTCGCATTTATGTTTTCCACAAAAAAATTCGCGTACTTAAAATAAAGTAGGGGAATTAGCGAGCTGATCAGTGCAAAATATAACCAAGCGCGCTTTGCCCCCATTCGTTCCGCTTTTTCGATCTTAATGCCAGAATAATAATTAATGATCGTAACTACCAGCATAATTGCCGCAAAATCCCACCGCCAATACATATAAAACACATAGGAGCTTACCAATAACAAAAGCATCCTATACTTGTATGGCATGTTAAAGTATAAAATACCCGTTATGCTAAAAAGAAATATAAATTCCCAAGAATTAAATAACATATATACCTATGGTTAAACACTATCTATCAAAACAAGGATGATTCCATTGTAACTACATCAAGCTACGCACGGACTAACCCACTAATCCCATCCGCATCAACACCCTATAACTCCCTAAAAACATAGGATACAATCAGGTTTAGACCGGCTGTCGGCAAACCGCGAATAAGCGGTCCGGCCCATCAAAAATCATTGTTGTCCTATATTAAAATTTTTAAAGGTTCTTCTTAGCTTATCGATTGCACGATTTTTAATCGAGAATTTTATTCTAAACTCTTCTGTTATTTTTTTATTCACGACCAAGGCTTTATTAAATTCAAAACTTCTATTACATCCATCATCAAGTGGTGTATTAAATCTTATTGCGCCAACAGCATGCGTGGCATTTTCATTAATTCCAATGTGATTTATCTTCGATTTGGCGGCAAAAACCGTTTGCAGGCCGTATTTAAATTGATGATAACAGAATCTTATTGCCCAAGAATCTATTTTGCCTTTTATTTGGTTCCTAAGCATACCTGGCATATCACTCCCTATTTCGGAAAATTTTAAACGTCGTCTATAATCCTTTTTAAATCCGGTATAATCGGATACCTCCCAATCAATGTCCCGCCATCTATTTTTCCATGTACCCCATCCCCATGAAGATGCCCTATATCCTACATAATAATCATGTTCATAATTATTTAAACTAGGTAAATCCAACGTATATCCGGAAATTGATATGATGTTTGGGGATTCAGCATAAAACTCCAACGCTAGGTTCATAAAATCCAAAAAGTTTGGGGAGGTAACTAGATCATCTTCCAACACAACAACTTTCCCGTATTGGTCAATAATATCTGTTACCCCATCAATAATGGAATTGGCCAAACCTTTGTTTTTTTGTGATTCCTTAATCCGTATATTTTTAAAACCCTCAATAGTTCTTAAATAACGGCGTACCTCTTTTACTTTTTCTTCTCCATGGGAATCCTTTGCACCATCGGAAAAAATAAATAATTCGCTTTCGGTAGCCAGATAATTTCCTTGCAAGGCTTTAACCGTTGCCTGGGTTTCGTATAAACGGTTATATGTAAAAAGGGCTATTGGGGCTAATTCTTTCATCTAATTGGATTATTTCTCAATTTAAGGGGTTGCCTTTTAGCAAGAACCTCGGTTCTTGCCACTATTAAATACCAAAATAAAAACGAAACCAATATGGTGGGCTGTACCAAAAAGCTTTCGAAGAGTCCACCTATGAGGATACTGATCAGGATGGTTACCAAAAAAAATCTCTTTTTTCTTCGAAGTGATCTTATAATAAACAGTATAAAACATATAAATCCAATAATACCGCTTGCAGAAAAAATCTCCATATAGGAAGAGTGAAAATACAGGACGTCTAGCCTTTGAAAATAATAATTGGAAGCTGAGTTATTCTCTAAAATAGTATTGTTTAGACCAAAAATCCCTTCTCCAAGAAGAATGGTATTTTGTGAAAAATACTCAAAAACATAATACCAGATGGCAGTGCGACCCGTAGTTAGATCGGTGAGGCTCTCCATTAATAAAATTTCACTTGAAAAATAGAAAGCAAAAAGTATAACGGCACAGCATACAAGAAGATAAATGTACTTGAGCGTGATTTTTTTGAAATAAGGAAACAGATTAAATAGTATAAAAATGAACAAGATGAGTTGTGAATTTCTAGAATTGGATAGGATAACCAGGGCCGTATATAAAATAAACATGACAAAGTAAATTTTTTGATCTTTTTTGATCTTGTAGCGAAACAAAGTAAGATGTGTAATTGCTCCTACACAGGCAAAAATTCCAAGCTGTATGTAATTTTCGTAAAAAAGCCCTAATCCCGTTCTACCTTCCAAAGTATGCCACATAGTAAAAGGATATAAAATGGCAAATACGGTCCAAAAGAGCAAGTTGACATTAAGGGCATAGGATAGATACTTGAAGAAATAGTAGTTAGGCCTGCCATATTTAATCTTGAATGCCAAGGACAATAAATAAAAGAAGTAAATGAATAATATGAATAATATGTTATTTTGTATTAGAGTGAGATCAAACCCTTTTTCCCATATCCTTACAAGGGTGAATAGCACACAAAGGCCCCAAAAAAAAAGCAACCAATTATTCTTGGCTACAAAATCATTTAGCTGTCCGAATGATTTTTGCAAAATGACAACCCCTAGGACGGCTATAAAAAGTTTTCCGTACTTTCCTATGATGTATATATTATGGTAATGCGTTATTGCATTCATTACCAAACAGGTAATGAATAAAAAAAGTAAAACTTTATGATTTTTATACGCGACCATATGTATAATTAAGACCTAGTACAGGTCCTTCTACTGTTAATAGGCTTTTTAAAACCAGTATCATAACCTAAGAGTTAACCAATGACTTATTCAATTTCATAATATTACGGTATATGATAAAGTGCATAACTTGGTAAAACAGACTTTCTATAATCATGGTATAAAATGCTCCTACTACACCATATTTTTGAATAAGAATATATCCCAAGATGAGGGAAATAATGCTTCTAGGTATGAGTACCCAAAAATTTACATCCGTTCTCTTAATTGCATTTAAACAAATTTTAAAGGGTTGGAACAAAACATGTATGGCCTGGATAATAAATGGATAGACCACTAAAATTCCTAAATCGCCATATGCCTTCCCAAAAAGTAAAACGATAATAGTTTGTCCGAAAAAATATCCTATGACAATTAAAAACAACGCCATAACACCGAAAAGAAAGGTCCAGTTTTTAACCATCACATCTATCTTTTGATAATCCAAATTCATTTTAACGAATAAGGGCAATAGATAGGAACTTAAAGCTGTCATTACGGGATTAATGATGCTCGATACACTGATCAATACCCCAAACACGGCTATATCACTTTTGGTAGTAATATATAGTAATAGCCAGGGGTATATGCTAGTGCTTAAATGAAAGAAGAAGTTAGATCCCAATAACCACTTTCCAACTTTCCAATTTGTGTATAAATGACCTATATAATCCTTCTTTGTTAAAATTGGTTTTTTTAAATTTTTAAACAGGTATACCAGAGTCGCTATA
Source organism: Saonia sp. (assembly GCA_049670505.1). Classification (GTDB taxonomy): domain Bacteria; phylum Bacteroidota; class Bacteroidia; order Flavobacteriales; family Flavobacteriaceae; genus JBATTK01. Next base: position 23,064 of record JBATTK010000096.1, read on the forward strand.
ATATATATTGCGGAAGAGATTCCAAGAAAGAAATTTATATCGCCATGATTCGTAAACAGAATAAATAGCAACAGCGTAATTAAGCTAAGGGAGCAACCTAGGCCATAAACCAAGTTCAGCTTGGTTTTTCGCTCACTAAGCAAGGTTTCCCTAATAAAAAAATAACTCGTGTAAGCTATGATGTATAATGAAAAAAAGAACAATTTTTCCACGTTCCAACTATCAAATATGATGTAGTATAAAAGTGGAAATACTATAATGACAAATACTGTAAATAGTATTTTAAAATGCAGGTTAAAGCGATAATACCCCTCTCTTTTGCCATTTCTAAAATCATTTAAATTTATGGCATACGGCTTAGATATAATTGAACTTTGGAAGCCAAGAATAAACAGGCTTATCGAAAAAAGTAAAATCAAATCCGCATAATCAATTTTATCGTATGTTCTTGCCAAAACTATTGATGTGAGCAAGGTTGTTATACTCATGAAAAACTGATCGAGTAGCACACTAAACAGTTTAGGCACTTCCGTAAACTTCCCTTTTTTAAATGATTTGAGTTTATTTATCACAGACTTCGTTTAGCAGAACACCATATACTATGCAGAGGACGGTTCTTTTGTTAGTAAAACAGTTTTTTTCATCATAATGAGGACAAGTTTGTACACTTACATCCAACAGAAAAAGATTTAGTACAGAGCTTTTGGTCAAACACTTGATCATATTTAAGAGATATCTAATTTTAACTTCCCTTTTTCATATACTATTAAAAAGGGAACGAGGAACAGTACCGGATATAAAATAAGTATTATATATAGTTGTACATGAATATATAAAGGGCCTATTAAAAAAGTTATTGCTATAAGAAGCACATTGCATACGGCGATAAACAAGGTTGCCTGCTTATGTTGCAAACCTAGATTTAATAGGCGATGATGTATATGATTTCTATCGGCACTGAATGGGCTACGTTTCTGCTTTAGTCGAACTATAAAAACCCTCAGGGTATCCATTACCGGATATGACAAAACTGCCAATGCCACAATCGGTGCATTCGTAAGCCTGTAGAAAGAAAAAGTCGAAATTTCATTCATTCCTAAAAAGACTATAGCCTGATAGGCCAACAAAAATCCGATGAACATAGATCCGGAATCCCCCATAAACAATTTGTTCTTGTAAGATAGATTATACTTTAAAAAGCCAAGTAAAGCACCCAACATAATACAGGACACCAATACCATTAGGTAATTGGCATTCATAAAAAAAAAGATACCGAATGACATGCTGGAAATAATAGCTATTGCACCGGCCAAACCATCTATGCCGTCAATAAGATTATATGCGTTGATTATGAAAATGAAAATAAATATGGTAAGGAAAGCGGAAATGAAGTAAGGTAGCTCTCCTATACCGAAAAGACCATACAGGTTATTTATTCTAACATCGGTAAGAAAAACTACTATAACCGCGGATATAATCTGCCCACCAAGCTTTTTTTTAGGAGATAGTACTAATAAATCATCTTTTATCCCTAAAAACAAAAGTATTATAGTGGATGCCAAAATAGACATCAATTTGATTAAATCCGGACGCAGCAGATCTACTGCAATCCCAAATAATATGATAGATAAGGAAAACGTAATAAATAAACCTACACCACCAAGCGTCGCAGTTTTATCCGTATGCATGCTTCGATTTCCGGGCTCGTCCATTAGATTTTTTTGGTGTACCAAAAAAATAATCGCAGGGTACGTTCTAACGGATACCATAAATGCAATTACAATGGAAAGAAAACCTAAAAAATATAGGTTTGAAAAGTAGGATACTAGGATACCTAAGTAGTTCATTGCTTCGGGGGCTTAAGCACTTGGGTTATATGTAAAATTTAGCTGATCACATCATAACTTTTGTTTTTGTTTTGTAAAGCCTGGTTTAGCAATGAATGACAATTTTAATCATTTTAGGTGAAAAGTCTTTCCGTAACATTTTACCATATTGTTAAATTAACACTTAATACTTGATTAACCCTACCATAAAAATCACTTTTTTTCATTTTTTTTATTTCGATACATTCATTTTCCTTCATTTAAACGAATTTCTAATCTGTAAGTCGATTATTCTTGCATATTAAAGTTATATATTTTGTATAAATATTGTCCCGTTGTTCTCAGGAAATTAAGGTACAAATACACAACTACTTCCGTATCGATTGCCAGCTTGCAACGATTTGACCCTATGGTAAATATGATATTGCCAGGTGTGAAATATTGTTGAAAATATTAAATTTTGTTTATTTTACTTTATTTCTGTAATCCCAAGTTTTAAATTCTTAAATACTATTTTTGGGGTTGAAATTTATAGTTCATGTTCCATATTTTCAGTAAAAAAAAGTTTCTAGTAGATTATTTGGAAAATTTTGTGGATATCCACAATCATATTCTTCCTGGAATAGACGATGGGGCAAAAACCGTAGAGGATTCCTCCGAAATTATCAGTGGGTTTTCGGAATTTGGGGTCAACAATTTTGTTGCCACTCCTCACATTATGCATAACTATTATCCGAATACCCCGGAAACCATTAACGATTCCCTTTTACGATTAAAAAACGAATTGTTAAAAAAACAATTAAAGAATGTTTCCATAGAGGCCTCTGCGGAACATATGATAGACGACAATTTTGAGATGCTATTGGACACCCAAAATATAATGCCCTTGCGGAGTGATTATTTACTGGTGGAAATGTCTTATTTGCAACCACCTATAAATTTCACGGAAGCCATCATTAAAATAGCCAGTAAAGGCTTTTATCCTATATTGGCCCACCCTGAACGTTATGCTTTTCTACACCAACAGTATAAAAAATATGACCAATACAAACAACAAGGTATTCTATTCCAGATGAATTTATTGTCTCTTGGAGAATTCTATGGTAAAGAGGTGCCCAAAATAGCGCTAAAATTATTAGAAGATGGTTTTATAGACTACGTAGCTTCCGATATACATAATATAAGGCAATTACAATCCCTAAAGGAGTTGCGTGTATCGCAAAAAGAACTTCGACTGTTATTGCCAATTATTAACAATTCAATCGAAGTTTTTTACTAATACCTTACCGCATATTACCTTTTCAGAATTAGCTTGGAATTAATGGGTTTCGAATCATTTTTAAGCCAAGTCTTAAGAAAATATATACCCTCTTCCATACCATTCAAATTAAGTTCATATAATCCATTTTCTATTTTGGTTTCCGAACCGTCATACACTTTAACTAACCTACCGGTAACATCATAGATGAAAATCTCCGATATAGTATCGGCTTCATCTTTTATTAGTATTTGTGTTCGGGAAGATGTAGGATTTGGAAATAGTTCCATACTCCAACTAGATATCAGTTCTTCGGAATTAGAATCTAAACCACTTAATTGGTCACCCTCCGAATTTTGTTTGCTGGAGCTCCCTGAATTTACGACAGAAATATTATCAAATAGATATACTTCGTTTCCAAAACTCACATCAGCCTCTACTATAATTTGTATCGTGTTCCCTATTATATTATTAGCGGTAAAAGCTTGTGGTGATATATTTCCAGTTGCCAGACCAAATTGAACCAGAGGTCCGCCATTTACTTTATAAAATGCCCGTATAAAATCTGCCGATTCTTTATTATCATCTTCATCATTTACATCAACGGAGACGGAAACCTCGGCATTAGTTATGTCGATAACTTCTGATGTCCATACCCCCGGGCTACTACTATTACTTGAAGTTTTAAAAGCACCATTATCCACTTCAAACACCCCTGCGTCCCTATTGGACGTCCATGCGGTACTCCCATTATCAAAAGTAGCACCATTGTTAAGTCCGCTAAAATCTTCCACCCATGGTACAGATCCGGTGGGTGTTTCTCCCCCTCCAATAACCCAATCGAATTGTACCGATGAAGATAAGGAAGGAATACCATCGTCCGCTACCGTTACCAAAACGTTGTAAGGACTATTGGCTGCAGCACCACTACTGCCACTAGTTCCGGAACGTGCAGATTCAGGGGCTGCCGTAAGCTCTTCATCCGTATAACTTGGTCCGGCTACCCTATATAGGGCCACCTTATCAATAGCATGGCCGGCAGAACGTTCGGATATCTCCATAGTATATGTACCGGGATTTACGAACCATACAAAGAGTCGGTGACCATTACCATCACTTGTAACCGCCTGCCATTTATATTCTTCCGCAGGCTGCCCGGAACGAAATACCTTAAAATAGCCATTGCTACCTGCGCCATTGGGAGTAGTTGCTGGCGTTATTCGTGAACTTCCCTTGGGGAAAACCACTTTATCCTGTATTCCTTGTAAGTTAGAAATGATATTGGCTTCATTGCTACCTGCCATTTGCTGTCCGTAGAACCAAACATCGTCGTTATTGGGAAAACGGAGCCAGTTATCATTTCTTTCCGATGGTTTATCGCCAGTAAAAAGAGACCTCCAATTAATACGGTATATACCCGGGTTGGTAATCGTTATTTGATAAGGAACCGTTCCTCTATTTTGAGTAGTAAAACTATTGGTACCTGCAATTATACCCGTTGTCCCTCCAATATTGGTCTCGCTCCAAGTAGGTTCTATATCTCCGGATTCCGCTTCAATAATGACCAGACCGTTGGACTCCAGAAAAGCGCCATCTCCACTTTGAAACGCTGAAATTGTACCGGTAATCAAGCCTGTATTGTCATTAATGTCCAAACCAGGAGGTAATCCGCTCGCGGCATAGGTAAGGCTACCATCATCCGTTGCCTGTATTTGCAAAGATACCGGATCACCTTCATCGCTATTTTGCGTACCGGGATTTTCCACATTGGGCGAAACATTCCCAGATGTATTGTTTACGGTAATAGTTGTAGTAGTACTATCAAAAAGTCCTTCCGCATCGGTCACGATCAGTTCCACCTCATAAACACCTGGATTCGTAAAAGTATGGGTTGGATCTTCAATATTGGAAGTACTCCCATCCTTAAAATCCCAAAAATAGCTTGCAATCCCGACATCGTCTATGGAAATACTTCCTGTGAAATCTACCTCTAAAGGTAAATTACCTGTATCGGGTGATGCCGAAGCAATTGCTATTGGTGGTAGGTTTCCACCGCCGGATGGTTCCACAATTGAAAACTGAATGGTTAAAGGTTGACCCAAAACACCACCCGTTTTTTTTGGTCCATTATAGGCTGTAGCCGTTATACTATAATCGCCCTGCGGAAAATCTGCCGATACATAATTCCCTCCGCTATCCCCAAAAAGCGCGTATGGAGCGGTACCCTCCGTTCTATTTTTACTTAATGGACCTGTAAGTTGCAAAAACACGCTGCCTACCAATGTTGGTAAGGTATTTGCACGTATATTAAGCCCTATCCCATCCAATATGGACCTATCAATTTGCTGACCTTCGAATAGGTCAAAAAGATCTTCGTTGGTGTCGGCGTTTATCAGCGTAACACTTGCAACACCTTCTAGAATGGCATTTCCTACGGTTATCTGTAGACTCACAGTATCGGAAAGTCCGGCCTCATCGGTCACCGTGAGCTCTACATTGTAGATACCATCATTGATAAAGGTGTGGGTTGGATCCGGAGTATTCGCTGTATTCCCATCTTTAAAATCCCAAAAATAAGAAGTAACCCCTATATCATCCGTGGAACCACTTCCCGTAAAATCTACCTCTAAAGGAGCCGTGCCGCCGCTAACGGAAGCAGAGGCGACCGCTTCCGGTGGGGCGTTACCAGGAATACCGTTTACAGTAATCGTAACTATTGCCGTACTGGAAAGTCCCTCCTCATCCATAACCGTTAGTTCTACATCATAGGTCCCAGGATCGGTAAAGAGGTTGGTGGGATTTTCAATTGTAGAGGTATTTCCGTCCTTAAAATCCCATGAATAAGAGGTTACCCCAATATCATCCGTTGAATCACTTCCTGTAAAGTTTACGGACAAAGGAGCGTCCCCAGTACTAACGGAAGATGTTGCAATCGCCATTGGAGGTTGGTTTCCTCCCCCAGTTTGGTCTACTATTGAAAATTGTATAGTCTCGGGACCACTTAGTATGCCACCTGTTTTCCCAGGTCCATTGTAAGTTGTTGCCGTTAGATTATAGTCTCCCTCCAGCAAGGTTGCAGGGGCATAATTGCCGTTACTATCTCCAAAAAGTGCATAGGGCTCTACGCTTTCTGTTTTCTTTTTACTTACTGGCCCTGTCAATTGTATGAAAACACTTCCAACTACTTCCGGGTCTGTATTTGCCCTTATGTTAAGCCCCAATCCTTGAATTACCGACATTGCTATTTGATCTCCATCAAACAAATCAAAAAGATCTTCATCCGAGTCGGCATTTACTAAAGTAAAACCAATGGAACTTGTAGGCGCGGCAATGGAAGAGAGATTTATCTCTAGTAAGGAGGACGTATTATAATTAATGGTCAATAAGGCATTAATGTTTTCTTCCGTGCCCGTATATTCTATAAATAGGGTATGAGCAGAATTTGGTTTTAAAAATCCATTGGAGACTTCCCCGGAAACAATGTTGAAATCATCTGAATTAGGCCCGGTGATTTCCATTGAACCAACAACTATACCTACAGTACCGGTATCCACATTGAGAGCAATACTTCTGGTGTTTCCTATGGGTATTGCCAAGGAAGAAGGTGCGGATAGCGTACTTGCGGTGCTGGGGCTGCCCACAGGGGCATCCACCCCGTAGTACTCCATGTTCTTCTGGTTGCCGTTGGGCCCGCCGCCGATCTTAGGGGAACCGGCCAAAATGAAGATCCCGTCGCCCGAGACTATCGCCTGGGTCCCGTGGCGCTCCGAGTTCAGGTCGGGCAGTCGTGTCCATTGGTTGGTCGCCGGATCGTACTCCTCCGTGATGCGAAGGGCGTCCGTAACGTTCACACCGT
>JBATTK010000097.1:0-5566 GCA_049670505.1 Saonia sp.
TAATACAGGAGTGTTGAAAATGCAGCACTTTTGTAGCATAGATTAGAAACAAACAAACACTAGAAAAATGAGAAAAATGTACTTTGTAATTGCCGCATTGTTGTTTACGGCAGTTACTTTCGCACAAGGGGTGACTACATCCGCTATCGGAGGTAAGATAACCGACAACACAGGGGAGCCGCTGCCAGGGGCTAGCGTGGTGGCGGTTCATGTATCTTCTGGGACTACGTACGGTGCAGCTACCGATTTTGATGGCTTTTACAGGATTTCAGGGATGCGTTCGGGCGGACCATACACCATTACCATATCGTATATAGGTTTTGAGGATTACATAAGTGAAAATGTCTTTTTACAACTAGGTGATTCCAAGAGGATCAGTATTGGTTTGGGGGAGTCCGTGAATGCTTTGGACGAAGTGATAATTACTGCCCAGGCCAGCGGTATATTTGATTCTGGTAAAACAGGAGCAGAAACCAATGTGAGTCAAAAACAGGTAACTACCTTACCAACAATAGCCAGGAATATTGCTGATTTTGCCAGGTTAACGCCTCAGGCACGGGTGACTCAGGATGATGTAGTGTCCATTAGTGGTCAGAATAATAGGTTTAATGCTATTTTTATCGATGGTGCGGTAAATAACGATGTATTTGGATTGGCAGGAAATGGCACCAATGGGGGGCAAACGGGGGTAAGTCCTATTTCCTTGGATGCTATTGAATCTTTTCAGATTAACGTTGCACCCTTTGATGTAAGACAATCTGGATTTGCCGGGGGTAGTATCAATGCAATCACAAAATCAGGAACCAACAGATTTGAAGGTTCCGTCTATGGGTTTTCGCGAAATGAAAATCTTTCGGGTAAAACACCTGTAGGACTTGTAGGAGATGACGGGGAACGGGAAAAACTGGATGAGTTTACTGCCCAAACCTATGGTATTCGTATTGGAGGTCCAATTATTGAGGACAAATTATTCTTCTTTATAAACTATGAAAGACAGGATAATGAAACACCCCAACCTTTTGATGTTACGACCTTTAGAGGAAATGCAAGGGAAGCGGATTTACAGCAGCTTTCCGATTTATTGAGTAACGATTTTGGGTACGATGCCGGGGGTTTTGCAAATAATACGGCATCATTGGAAAGCGATAAATTAATTGCTAAAATAGATTGGAATATTAACGAAAATAATAAACTGTCCTTAAAACATAGTTATGTAAAGGCGGTTCAACTAGATGCACAGGCATCGAATACAGGTAGTATCAATTTCTTTAACAGGGCCATAAATTTTGAATCCATTACAAATTCGACCGCTTTGGAACTCAATACACAAATCGGGGACAATATGGCAAACAATTTGGTCATCGGCTACACTACGGTAGATGATAACAGGGATCCGGAAGGAAGTCCTTTTCCTTCGGTTCAGATTCAAGAAGCTGCCGGGGCTTCCATATTTTTTGGATCGGAGCCTTTTTCTACGGCAAACCTTTTGGAACAAAGGAATTTGACAATTACGGATAATTTTGAGATTTATGCGGGTAGACATAATATTACAATTGGTACGAACAACGAATTTTCATCTTCCAAGAATGTATTCTTTAGACAGAATTTTGGAGATTATAGGTTCAGCAGCTTGTCAGACTTTCTAAATGGGGAATTACCCAACAGATTTCGTCATGGATATTCTTTATTGGGCGGCTTTGGAGATGATTCTCAAGGTGCGGCAGAATTTGATTTGTTCCAATTTGGACTTTATGCACAAGATCAAGTAAACGTTACGGATAATTTTAAATTGACTGTCGGTGTACGAATTGATATTCCTTATTGGGAGGATGGTTTGGAAAATGACGATTTTAATAACCGTTCTATTCCTTTGTTGGAAGCCGCAGGTAAGAACTTGCGCGATGCCCGCGTTGGCCAAGGTATAGATGCCAATGTACATTTATCACCACGTGTCGGATTTAATTGGGACGTAAAAGGTAATCGGAATACCCAGATAAGAGGTGGTTTAGGGATTTTTACCTCTAGAATACCTTTGGTATGGCCGGGCGGCACCTATAACAACAATGGTGTCACGGCAGGATTTATTCAAAGAACCGGTGATGCAGTTCCTGAATTTAACCCGGATCCCACTACCCAGCTTGCAGATCCTCTTCCGGGAAGTGGTTCGGTAGGTGGACAGGTAGATTTGTTTGCAAAGGATTTTAGACTACCACAAGTGTTTAAAACGAATATTGCCTTTGACCAAAAATTACCTGGAGGAATTATATTTTCGGCAGACTTTATTTGGAACGATAATATTACTACCGTACTCTATGAAAATATAAACATAGAGGGCCCACAATTTACCACCACAGGTGCAGGTTCGAGGCCCAGTTATGGTTTTGCAAAAGTTGATGGGACCTACAGCGATATTTATTTAGGCTATAATACCGGAGAGGGAAGTTCTTACAACGTTGCTGGTACACTGACCAAAAATTTCTACTCTCCAAAATGGGATATCACTGCTCAGGCTACCTATTCCTACGGGGATTCAGATGTGATATTGGATGGCACTTCTTCCCAAAACAGTTCACAATGGAGAAATCTGGAAACGGTTAATGGATCCAACAGGCCAGTTCTGTCCACGTCGGACTTTTCTCCAGGGCACCGTATCATAGCCAATTCAACAGTAGAATTTAAATGGACCGACAATGTTAAGACTCGAATAGGCTTGTTTTATGAGGGAGCGAACGGAGAGCCATTTAGTTATGTCATTAATGGCAATTTGTTGGCAGATACAGGTTCGGATTCAGGATTAATATTTGTTCCTTCCAATGAAGCCGAGGCTAATTTAGTCGATCTTTTAGATGATGATGACCAAGTAGTACTTACCGCTTCGGAACAATATGCCGCACTAAGTGAATTTATAGATGGCGATGATTATTTACGAAGTCGTAAAGGAAGGTTTGCGGAAAGAAACGGAGATCGTTCAGATTGGTTTCATATTATCGATTTAAAATTTGCTCAGGAATTTGGATTAAAATTTGGGGAAAATACCCATAAGTTGGAGCTCACGGCAGATATTTTCAACTTTACGAATTTGTTGAACAAAGATTGGGGTGTACGAACATTCACAAACTTTAATCAAGTTCAATTATTCGACTTCGAAGGTTTTGCTGCGGACGGCACCACACCACAGTTTACCTTTGACCCAAGAGCGGTGGAAACCAATAATATAGTTGATGACGCTGGACTTCAGTCCTCAAGATGGCAAATGCAGATTGGGTTAAGATATAGTTTTAACTAAACACAATATCTCCAACACACTTTTTTTAAACCCCGACGGTACCGTCGGGGTTTTTTATGCCTAAAAATCACTACTTTTAAAAATTAAAAAAACAACCATGGAAATTTTACAGACCGTACATTCTTATTTGGCCTATGTAGTATTGGCCGTTCTCTTTCTTGCCGTGGCCAATGCCATTCTGGGTTTGGTGGGCAACAAAATGTTTACGTTGGAAAAAGACTTTAGAATAAGTCTTTTTGCCCTTATATTATCCCATTTGCAATTGGTGGTAGGCCTTATTCTGTACTTTATATCTACAAATGGTTTAAAGGCCATACAGGAACTGGGTATGGGAGGCATGAATTCCGCGGCACGTCTGCTGGCTTTGGAACATCCGTTGATCAATATCATTGCCATTGTACTTATTACCGTAGGTTGGTCCAGGCACAAGAAATTTATGGAAGGGAAAAAGAAATTTAAAAGTATCGCTATTTTTTATGGATTGGGATTGCTTCTGATCATGAGCCGTATTCCATGGGGGCAGTGGTTCAATTAGGACAGCTGCCATTTCAGCGAAGGCAGGAATCTGCCCCGTTTATTCCGCTTCCCTGATCAAGTATACATATACCGGAAAATGATCACTATACCCTCCTGTGTAGCTACCACCCGCATAGGTCCTAAAAGGATACCCTTTGTACGGTCCGTTTTGGGTAATGACGTACGAAGGATTAAAAACTCCAGCTTTCCAAAACCGGTAGTGACCTTCCATATGGTTGACCAAATTGGAGGTGAAAAATATCTGGTCGAACAAATTCCATTTATCTCGATAGGCCAAGGAACCCGCCCCTTTTTTATAAAGTCGCTCCATAGGGTTAAAAAGTTCGTTCGCCTCTAAACTACTCTTCTCTCCCTTGGTCTTTAAAATCTTTTTAAGACTATCGTCCGTAGGGTCGTCATTTAAATCGCCCATACTTATGATTTTGGCATCTGGATTCAGTTTTGTGATTGAGTCGAGTATACGCTTATTTAGTTTTGCGGCGGCTACCCTATAGGGTCTGCTTCTCAGCTCCCCACCACTTCTGGAAGGCCAATGGTTTACGGTAAAATATATTTTTTCATCATCTAAAAAACCCGCTACTACCAATTGGTCGCGCGTATAATCCCGTTCCTCCTCCTCATTGAATAGAAGTAATCTGTAACTGGCAAAAGAAGTGGGCAGAAATACGTCTTTTTTATACAATAGCGCCACATCGATACCCCGCTCATCGGGAGAATCAAAATGAACAATACCATATTTTTTATTCTTTAAATGGGCGTGGTGCACCAAATCTTCCAAGACCTGTTTGTTCTCTACTTCGCAAAGGCCTATGATATCCGGGGAAGTTTTGGAGATTTTCGCACCGATTTCGGATAATACCTTGGAGATGCTTTCCACTTTTGAAGTGTAACGCTCAAAGGTCCAACGGTCCTTTCCCTGTGGGGTGCGATCATCATCGAATATCAAGGAATCATTAATAGTATCAAAAAGATTTTCAACATTATAAAAGGCAATGGTCCGTAGCTGATATGATTTCTTCTCTTGGGAAAACCCAAGGAACGAAATAAAAAAGAGTAATGGTAATAATTTAGATTTCATTTAAGGGGTAGCATTTTAGACATCATACCCTTCTTTATTTAAAGGAAAGTAAATTACTACGCTACATACATCGAAAATATAAATTATTTTATGGATTTTCGTACATATTTATCTACATTCCTGTTCTATTTATCATAAATACCAACTGAATAGACCTACCAAGCATGCAAATTCCCATCCTGTTTGCCATTTTCTTGCTGCCATTTCATAGTATAAGTGCACAAAACGACTATAGGGTTTCTGGGAGTGTAGTGGATAATTTGACAAAACAAGCGGTTTTAAATTGCAAGCTTGCTCTTGAGGGCGTTAAAGTTTTCGCAAATGCTGATGAAAACGGAGTGTTCAACTTAAATACCCTGTTATCGGGAGATTATATATTGGTTGTTTCTGCCCAAGATTACTTGGATAAAAGAATTCCGATCACATTGGAAAATCAATCCTTGGACCTTGGGGTTATCTATCTTGAAAAGGACATCTCTTCCGAAAAGACAGATAATCTGATTGCATTAACGGATTCCGATCTGTCCAATGATGAAACTGCGTTTATTACTTCAGGGCTCCTTCAGGCAACAAGAGACGTTTTTCTAAATAGGGCGGCTTTTGATTTCGGACAAGCATTTTTTAGGGTCAGGGGCTATGGGTCTGAAAATGGAAGTGTACTCATC
>JBATTK010000098.1:0-15652 GCA_049670505.1 Saonia sp.
CACTAGATGTATATCAAAGAAATCCTGTTCTTTCCTACCGGTCTTTATAAGAAACTTGTTCGCGGCCTTAAAAATCTTATACGGACCTACGATACTGCTAAGAATGGCCTTATCCTTCGGAACCAAAATACTCACATGTTTCATGTTTGGTCTTTTCTCAAAAATAGTGTTTTCTTTTGGCACAACCAACCCTTAAAAGTGTCTGATTTACCCATCTTGGAACCAGAATACATTTTGTAGTTTTGAATTCGTAAACCTTTGTTATAATGGAACTTAAAAGATTTGAAGCCATTAGAGATCTCCTTTGTAAGCAATATGGGGGTGTATCCCAAGGTAAAATGATGAGCGCTCCGGCCATACATTACAATAAGAAGGCATTTGCTTTCTTTTCCCGCAAAAACGGGATGGTCTTTAGGCTCGGAAAAGCGTTTCCGGTGCATACATTGAAGATAGAAATACATGAGTTCAATCCGTTTAAGCATAGAGGGCCCTTATCGGGATGGTATGAGGTAGGCTACGACGTCCATCTTCAATGGGAAGGTCTGGCCCTAAAGGCATTGGAACAAATTAAATTGGATCAAGAAAAATAGCTATAGGCACCAAGGAGAACAAATTGACCCGGATATGTAATGGGCCAACGGCAAAGACCTTAAACGGTTGAAACAAATAATCGAAAACAGAAACAATGCGATATAAAACCAATCCCGAAGTAAATAATTTTTTAAAGGAGAAAAATCATCCGCTGACCGATGAAATACAAATGGTCAGGGAAATTATCCTTGCAACCGACAATCGTATTGATGAGGCTATAAAATGGAAGAGCCCCACCTTTATGTATAAAGGTAACATCGCTTCTTTTTTCATGAACGCCAAAAAATTTGTAAGCCTAATGTTTCATAAAGGGGCCTGGATCAAGGACGCTAGCGGATTATTGGAAGGTGATGGTAAGGAAACGCGAGTTGCCAGATTTATGGACATGGAGGACATCATAAGTAAAAGAGAAGCGTTGCAAGCCATAATAGCAGAATGGATCAGGCTAATGGATACTAAAAAATAGAAACGGGAAAACATGATTACGAAAGCGTATAGTACTTTTTTCAAGGAGCTACGGAAGAACAATAACAAAGAATGGTTCCATGCGAACAAGAAGCGGTACGAAAAAGAAGTAAAAGAACCCTTCACAAACTTACTTGATGCATTGATTCCAAGTTTGACGAAATGGGATAAGCGGATTGTTCCTGATGCCAAAAAAGCGTTGTTCCGTATGAATCGGGATATTCGTTTCTCCAAGGATAAGTCACCGTATCACCTCATCTTAAAAGCTGGTTTTTCGCCTAATGGGAAAAAATCGGCCCTACCCGGATACTATCTGGGCATAGATGCCGACCATATCCATGTGGGCGGAGGATTGTTTATGGTCCAGGCACCGGAATTGAAAAAAATAAGAACCTATATCTCAGAAAATGCAGATACCTTGGTTAGCATTGTTTCCTCCTACGATTTTAAACACAATTTTGCCACTTTAAAAGGGGAGAAGGGGAAACAATTGGATAAGGCTTTCTTGGAAACAGCTAGTAAAACGGATCTCATCTATCACAAGCAGTTTTATGCCATGGCCGAATTTCCGCTCGAACCATTTTATAGCAGCGGGGAATTGGTGGATGAAGTTTTATCCCATTTTAATAGTATCCGTCCCTTAAATTCTTATTTGAATACCGCTCTTGCAGAAAATTTTCAATCATAAACATTAATAATAATACTAAAAACAGACAATTATGACAACACAAGAAGTCGCCGACAAACTAGTAAGTTACTGCAGGCAGGGTCAATTTGACGAAGCTATTGCCACACTCTATGCCGATGATGTTATCAGTATTGAACCAGATGGCGCCCCTAACAAAGAGGTGAGGGGTCTGGATGCCGTAAAGCAGAAGACAGCACATTTTAATAGCATGGTGGAGGAAGTTCATGGGTCCGAGATTTCCGATCCTATTGTGGCGGATAAGTTTTTTACGTGCTCCATAAAAATGGAGCTTACGTTTAAGGGAGCTCCAAAAAGTAGCATAGAAGAGATTTGCTTGTACAAAGTAGAAAACGGAAAAATAGTATTTGAGGAATTTTTTTATACACCAATGCCCCAAGGATAAATAAAAATAATCCCGCCCAATACCTGTCGGGTTTTTGAAGCTTGGCAGGTTTATTTATTCTGCAAAGAAACTTTCCAATTCCTTTAAGGTTTCGGCAGAAGTATCCATATCCTTTACAACTTCTCCTTTATGGAGCACTACAATGCGTTCACAAACTTCTGTAACATGAATAAGATCATGACTGGAAACCAATACGGTGACCGCTTCGTTTTCGGCCAAATCCTTTATAATTTTTTTAAGCCGTATTTGCGTTGTGGGATCTAAGTTGGCAAATGGTTCATCTAGTATTACAACTTCCGGATCGCCTATAAAAGAGGCCACGATGCCGACTTTTTTTTGGTTTCCTTTGGAAAGGTCCCGTAAATACTTTTTCTGTCCAAGTACTTCTCCATGGAAGAAACTCTCAAACCGGGATAATAGTCCGTCTACATCCGCTCTGTTCCTTCCCCTTAGTTCCCCAATGAAATAAAAGTATTCTTCCGGGGTCAAGTAACCTATTAGAAATGTCTCATCTATAAAGGAGGAAGTAAAAGGTTTCCATGCCTCACTGGTATTTACCTGAATCTTGTTGTTGATAATATGTCCTGTTGTAGGCTGGATCAAATCCAATAACAAGCTAAAAAAAGTGGTTTTTCCGGCACCATTATTCCCTACCAACCCAAAACTTTGTCCTTTGGGTATTTCAAGGTTTTCTATATGTAGAACGGTCTGTGAACCGTATGTTTTTGTAAGCTGATGTGCTGTTATCATATCATCAATGTATTAGCTGTTTTTTTCTTTAAATCCCGCTACCATAGCATACTTCTTTTCACGATATATCGCTGTTATTTTATCCAAGATAGGTTTCCGAAATGCAAAACCTATGGCGCCTAATACGGCAAGCGCAATAAGAGCGATCTTAAAAGAAACCAGAAAATAAAGTATCGCGTAAATAATCATGGGCGCCCCGAACAAAGGAATACCTACCAAAAACTGGGCAGCTCCCGCACCCTGCATATTTCCAAGGGCGCTTTTGGTCAAATCTATCCGCTTCTTGTTCATGGAACCAAAATACAGGATTACTGGGATATTGATGCCCAAATTATAGAGGGCGCAACTAAAATTAATGGCCACGGCCTGCCACCCAAAGTAAGCGTAAGGGATAGACAATAGGAACATAACAACGATACTAACAGCTATTAAACCTGCCTTTGATTCCAGATATTTTCTAAGCGGAATGTTTTGGGACATCATCATGCTATAATACTCACTATCCCAGGCCGGAATAAATTGTCCGAAATTCATCAGGAAAATTCCAGTAATAAAGATGCCAACAAAAACCAACATAGGGGAGGTGGGCCCATAATCGTCCATGCTATAAAAAATCAAGCCATATAGAATCATGGCCAATGACAGGAAGGTCTGTACTTTAGTACGCTTGTTTCGCCAAATCAATTTTAAATCCAACTGAAGAAAAGGTGCAATATCCCCAAATTTTTTGGTCCATGCCAAATCCGAGGTCACCGCTTGCTTTGCTTTCTTTTTGATAGATACATCCAAGAAAATCCTATTCCGTAAGAAATTGAAGTTGATATAATAGGTGGTAACCGCCAATAGGAAGGGAATGCCAACATAGAGAGGGTTTTGATACACCTTATAAAATATGTTTCCGGCAACTTCCATAATGGGAAGAATATCAAAATATTCCAAGAGGTAAATAGCGGCTATACAAGTTCCAATGGCGATTAAGGCCCCATCGCTCTTATTTATGATGAAGTTTAGATAATTAATAGTACCTACGATACAAACAATGGCAAATAACCAACCTAGTACATTAAACGGGGGATACCCATGGATAAGAAGCACTACCGTAAAGGGAATAAATAGGAACAAGGATAGAAAATTATAATACGATAGTCCGGACTTCCCCAAAATATAGTGGGTAATGGTACTCTTTTTTATAGGAAGCATCAATAGCGGTTTTACATCCATTACCGGTAGTTTTTGCATAAAATATCTGAAAAGGAGTTCTATGAAAAACCAGTATAACAGATACTCGCAAATCTTTACAATAGGATCTGCCTCCGGAAAAACCTCCTTTAAAAGAAAATATAGCCCGGCACCGGCAAAAGCAAGGGATACCAGCATATAAATACCGAAAAAAATCATTAGGATTTTTAAGGCGAGTCCCTTCCCTAGACTGGATGATCTAAAAAAGGATTTCCATTGTAGGTTAATGAAATGTTTGAACATATAGGGTCGGTGATTTATTCTTCAGGATTAGTGTATAAAACCCTCAAATTGTTACAAAACAATATCCTTTATATCATATTAAGTTCGGCCTTTCTCTTTATTAAATACTCCTTTTCTAAACTATTGGATGCATTTTGAATGGCATTTTCCAAGCATGAAGCTGCTTTAGGCACCTCATTCTTTTTAACAAAATATTCTGCATAACAGGCATAATAAAGATAGGTTCTTTGTGCCAGATCGGCAATAGCTAAAGTATCTAATAGTCGTCGCGTAGTAGCAAGCTTATTGAGTTGCAGGTTCACAATGGCAATGTTCAATTGTGTAAAGGCACTGGGTTGCACTTCATATAATTGGGTGTACCAGTATAAGATTTTATTCCAATCGGTATCTGCAAAAGTCTTCGCCTTTATATGCTCAGCAGCAATTGCGGCCTCGTAATGGTATATCGAAACATCGTCATATTCAATGGCCTTATTCATGGCACCATTGCCTATCTCAATAAGCGGTACATACCATTTGTTACGATCTTGTAGTTTCATATTTACAATTTCATTGTTGGCGTTGGTCTTACTTTCTAATCGAGAGGCATGAAAACACATCAAAGCGAACAATGCATAAAGGCTTCCCGATCTAAATTTTTCCTTTTTTAAGAGGAGTTTTGATAACCGTATAGCCTCACCACACAAATCTTCTCTGACGAGTTTTGTTTTGTGGGTAGAATGAAAACCTTCATTAAAGGTTAAATAGATGACTTCCATAACCCGAACAAGACGTTTTTGCATCTCTTGCTCAGGTGGAAAATCGAATTGCAACTTGTTTTTTATAATTGCTTTTTTAGCTCTACTTAATCGCTTTGTGATGGTTTCTTCTTTGGTGAGCAGTGCCGCTGCAATTTCTTTGGAGCTAAAACCGGAAATGGTCTTTAAAGCGAAGGCAATTTGTTCTTTCGGTTTTAAACTTGGGTGACAGGCCACAAAGATCATGCGGAGTTGGCTATCCTCGATTTCATGATCTAGAAATAATTCTTTCAACGGTATGGATGAAGCGCCGGAGGTTATTTTTTCAGACCTATTTCGCTCGGCTTTTATTTTCCTAAGCAAATCTATGGTTCGGTTTTTGGCTACTTTGGTCAGCCAGGCTTCAGGATTGTCGGGGATTTGGTTCCGCCATTGCAAAGTAGCCTTTGTAAACGTATCCTGAACCGCATCTTCGATTGTTTCTATATGCGAAAGTCCAAAAAACCGTATTAAAATAGCCACCATCTTTCCATAATGATGTCTGAAAAGATGGTCGACAATTTTGTGTTCCATGATACCAAAGTAATATTAGTTGAAAATCATTCTTTCTAGGTAAGATCGTGTATCCCAAAGGTATTGAACTAATTGAAATCCAATGCTTTTTATAATTGAACTTCACTTCTTCAATACAGCCATTGTCCTACTATATCTGTCCATAGATATTGATTTCATCAACACCGATTTTTCAAAGGTAAAACCGTCAAAATAAAAGCGATTGCCATCTAATTTTACCAGTTTGAACGTCTGTACCTCATTTTTTTCTTCCCATCCCTTTAAATCATCATGAAAATGTTTCGGTTCAAAAACCAAGGTTTCTTTCAACTGACGAATATGCCCTAATTCGTAAAAGTTGATTTTGTCCTCTATCACCAATTTAAGGTGAAAAGCATGGAGTCACCTAAAGGCGGACTCCATGTTTCTTCAATAATACCACCAAATGCTTCACCTTTCCAATGGCCTTCCATCCAGGATGTTTCAGTTAGATCTGCCTTAAGGGAAGTAGCATTTTCAGGAAAAGAAACGGTGTTTTGTCCATAACACCCTAGAGAAATCATACTGAACAAGACTCGGGTTTGCCTCATACAATCAGTTGTCAAAAACCATTACTTCACGGATTTCTACCGTACCCCCCAAATCATAATCAGGATAATCCTCGGCAATTTTTACTACGGCTTCCGCATTTTCCGCAGATACTACGTAATAACCGCCCACTAATTCTTTTCCTTCCGCAAAAGGACCATCGGTAATGGTTCTATCCGGACCACTGACTCTTTTTACGACCGGAACTAGGGCGTTACCTCCTTTAAGAATGCCCTGAGCACCCATTTTATCATTCCAAGCAAACCACTTGCCCATACGACCTTGCAGTTCTTCAGGTGATAATCCTAATTCTTGATAATCGGCACCGATGAAAATCATCATGAAATCTTTCATTTTAATTCGTTTTTAGATTACTATTATTTATTTCTATGACGAGACTGACGGTAAACATGGGGACATTTTTTAAATTTTTATTTATTTCCTACTAAACTGCTTTATTATTTTCAGAAATAAATACATTCTAAATAAAGAACTATTTTTTTACCTGTCCAATTTTATATGGCCATCGCTTTGCTTAGTTTTGCAGAAAAATAGTGCATGAGCGATTTTCATTCCCTTACCGTATCAACGGTAAAAAAGTTGACCCCGAATTCAGTGGCAGTATCCTTTACCGTTCCCAATCATCTAAAAGAAACGTTTTCTTTTGTTTCCGGGCAATATATCACCATAAAACATTCCGTAAATGGCGCTGAAGTACGCAGGGCCTATTCCATTTCCTCGGTGCCGACAGCACATGAAATTACCGTAGGAGTCAAGAAAGTGGAAGAAGGAACATTTTCCGTATATGCCAATTCGGAAATAAAAGCAGGGGATGTCCTTGAAGTAATGCCCCCCGAAGGACGCTTTACTTTTGAACCTTCCAACAGGGCGCAACATATTGCCGCCTTTGCCGCAGGCAGTGGAATTACCCCGGTCCTTAGTATTGCACGAACGGTATTGGAAAGTCATTTGAACAACACGTTTGTTTTGGTCTATGGCAATCAAACGCTGGAAGAAACCATGTTTTATGAGGCAATTTTAGAATTATCAAAGAAATATACCAATAGGTTTTTTGTTCAGTTCGTATACAGTAAATCTCAAGAGGAAAACGCCTTATTTGGCCGAATTGATACGGCAACGGTCAATTTTATCATCAAAAATAAATTTAAGACTACTTCATTCGATGCCTTCTACATTTGTGGTCCAGAACCTATGATCCATTTGGTTTCGGATACGTTAAAGGAGGCTGGAACAGGCGATGAAAAAATTCATTATGAACTGTTCACGGCATCGGAGGCCGTGGATACCATAGCGGAGGATCTAAAAGGGAAAACACAGGTGGAAGTAGTAGTGGACGATCAATCCTTTTCATTTTCCATGGATAAGAAAACCTTGGTATTGGATGCTGTTTTAAAAGAGAACATAGATGCCCCATATTCTTGCCAAGGTGGGGTTTGCAGTAGCTGTATCGCAAGGATTACAGAAGGAAAGGCCGAAATGGTCAGAAATCAGATTTTGACTGATGGTGAAATTGAAGAAGGATTCATTTTAACCTGTCAGGCCCATCCCTTGACCCCTACCTTAAAAGTGGATTATGATGATGTCTAGGCCCATTAGCCGCCAATGGAAAACTGAAAATTTGTAAAAAGTGATTGCATTAAAATTAGGTTATCTAGCGAACATTATAGTAGCAGGTTGGATAAGCATCACCAGTCTATTTTTTCCGAAAAAGGCAATTTTTAGCCAATTGAAAAAGTTTAAGCGAGTTCATTCCGCGGAAAGCATTGTTTCAAGGGATTTAATGGCGTACTCATATCCTATCCGATAGGCCTTTTCCATCCCTTTCCGATCCAAAATACCGATTTTTTCCAGCGCTACCGGCGCTATGACCAAATCACATGAAGCTAATTTTTCCTTGCTCGATGCATAGATCATCAGGCCGGTGACCCTTCCCGTGAGTTGTAAAGAGTTTTTCAGGGCATTTTTATGGAGCTTGCTAACAATGGAGACATTACTACCAATGATAAAATCGGTCTTGTCCAGTAAAGGTTCCAAAGGAAAATTGTTCATAATACCCCCATCGGCATACAACTGCCCGTTTAAATCTACAGGGCTAAAAACCGGGGGTAGCGCAGCGGACGCCAGAAGCGGTTTTATCAATTCCCCGGAAGAAAAAAACTCTTGATCCCCTATTTGCAGATTGGTGGCCACTACATGGAGTTCTTTTTGCAATGCATCAAATGAATTCTCGGGGAAATAACCCTTAAATATGTCAAAATATCTATCCGTATCGATAAATCCGGCCTTGGCGATAGTAAAAAAACTGTATTTGAACAAAGGGGTCTCCTTAAAAAAAGCCAGCATATCCGCTACAGAATTACCGTTGGCATATAGTGCTCCTACCAAGGCGCCGACACTACTGCCGGAAATGGTGCTTGCGGTTATGCCCAACTCGTTCATTGCTTTGATTACACCAATATGGGCCATCCCACGGACCCCGCCTCCAGAAAGAACCAAACCCAGGGATTTTGATTTTTTCATTTCTCACTTATTTTTTTCCTGATAAAAGGATTTAATGAACTCATCTTGAGTTATTGTAATTTGCTGCAAAAGCTCGTTCGTTATTCAAAAGTAGCATCTTTAACGGCTTTAAGCTGAACATTTTGCCACCAATATAAAATTTCTTGAAATTTTATATTTTGCCCCACCCGGAATTGTCTTTTCGCAATTCCGACCTCCCCTTGGGGAAGTCTAATCGGAAACCCTGCTTGCAGCAGGCAAGCCCGAGGCCTTCGTCCGCCGAAATAGCTACATGAAGACGTGACAGAGCCATCGGGGAATTGTTTAGATTAACATAGATTTTACAGACCATCCGGTTTGTTTTCAATATGGTATCTCTACATATTTGATATGTAAGGGTCATTCATCGCCTTTTGCTTAGGGTTTGTCCATAAGGGTTTCTTCAAAAAACAAATAGTCCAATACAAAATAGACTACCTAGTTGGTATTATCGAAAGCACATATTTGTTAAATTTGAATATAACTCGTAATTATGCCCACCGTATTGCGACTAAATAATTTATAAGTTTACAACTTAATGTTGCTTCATTGAAACCATCTTTACAACAGACTACCGCTATTTTGGTTTTTGCCAACTCTTCCCGGGAAGAATTGAAGTATAAACCCTTTGCCAAAAACGGTGTTTTATTCGATGAGCTTACGCAACATACACTACAAACTGTTGAAAAAACCAAGCTTCCTTATTTTCATTTTACGGAGCAACAACAAATAGGCACTACTTTTGGGGAGCGTTTTACCCATGCCATACAAACTATTTTTGATAAAGGGTATGACAATGTCATTACATTGGGAAACGATACACCGCAACTCAAGACATCGCACATTCTTGAAGCACATGGCCATATTAGCGCCGGCAAACCTGTTTTAGGTCCATCCGTGGATGGTGGTTTTTATTTGATGGCGCTAAAAAAATCCTGTTTTGATGCCTTTCGGTTTAAAGGCTTGTCTTGGCAGACCAATACCTTATATAGCGAAATATCGCTTCTTTTAGAAAATGCAGGTTTTGATATTTTTAGCTTATCCGTGTTACGCGATTTGGATACGATACGGGATGCAAAGTCTTTGTTGAACCATATGACCTCTATTTCCCTTGGTTTATTCAGAGTCCTTACCGCTATCTTTTCCATAAAGAAAATAAGGGTTGTTCGTTCCTTATGTTTTACAGGAACCCAGGATTATTGCATTCACTTCAATAAAGGCTCCCCTAGTCTACTTCTTTTTTAGGTCCTTTGGGGCACTTACGCCCTAACACAGCTATTACATCTGAATCGTTATACTAAAAAATGAAGTATTTCTTATTGACCATTGCTTTGTCCCTTGGGATAAACGCTTATGCACAACATACTATTTCAGGGCAGGTTACCAACAACAAAGGTGAACCCATTCCCTTTGTAAATATTCTTTTCTCGGGTACCGAAAATGGTACGACCACCAATGAGCAGGGCAACTACGTGATAAAAGTTTCCCTTTTGTCCGGGAGCTTGGAGTTTTCCGCTCTTGGATACCAAAGTTTAACCATACCCATTGAGGACAGATTTATTATTGATGTAAGCCTTTTGGAAGCATCCGAGCAATTGGAGGAGGTGGTATTGACCGCCCTTGGGCTTAAACGCGAAACCAAAGAATTGGGGTATGTGGTGCAAAGTCTTGATTCCGAGGGGGTATCGGAAGTAAAATCCATTAATTTTCTGGATAATCTAGCAGGTAAATTGGCGGGAGTTACCATTAATCAGGGGGCGACCGGGGTGGGGTCTACCTCCCGTATAAGCATTCGGGGCGAAGCTTCCTTTTCCAATAACAACCCCTTGTTCGTGGTAGATGGTGTGCCCATCAACAATAATTCCGTTTTCAACTTTACGAACGAAGCGGCGGCCGGTTTCCAGGAAGTGGATTTTGGAAACGGGGCCATGGAAGTAAATCCGGATGATATCCAAGAAATTTCGGTGTTAAAGGGGCCAAGTGCGGCCGCATTATATGGCACAAGGGCATCCAATGGGGTTATCGTAATAGCAACCAAGAGCGGCAAAAACACCAAGGG
Organism: Saonia sp.; assembly: GCA_049670505.1. Classification (GTDB taxonomy): domain Bacteria; phylum Bacteroidota; class Bacteroidia; order Flavobacteriales; family Flavobacteriaceae; genus JBATTK01. The sequence continues at coordinate 10,875 of JBATTK010000098.1, forward strand.
ACTAGGCATTAGTTATAATACAAGTTTCTTTGTAGAATCGGCCTTTACCCTTCCCGAGTTTCAAAACCAATATGGACAGGGACAATCCGGGGAGTTTGAATTTGTAGACGGCCTGGGCGGTGGTATTAGCGATAATATTACTTATAGTTGGGGGCCTAGATTGGATGTTGGAAATCTGATTCCGCAATTCGATAGTCCTGTGACCTTACCCGACGGCAACGTAGTAAGGGGGGGCGACACGGCATTGTATAACGGATTGCCAATTACGCCCACCCCCTTTGTTTCCCATCCGGATAATTTGAAAGACCTCTACCAAACGGGGACTACTTTTATCAATAACCTGGCTATCTCTTCTAGTTTTGACAAAGGAAATTATCGACTCTCCTTTACGGATCTCCGGAGCGAGTCCATCATTCCCGGTGTAAATCTGGACCGCCAGACCATTAGTGCCAGACTGGTGTTCCATCCTCTAGAAAAACTGCATATCAATTCTTCCATAAGTTATGTGAATTCCCAAAGTGACAACCGACCCTCTAGTGGATATGGTTCCGAAAATGTAAATTATTCCCTAGTTGCTTGGGGCCCGCGTTCCCTTAATATAGATAGTCTGCGCGACTATTGGCAGCCCGGGTTGGAAGGTGTGCAACAATTTTCCTATAACTATACATTTTTTGACAACCCTTTTTTCATTCTTTTTGAGAATAGGAACTCGTTCAACCGGGACCGGGTGTTCGGAAATGTTTCCGCAACTTATGATATCACGGAAAACCTAAGTGCAACCCTACGTTCCGGAATGGATTATTCCGATGAGATACGGCAATTTCGCCGTTCTTTCAGCTCTAATCGCTTTATTAATGGCGGGTATGCAGAACATGATGTGTTCTTTCGGGAAATAAACACCGATTTTCTCATCAATTATCACAATACGTATGGGGATATAAAAATTGATGTTTCCTTAGGGGGCAATAGATTGGATCAAAAAGGGTTTACCTCGCAGGCACAGGCTACCAGTTTGGCACAGCCGGGGATTTTTAGATTATCCAATGCAGCTTCGCCCATTGAGGTATTTGAGTTTGAATCCAATAAGCGTATCAATAGCTTCTACGGCTTGGTAAAATTGGGGTATAAAGACTTCCTATATATAGACCTTACAGGGAGAAATGATTGGTCCAGTGCCCTGGCCACCCCGTTTTCCGTGGATAATACTTCTTTCTTCTATCCCTCTATATCCAGCAGTTTTATTCTTTCGAATGTAGTGGAACTGCCCGAGGTATTCTCCTTTGCGAAACTCCGTGCAAGTTGGGCCCAAGTAGGTAACGATACCAACCCTTTTCAAACCACCGGGGCCTTTGTCGCCCAAACCCCTTTTAACGGCCAACCTACCTTTAGCGACCAAAATACGATTGCCAATCCCAATCTAAGACCGGAACAAACCTCATCTTTTGAGGTGGGCGCCGACCTTCGCTTTTTTGGGGATAGGGTAAACTTTGATATCTCTTACTACAATGCGGTGACCAAAGACCAAATTATTTCACTGCCTATAGGTATTTCCTCCGGTTTTACGCAACAAGTGGTAAACGGTGGCAAGGTGCGTTCTACCGGGGTAGAAATTATTGCAGGTATCACTCCGATCAGCAATGAAAATTTCAGTTGGAACAGCACCTTAAACTTTAGTAGGAACAGGGCCACCGTAGAAGACCTTCCGCAAGAGGCAGGGCGGTTGACCTTGGCACTCTCCAGAATTTACGACAGTCAAAACCAAACGGTATTTTTACAGGTGGAAGAAGGAGGAAGGATAGGCGACCTATATGGCACCGGATATCTCAAAAATGAAAATGGCGACTTTGTGCTTACGGACCAAGGCCGCTATATTCCCGATAACAACCTTCAAAAATTGGGCAATAGCAATCCCGATTTTATGCTGGGCTTTAACAATCAATTCCGTTACAAGAATTGGGATTTGGGTTTTCTATTCGATTGGCGCCAAGGCGGCATTATTGTTTCCCGGACCCGGGCCTTGGGAAATGTAGGCGGTCAATTGGCGGAAACCGCCAACAGACCCGAAGAAGGAATCGTCCCCGACGGAGTCATCAATGTGGGCACAGCGGAAAATCCTATTTATGAGCAGAACACCCTTGCGGTGTCCTCCGAAAGTTTTTACCGACAATTTTTTGATCGCAACCATGAAGAAAACAATACCTATGACGCTTCCTTTTTGAAGCTTAGGCAGTTTTCCGTTGGATATACCTTTAAGAACCTAAAAATATTACAGAACGATGCCCGTCTTAGGGTATCCCTTATCGGCAGAAATTTGTTCGCCATTACCGAAAATCCACATTTTGATCCGGAACAATTTGCCGTACAGGGACAAAGTTTTGTGGGCGGTGTAGAGGATATGTCCTATGCGACCAGCAGGAGTATTGGACTAAAAGCCGGATTTAATTTTTAAAAAATGAAAATGCTACGATATATCAAACGAAAAACCATATCACTTCCAATACGCTTTGCAACGATTGGCGGTTGCTCGCGATTATATACCAAAGCGGTCTTTGGGCTTTTTGTTGCCATTTTCCTGTTATCCTGCACCAAAGATTTTGAAGAGATCAACACCAATCCCAATGCTCCCTTATCCGTTCAACCCAGCCTGTTGTTGCGCCAAGTCATATATGATTATGGGGAACAGATGTCCTTTGAAGGCTTTACCGCAGGGAATCTTTTAGGACAATATACCACTGCATTGGATTTTAACCTTTTTGATCGGCATGATCTAAAATCACCCCAATTGGGCGGTAATCCATGGCCTATATTTTTTCAAAATTTGCGCGATAATGAAATCATACTGGATCTCTCCAAAGAAAGCGAGACCTTTGCGGTCTATGAGGGCCCGGCACGAATCATGAAAGCCTATATGGCAGCGGCCCTGACCGATTTGTTCGGAGACGTACCGTATTCAGAAGGCTTTCAAGGAAAAGAAGTCACAGTCACTCCTATCTATGATTCCCAAGAGTCCATTTATATGGATGAAGAAGGCATCTTGGATAATCTGGACAAAGGCATAGCTGCGATCCAAAATTATGAGGGTAACATTTCCTTGAAGGGAGATATTCTATTCGATGGTGACTTGGAGGGATGGATACGCTTTGCCAATTCCCTGCAAATAAAATACTTAATGCGTATTTCCGACAAAGTTGATGTTGCATCGCGCTTACAATCCATTTTTGATTCCGGTGAATTTATTAGCGATAATTTGCAAAATGCCGTCTTTGATTTTACGGATGGGGAACCCAATAATTTCAGATTGGCCCGCCTACGCATCGGTGATTTTAACAATTTTGTACTCTCAGAAACTATGGAAGAAATCCTTGTAGATATGGACGACCCTAGGATAACGACGCTCTTTAGACCTTTTGGCAATAGTACTGCGAACGAATTCAATGGGCTTTTAAATGGTGTCGATGCATCAAGCACAACGGTAGTCTTGGCGGATTTTTCTTTGGCAGGAACCATTTTCCGCGAAAATACGGGGCGGTTGGACGCAAATTTTTTGACCGCTTGGGAGACCCATTTTCTTTTGGCCGAGGCCGCGGAACGTGGTTTAATTTCTGCAAATGCCCAACAGCTATATGATACAGGGGTGGCCCAGGCTTTTGAATATTGGCAAGTTACTATGCCCGCCGATTATTTAACTACCGATGCTGCGTTCGGGACCGGAGGTACGAATCCTATTGAACAGATAATTACCCAGAAATGGATCGCTAATATCATTAACGGTTATGAAGGTTGGATCGAGTATCGCAGAACCGGTTTTCCGCAACTAAAAACACTCTCGGCCAGCTTAAATAATGATCTGATTCCCGTTCGGATGCCCTATCCGGCCGAAGAAGAGGCATTGAACAGTGTAAACTATAGCGAGGCGGCGGCAAGAACTGACGGAAACAGCATTAATATCCCTGTTTGGTGGGATCAAAACAATTAATCAATTTGATAATGACCGATGTAAAAATATGGCAATGGGGCTTAATCATCACGTCAAGTGTGGTGCTGTTCCTACTATCCCCGTTGGCAAAAAATACCAATCAGTTTTTTAAGGCGGTGCATCTAAAAAAGGCGCCTAGCACTTTTACACTTATGGGGAGTTTGGTCATCTCCTGGATATTTGCCAAAAGCATCACAAATGCCGCTAATTTAGGGTTGGATTATGGAATCGTGGGTGGTGTTGCGTATGCGGGATATTATCTTTCCTTTGCCGTGGCCGGCATCATCATCTATCAAATGCGGACAAAGGGGAATTTTAATAGTATACATCATTTTTTGACTTCAAAATTTGGAAAAGGTGCCGTCGCCGTTTTTTCGATACTGATCGCTATTCGTCTTTTTAACGAAGTTTGGAGCAATACCATGGTTATCGGCACCTATTTTGGCGATATGGGAAGCTCGTCCTACTACTGGTCCATTTTGGTCTTTACCGCACTTACTTTGGCCTATACCTTAAAGGGCGGCCTAAGTAGTTCTATTTTTACCGATATTATCCAAATGGGGCTGTTCTCCATTCTTCTTTTCGTCATTCTTTGGAATATCTTTAGCCTTGATGGTTCGTTTACGGTAGGGACCGTCCTAAATTCCGGAACGTGGTCCTTTGAGCTGGGTGTCAACCTATTATTGGCTGCCCTACTGCAGTCTTTTAGTTATCCTTTTCACGACCCTGTACTTACCGATAGGGGGTTTTTAAGTGATCCGCAGGTGACATTAAAAAGCTTCCTTTGGGCAAGTGTTATAGG
>JBATTK010000099.1:0-7925 GCA_049670505.1 Saonia sp.
TAGCAATTTTTTGCCCAGTTGAAGGTTTTTTTGAGTTGCATAGCAGAGCTACGGAAGGAAAAGAATACAAAAAATGGGTGAAAAAGGGTAATTTTTTAGCCAATTGAAAAAGTTTAAACGAGTTCTATTAAAAGTGTGCTATACATTCAACCTGTTCTAAACTATTGGATAAAGATAAGTAGTATGGCCAATAGTGCCGGCAAGGCCTGTACAAAAAATATTTTACGGTCTGCGGTCAGGGCCCCATAGATTCCCGCAACTGCTACACATATCAAGAAAAATAAGGAAATATTAGTTTTCCATACAAGATCCGTTATGAAAAAAGTCCAGATAAGGCCAGCGGCCAAAAAGCCATTGTACAATCCCTGATTTGCTGCCATTTCCTTTGTCTGCTCAAACAATTCTTTAGGGAATTTTCGAAAAACTTTTCTTCCCCTGGTGGTCCATGCGAACATTTCGAACCATAGAATATACAAATGGATCAATGCAATTAGTCCGATAAGAATTTTGATAGCGAATCCCATAAGAATAAATATTAATGTCCAATCCTTCTGGACGGTGTTTAAAATTTTATCTAAATAATTCCCCGGCTCTGCCTTGGGGTTTCCACTTTACCTCTCCTTAGGAGAGGTCGGAACTGCTTTTTCGCAGTTCCGGGTGAGGTAAAATACAAAATTTCGGTTTTCGGCCCAGAGGCCAAAATGAAACCGGCGAAATACCTCTATAGCTCTGTCTCGAGGATAGTCGGTTGCAAGAAATTTTTTATTTTTCCGCAGTAAATCGTTCATCAACGGGCATTACCGTACCGCAATTGTTACAGGTTCTGAGTTCTTCGGAACCATAGAAGGTTTTAAAGTGGCCCAAAAAGTCTTTTTCAATATCCTTTAGGGTAAAATAAGCCTCGTACAGTTTGTTGTTACAATTGTCACAGAACCAAAGAAGCCCATCATCAACGTTCATGTCTGCCCGTTTCCGCTCTATGACAAGACCAATGGAACCCGTATGGCGTACTGGGGAATGAGGGATTTTGGCCGGATGCAGATACATATCCCCCGGACCTAATTCCATTGTTTTTCTTACACCATCTTCCTGAATATGTATTTCGATATTGCCCTCTAACTGATAAAAAAGTTCTTCGGTTTCGTTATAGTGATAATCCTTTCTGGCATTGGGCCCTGCCACAACCATGACAATATAGTCCCCGGCATCTTTATAAAGATTTTTATTGCCAACAGGAGGTTTGAGCAAATCCCTGTTTTCTGTTATCCAGTTATTTAGATTAAAAGGTGCTTTTATAGCCATTTCCTGTAAGTTAATGAATTAAGAGGTTTTGCGAAGACGGGCGATAGGTTACGCTACAAAACCCGAAACCACAGAGTTTTGGCAAGTGGTTGCCAATACCTCAAATTTAAGAAAAGAAAATGGCTTTTTCCAGAATGCTATTTGTAGAACAATTGCGTAAAATAAAAGTTGCCATCGTTATCCTTTTTGACACTTACGGCCGTATCCGTAAAATCGCCTTCCATCGTTTTTTTGTGGGCCGGACTGTTCAACCACCCTTGAAAGGCCTCGCTGGCATTGGAATACTCTTTTGCTACATTCTCCGCAACAGATTCAGCATTGACCTGAGACGAAATTCCCGAAGCCCTTGCCGAAAAATTATCATGGCTTAAGCTACCTTTAGAAATCATATAGTCCGTGTGGTCGTTGGCATATTTATAAGCTACCGAACTGAATTTCAATGCGGTTTGGTCCAAGGATATTCTATGGTCGTTTACAAGGTTCAATAATTCCTGCTCCACCGCAACAATATTGGCAGCTTCCTCTATACCAACATCCGTAGTGGTATCCAAAGGTTCCGAGCTACAGGAGCTTATCATGTATACTAGTAAAACTAGAGCAACATGGGGCATTTTCATTTTCATACAGTGTCCTATTTGCCATAAATAGAAAGGGGAAGAATGGGGATATCCTTAAATATTCTAGAAATAAGTAGAAAATGAAAGAGATGGGGTTCTCGTGTATTGTTGATTGAGAAATATCAACTGAGTAATATTAAAGAAATTATTGAGATTTACCACAAAAAAACCATTTTTTTCGACCATCTGCATCATTTTAAAAAAGTTTATAGCCTAAAAGGGATCTGAATTACAATTTTCTGAACCTTCAAAGATAATACCACAAAATATAGGGATAAATGCAGAAAGCTTTCTATATAAAGTGTGGTAAAATTTCAGGCTGGTTAAAGGCTTAGGATTGCAGTAAACCCCTTATATTTACATATATAAACACTTTCCATGAAGATCAAATCCATTATATGCGCATTCGTTCTAATTGCTTTTGTGGGCTGTTCCAAGAAAAATAAAGAGGACAAGAAAGCATATGACGATCTTAATAAGTACCAAGAATATATTACGGAAGTTTCCAAGGGCATTATACCGGTCAAGGGCGACATCCGTGTGGTTCTGAACGAACCGGTGGATTCCTGGAACAACGGCGATGAATTGGATCGGGATTTACTTCGTGTTCATCCCCGCGCAAAAGGAAAAGTAGTGGCCTTGGATAGCAGAACCCTTGCCTTTATTCCCCAAGACCGTTTTAAACAGGATACCGAATACCAAGTTACACTGGCCTTGGATGATATTATCAAAGATGTTCCGAAAGAATTAAGAACGCTTACTTTTGGAGTAAAGACTCTTAAGCAGCAATTTAATGTATACACCAACCCTTTGCAGTCCTATTCCAAGGATTACCAGTACATAGAGGGGCAGTTACGCAGTGCGGATCAACTTTCATTGACCACCGTTAAAAAATTGATTCAGGTAAAACAGAAAGGCAGATCCGTAAAGGTAAAATTTGATGAATCGGTGAAGGAAGGTGCCCAGTTTCAATTTAAAATTGATAGCATACAGCGCTACACGGAAGATTCCGAGCTACTGGTGTCTTGGGATGGTGCCGATTTTGATATTCAAAGCTCAGGTAAAAATACCCTGATCATTCCGGGCAAAAATAATTTTACGATTATTGATGTTTCAGTAGACACTTCGGATGGCCAGATCGTACATGTTAATTTCTCCGATCCCATTAAAAAAGGACAAAATTTTAAAGGTCTTGTCGTTCTGGAAGGAGATGATAAACCCAGATTTTCCGTAGACCGAAATACTTTAAAGATGTATCCCTCCAAAGAAATCAAGGGTACGGTGCAGCTAGAGGTTTTTGAGGGAATCCAGAGTTCCGATGGGCATAGGTTAAAATCTAAATTTGAAGAGCGTATCGCGTTTGAACAATTAAAACCGGAAGTGCGCATGCTTTCCAACGGAACCATACTTCCATCATCTAACAATCTTAAGATTAATTTTGAGGCCGTTAACTTAAAAGCTGTGGATGTTTCAGTATTCAAAATTTATGAAAATAATATCCTTCAGTTTTTACAGGAGAACAATCTTAACGGAAATTACAGCTTAAAAACCGTAGCAAGACCCATAGCCACCAAGAAAATTATGCTTCAAAATAAGATGTCCGTCAATAACGGTAAGTGGACTGCACATGCCCTGGATTTAAAATCCTTGATACGTCCCGAGCTTGGAGCTATTTATCGTGTGGAGCTTAACTATACGCCCCAATACAGTAGTTACAAATGTGATGAAACTAATTTTGAGCCGGATTCGGGAGCCGAGGCGGATTTTGATGAAGAGACCGAGAATAGCTTTTGGGACAACGCGGAAAATTATTATGATGACTATTATGGATATGATTGGAACGAAAGGGAAAACCCCTGTCATACCTCTTATTATTATGATAAAAAAGTAGGCATCAATGTATTGGCTACCGATTTAGGTGTAACGGTAAAGAAAGGGGCAAATAAGAGCTATTTCGTTGCCGTTACCGATATACTGAATACCAATCCCGTGGCTGGTGCCAAAATCACTTTTTACAATTTTCAGCAACAGGTGTTGGGTCAGGTAGTGACGGATGCGGACGGTACTTCCATTTTTGATGCGGATAATCTGGCCTTTTTTGCGGTGGTGGAGAACAATGGCCAAAAGACCTATGTAAAATTGAACGATGGAAACGCACTCTCCGTTAGTAAATTCAATGTTTCCGGGGTAGCATTACAGAAAGGTATCAAGGGTTTTATTTTTGGTGAACGTGGTGTCTGGAGACCCGGCGACCAACTATTCCTTTCCTTTATGTTGAACGATAATGCCAATAAATTACCCAAGGACCATCCGGTTAAATTGGAACTATTGGATCCTTATAATAAAGTGGTGCACCGAGAAATTAAAACGAACGGCTTGAACAACTTTTATGATTTTACCGTAAAGACCAATGAAAATGCCCCTACAGGAAATTGGCTGGCCAAAGTATCCTTTGGTGGTGCATCTTTTACCAAAACGATTAAAATTGAGACCATAAAACCTAATCGACTTAAAATAAAGACCGATTTTGGAGATGAGGTACTTTCCGGTTTCAAACCGATAAAGGGAGAATTGGAAGTGAAATGGTTACACGGTGCCGTGGCCAAAAACCTTAAGGCGGATATCACCGCAAAATTCAATCCGCAGGCAACCAGCTTTAAAACATTTCCCGGATATGTGTTTGATGATCCCTCCCGTAGTTTTTCTACCGAAGATCAAGTGGTATTCAACGGGAAGGTAGATGTAGAAGGAAAAGCCAATTTTTCCATCAATCCACAACTTAAGGGGAAAGCTCCGGGAATGCTCAATACCGCTTTTATCACCAAGGTCTATGAAAACGGGGGCGATTTTAGTACCGATGTGTTTACAAAACCGTATTCCCCCTTCCACACCTATATAGGGTTAAGCGTACCCAGGGGGGATAAGACGAGAAGCATGTTGTTGACCGATGTAAAACATAAATTTGAAGTAGTCTCGGTCGATGAAAAAGGCAATCCTAAAGCGGCAAAAAATCTAAAAGTTACCGTACATAAAGTGAATTGGAGATGGTGGTGGGATACCTCTGCCGATAATTTGTCCAATTTCAGTAGCGCTAACTATAGGGAAAAAATATTTGAGGAGACCGTAAGCACAAATTCCAACGGAAAGGGGTCGTTTACCTTTGAATTAAAATATCCGGATTGGGGACGCTATTTGGTGAGGGTAGAAGACCCCAATGGGGGGCATGCTACAGGAAAGACCATTTATATAGATTGGCCGGGCTGGGCAGGAAAATCCCGAAAAAATGATCCATCGGCAGCCACAATGTTGGTATTTTCCACGGATAAGCAAGTGTATAAGGTAGGTGAAACGGCAACGGTTACGTTCCCGAGTTCTGAAAATGGCAGAGCCTTGGTAACCGTGGAAAATGGGAGTGAGGTTTTGGAATCCCTATGGGTGGAAACCGCAAAAGGAGAGACCAAATTTAAACTTCCCATCACCAAATTGTATACCCCCAATGTCTTTATAAATATCACATTGTTACAACCTCATGCAACAATGGTCAATGATTCGCCCATACGCTTATATGGAGTAGTGCCCGTGGCAGTTGAAAACCCGGCCACTAAATTGCAACCAAAGATTGCTATGCCCGATGTATTGCGACCAGAAGAAAGTATTACGGTAAAAGTGAGTGAAAAACAAGGTAGGGCCATGACTTATAGCATTGCAATTGTAGATGAAGGCCTGTTGGATCTTACCCGTTTTAAAACACCGGATCCTTGGAAAACTTTTTATGCCCATGAGGCTTTAGGTGTAAAAACATGGGATGTGTATGACGATGTTATCGGTGCCTATGGTGGGCGTATCGATCAGGTTTTCGCGATTGGGGGAGATGGGGAGATTGCCGGGGCAAAAAATAAAAAGGCCAATCGTTTTGAGCCTATGGTAGTGCATTTAGGTCCTTTTGAGCTCAAAGAGGGCGCTACCCGATCGCACAAAATTAAAATCCCGAAATATGTCGGATCCGTACGTACTATGGTGGTTGCGGGAGATGTGACCAAGGAAGCCTATGGTATGGTAGAAAAGACCACGGCCGTTCGCAAGCCGTTAATGGTATTGGCTTCCCTGCCCAGAAAAATCACCCCCGGGGAAAATGTGACTTTACCGGTGACCGTATTCGCTATGGAGAAAAAGGTACGGAATGTTACGATAAAAATAAAAAAAGACAAGGCCTTTACAATAGAAGGTAACCCATCACAGACGCTTTCTTTTACGCAGCCCGATGAAAAAATGGTCTATTTTCAACTGAAGGTATCTGATTTTAAAGGGATTGGAAAAGTTGTGGTAGAGGCTACGGGCAATGGGGAAAGCGCTTCCTTTGAAGTGCCCATAGATGTAATAAACCCCAATCCAATAACATCGGTAGTCCAGGATATTGTATTGGATGCCAATGGGAGTGAGACCATAAATTTAGAAACTTTTGGTATTGCAGGCCGCAATTCGGCCCAAGTGGAATTTTCCACGCTACCACCTATGAACTTTAATGGCAGAATGCAATATTTAATTCGTTATCCACATGGGTGTGTAGAACAAACTACTTCGGCGGCCTTTCCGCAACTGTTCTTGGCAGATATCTTTGATATTACATCGACAAAGAAAAAGAGCATACAGAACAATGTGAAAAACGCTATAAAACGATTGGGAAGTCATCAATTGCCCAATGGAGGATTCTCATATTGGTCCGGGCAAAACTACGCCAATGATTGGGGCACTTCCTTTGCCGGACACTTTTTATTGGAAGCGGAAAAGAAAGGGTATGTACTTCCTATCGGGTTTAGATCTGCTTGGGTAAGCTATCAAAGGCAGCTGGCCAAACAATGGAGGGCGGCAAACAATACTTCCGATCTTGCGCAGGCCTATCGCCTGTATACGCTGGCACTTTCCGGCAATGCCGATGTGGCATCCATGAACAGATTGCGGGAAACCACCAATTTGTCCAACGAAGGCAAATATAGATTGGCTGCTGCTTATGGATTAATAGGTCAGGCAAGCGTAGCCAAGCAGTTGCTGGGTACTGCTCGTTTGGATTTTAACGATCAAAAGTACAACTACTACACCTATGGTTCCTCCGATCGTAATAGAGCCATGGCACTGGAGACCTTTGTGCTTTTGGGGGATAAGACCAAGTCGCAACAAATGGCCAAAACAGTGGCCCAAGCGTTGAACGATAAACGTTATATGAGTACCCAGAGTACCTCCTATTGTTTGTTGGCGATGGCCAAGTTTGCCAAAATGGTAGGTGGAAAGGGGATTCGGGCAAGCGTAACAGCGAATGATAAAACAATGGATATACGGACCGACAAAACATTGGCCAACAGAGTACTGGTCGTTAAAAAAGGGAGCAATACCGTACAATTGAAAAATACTTCCGGGAATACACTTTATGTAAGTTTGGTAAACAACGGCATATTGCCTGTTGGTAAAGAAAAAGAAGTGCAACGCAATCTATCGGCAAGTATTAAATTTAAAGGTCGGGACGGTAGCGTTCTAGATGTTTCCACAATTACCCAAGGTACTGATTTTGTGGCCGAGGTAAGCCTAACGAATACCACGGCAAATCATATAAAGGATATGGCCTTACAGGAGATTTTTCCCAGCGGATGGGAAATTGTGAACACCCGTTTTACGGACTTCGGGGATTTTGCCGAAAACAATGTGACCCATACGGATTTACGTGACGATCGGGCCAATTTCTATTTTGATTTGAAAAAGAACGAGACCAAAACCTTTAGGATACTGTTGAACGCATCCTATTTAGGTAGGTATTATCTACCGGGAATTCAGGCGGAAGCTATGTATGATAACGACTATGCGGTGCGCACCAAGGGAAGATGGGTAGCGGTGGTGCAGTAGCACCTCATGGGATCAGTTTACTTCTTGATTATCCTCCTTTAACACTTTACTGAACACAAATGCCCCTATATCCTTTACAGGAGTATAAAGGACAGATTGGTTCAAGGTATCTTC
>JBATTK010000100.1:0-45564 GCA_049670505.1 Saonia sp.
ATCTATTTTATAATAATGAATTCGCGAAGTCCGCTTCGCTCCAGTTGGTAAAGCAGGGCAGAGCGTAAAAACAGGTCTAGTAGACCTTTTTAGCGAAGGAGCCAGCTGGCGCATGGGCAGGACTTCACTTTCTTATGCCAGAGCTTCATCTCGCTCAAAATTTTAGAGATTAAGTATCTCTAAAATTTGTGCCGTCTAAAAAGATTCTTCTCAAAAGCTAATGAAACCGAGGAACGAGGTTCATGAGTACCTTATTGTAAAATAACCAGCAACGAATAAATCGAAGAATGAGATTAGGCGATAGCCAAATCACATTCTAGATTCATGAATACCTTTAAAGAAACCATAAATAAGTAATGAATAAACACTTATTATGCGAACCGACTGCCTGTCCTCCGAAGCCTTTTTTGGCGTAGGTGGGATAGGAGGGGAGTGAAACCTTTAGGTTCATGAATTCCTTATTATAAAATAACCAGCAATGAATAAATGTGTGTGGAATGGATAAACATATACAATCTCTATTGTTATCATATAATACTTCAAATTTAAAAACGTTGTTTTCTTGTACTTTGAGTTATAATTGAACCCATGATGAAAAATTTGAGATTATTCTGGCTATTTTTTAGTTTTTCGTCTTTCTTTTTTGCACAGGACTTGAAAGAATATCGATTTAAGGATATTCGCAAGTTTCAGGATAAAGTCATTGTTAAATCAACTAAAGAAGAATTAAAGGGTGGAACCTATAAATTCATAGGATTTGACCCTTCTAACGGTTGGCTATCTACAAAAAAGCTCAATGGCTATGTCATCTGCTCGTTGAATTCAAATCAACAATTAGATGATAAATATTACAGATATACATATCAGGATAAATTACTTGTGGAGTGTACTTATTCCAATGGGATTTTAAAAGGAAAGTATAATACCTATGATTCTAAAGGAAATATTCTAACAGACCTCTTTTATAAGAAAGGTAAGGCTACGGGTAAGTTTTTTGAATACGATGGGTCTAGATATGATATAGAATATCATTTAAAAAATGATGTCAAAGATGGGGCACTCATAAAATACTATGTAGGAGAAGTTAAAGAAAAAGGCTACTACAAAAATGATGAACTCGATGGAGAGTATTTTATTTATCATGTTGGGGGAGGACTTAAAGAACAGCATGAAAGAAAAAAGGGATTTAAAGTTGGACAAAGCAAAAAATATTTTAAAAATGGTGCTTTGCAAATGGTATCTATTACAACGAATCCAAAAAACTTCGAGTCTACAATAATCGGAGGTGACCATCAATCGAGGCGTTATGAACACTATTTTCGTGAAGGTGGCAAGTATTTTGAAGAATTATATCAGGATGGAGTTTTAATCGAAGAGAAAAAGTGGTGGCCTAATGGAAGTGTAAGATATCATAAGAAATATGTGCCAGTACACTTACAATATAGAGAATATGTTGATACGGTAGAGCGTCAGGTAGATTATGAAACATATGAACCCCAATCTACAACAAAAGAGTTTTATGATAATGGTCAATTGAAAGAATTAATTGAATATGATAACGGAATACAAAATGGATGGGTAAGGAGGTATTTTAAAAATGGGAGTCTTAAAGAAGAATATGAGGCTAAGTACAACGTTAAAAATGGTTTGTACAAAAAATACTCTAGCAATGGTATATTGATAGAAGAATCGCAATTAAAAATGGGTCTGTTGATGTTCAATAAACTTTATGATAGCATCAGAAATATCAAAAACCCATACTATGAATTCCAAAGACAGGAAAATGGCGACTATCTTGCAAGAGGCATTCAACGAAAAATTGACTCATTATCTTTTCAGGAAAAGTATTTTGAATCAAAAAAAGAATTATTCCATAAATCGTACAATAAAAAAGGAACCTTGATAAAACAGTTTCAAAAAAGAGGAGATACCCTATTTGGGAGTATATTTTCTTTTTTAAGACCATTACCTAATGAAATTGAATTGGCGAGGAAAGATTTTTTTTCGAATAATACTTCCACCAGTCCTTTTTTGAAAGATAGTACTGTATATTCAAACAAAGGGAAACTTATTTCTAATTCAATTTATTATGTAGATGATTCGTCAAAACTTGCCAAAAACAGCGAAGAAGGAATCATCATTAAAAAAGAGTATACTCATTTTCTTGATGATAATAGAAAGGTAACAAAGAAGATTAAATATTACCTTGGAACCCATGAGCAGCTTGTCTTCTATTATGATGAGAATGAAAAAGCACATGGAAAATGCCTTTACAAACCGTATGGTCTAGATTATGTTTTTGAATTTGACTGCAAGCATGGCAAAATAGAAGAGGTTATAAAAAAAGATAAAAATTCAGGTTCAGTAAAGATACTATTTACAAGCAAGGGTGATGATTTTTTTGATACTATAAACCATGAATATAAAAACTCTGTTTTCTCTCTTATATTGATAAACAGTCAAGCTGATATTAAGAGGAAAATATTTAGTCAAGAGATTATAAAATAAGATTATATGTTGGTTCCGAAAAAGGTCTTGGACTGAATATAACCCTTTGGCCTAAGAGAACTTTGGCTAAAACAATAGGGGAGAGGAGCGTTCAGAATTTTAGGGGGCTGGTACTACATTTTGTTAATCGCTAAAATGTTTCAAAAAGTACAAAGCAGTCTTAAGAGTTAGAATGCTTTCTAGAATATAGCGACTGAGCCGTACATTGTTTCCAAAATTATCTGTAAGCCTTGAAATCGCAGATTCACGAATACCTTTAAAAAATAATAGATATCTATGAGTATCTTTTTGTTTCTTTTTTTATCAAGAAAAAAAGAAAAGTTCAAAGTAAATTAGCTCAAATACTAAATTAAATAAAAAAAATGAAATGATATCAGCATACTGCCACACTTTAGACGATGCAAAATTAGCCGCTATCTTCTATGAAAGATGCTTCGCTTATGAACCTGTTTTTGAAGGAACAGAAGAGAATATTAAAAAAAAAATAAAAGAGGAAATTCATAAACGAAACCTTGGAAGTGGAATTTTAGAGCTTAAAATTCTCAGCTATAATGGTAAAGGTGGTACAACAGGTTTCTTGATTGATTTGAATCCAGAAAAACAAGCCAACAAGGCTGGAAATAATCAGATTAGTGAAAAATTCGTAGAATTTTCATCTAATGAAAACTCTCATCTTAAGGTTAGCAGGGAACAAAAAGAAGTAATTTTTTTAGAATTTCTTGGCATCAATAATGTTAAAAAGCAATCAAAAAAAAATGAAATCAAAGCAATAGATTTTCTCTTGGATAATGTTTCATTAATAGATAAAGATAATTTGGATTGGGAACAAGTTATCGAATTCAGAAAAGATGTCAGCTCTATAAGAAAGGTTCGTATGATTAGATATTTTGTGCTAGAATTTTTTAAAAATCATCCGAAGGAACAAGTTGCTGATATTATTGAAATGCAACTTGAAGATTATGAAAATGCCATTAAAAAACATGGAATACTGACAAGAACAGGTTTGCTAAAACAATTAATTGATTCTAAGAATTTAAGTTCTTTAGCTATTGGAGGTGGAATTCCTACAGTTTTAGGTAACGAGATGCTTGGATTGGCGACAGCTGGAATAATAGCGATAGGAAACGCTGCCATATATTTAAAGGAAAAACAAATTGAAAGAAAAAACCTGCTTCTTGCTAATCATGATACTGAAATATCTATGATCTATGAGATTAAGAAGCAACTAAATCGATGAATTCTAATTGAATCTATTTTTAGCAAGTGCTTGGAAATTTACTCGCTTTTCCCACGCACCGACTCGCTCATATTTTAAAAGGTCTACTAGACCTTCCAAAATACTGCCGTTAGCTGTTGCGGCAAGCCGACGAGAATTCTCTGAAAAATTTACTGGCAAAAACTTTCTCATAAACCCCAAATTTCAATAGAATCTAAAAGTTTTGCTTTTTTTGGCCCTTCGACTACGCTCAGGACAGGCTAAGGCAAGCGATGGCAAATGCAAAGCATTCACGAATACCTTTAATACAAATAAAAACCACATGAGTAAATTGTGTTTAAAATACGAGCGAATAAAATTTATCATGTAGATGAATGTTATGAGACTGTGATACGATGCGGCTGAGAAACGTTTATTTTTGAAAAGCAATCGAGCGTTTGGCAGCCCAGCCGCATCAGCTCGCTAACATTTTTAAAGATTGAGAATCTTTAAAAATATTCCGTACATAACGACTAATTATAGATACAAATGAAAATATGCGTCGCAGACACCGCTTAAAAGGTTTCATGACCCTGTTGCAAATATTCTTTTGAGATGCTATATGTTGAGGGATATTTTACATAATAGAATTATAGCTTACATAGATTGAACTTTTGTGGTATTTCGCCAGCGCTCCATCTTTCTTGATTATGGCCTCAGCCACTGGCTAAACCCATAATACAAAATGTACTATAATGTTCTGCGTTATGTAACTTTGCTTTGGCAAAAGCGAAGTGGGAATGTGTATGGAATGGGAATAATTACTAAAAACATAAAATAAGACTCTATAGTTTTGTAATATTCAATCTAATATATTAAATTGCATCAATAGTATGATTATTTAAACAGAAAATATATGTCTACGATTAGAAAAACAATAACATTTACAGAAAAACAAGATAAGTGGATAAAATCACGAATTACAATAGGAGAATTTACTAATGATAGTGAATACCTTCGTGATTTAGTAAGACGTGATCAAGCAAAAAGCGCCAAATTTTCAGCACTCAAAGCAGCTATAACTGAAGGCATGGAAAGTGGTGTTAGTGATAAATCCGTTCCAGATATCATGAAGGAAGTTGAAGACCGTATGCGGGCAGATGGGCGTTTATAAAGTATCAAGAAGCGCCGAAATTGATCTTGCCAAAATGTATGAGTACGGCATTGAAACATTTGGATTAAAACAAGCCCAAACATATTTATCGGGAATGCATACACTATTTCAAATTTTAGCTGATAATAGTACTTTAGGACGTGATGCATCTGAATTTATTCTGTCATTAAAAAGATTTTCTTATAAATCTCACACCATTTTTTATTTATCTACAGATATTGATATTTTAATTGTTCGTGTATTGAATCAAAGTATGGATTATGAAAACAATCTGTAATCTTTTCAAGGAATTCATCACAATAAAATTCCAGATTTAAAAGTTTTTAAAGCAATTTTATATAATGTCAGATTATAATATGAAAATGAATTATAATGTCTTGCGTTATGACACTTTGCTTTGGAAAAGCAAAGTATTTTGTACTTCGCTTTCTTTAAATTTTTCTTCTAAAAGTTTCTTCTACAATGTTAATGGAACACTTTTTATGCGACGACGTAGGAGGGAAGCGTAATGTGTGTGGAATGGAAATGTTAATATCAAATTTTAATGAAAAGAATCGTGACATGATTTGCAAACAGATTCTAACCAGTCTATAGGTTCTTTACCAATATTATACTTAGCATAACGTGTATGATGTACTTGAGTAGCACGTTTTCCACAATATACACATTTCCAGTTATCACGTTTTAAAACAACGTATCGTTTACGACGCCAATCATCAGATTTTAAGTATACATTTCGATAATATTGTTGACGCCTTATTCTGCGACGATTCCAGACATAATTTCTAAACCAATTTCTTAAGAAAAGAAAAATAACTACTATAGATGCAAACAGAATTAACTTGTAATCGTCTTGATCTAAATTTCTAAATATGTCTAATAATTCATCCATAATTGACAATATTAAATTTAAGTATTATTAACTATTTCTTTATTGTGTGTAAAATAAATTGCCAGAGCAATTTGATTTTAAAAAACAATCGAGCGTTTGGCAGCGGCAATTTGACATAATGACAAATTATAGCTATCTAATGATATGAAATACATTTGTACTATAATGTTCTGCGTTATGTAACTTGAGCTTTGGTAAAAAGCGAAAGTTATTACTACAGTTTCTTTAAAAAATTTATTCTCAAAAGTTTCTTTAAAAATGTAATGGAATACTCTTTGCCCGAAGTGACGATAGGAGCGAAGTGGGAATGTGTATGGAATGTTGTTAATTAAACTGTTTATAATTATCAAGTAAAAATGTTGATTTATATCTTGTTTTTTAAGATATTAGTTTTTGAATTAAGTAAAATTCTCCATAATGAATCGTATCAAAGAGGTTTTAAATTCCAAAGGGATAAAGCAGACTTGGTTATCTGAAAAACTTGGTAAAAGTTATAATATGGTTAACTCATATGTGCAAAATAGAACTCAACCAAGCTTAGAAATACTTTACGAGATAGCTGATATTTTAGATGTTGATGTGAAAGAACTAATAGAGTCAAATAAAAGGTAAAGGAAATTGAAAGAAAAAAATAATTATATAAATAAAATACATAATAGAGACTCGAGTACTTTTCTAAGTAATATGCCTGATGAATCTGTGAATTTAATTATTACGTCTCCGCCGTATGCAGATAAACGAAAAAGATATTATGGTAGTGTTCATCCAAACAAATATGTAGATTGGTTTTTACCAATAGCAGAACAACTCAAGCGTATTCTAAATAATAAAGGTTCTTTTATTCTAAATATTAAGGAACATCCTAGAGATGGAGAAAGAGATACTTATGTAATTGAATTAATACTTGAATTAAAAAAACAAGGTTGGTTTTGGATAGAAGAATATTGTTGGTATAAAAAAAATTCGTTTCCTGGAAAATGGCCTAATAGGTTTAGAGATTCTTGGGAGAGATGTTTACATTTTTCTAAACAAAAAGATTTTGATATGTATCAAGATGCTGTAAAAGTTCCAATAGGAGATTGGGCAGAAAAAAGGTTTAAATCTATGTCTGATGAAGATTTTAAAAGACATATTTCTGCTACAAATGGAAGTCTCGGTCGTAATGTGTCTAATTGGTTAGATAGAAAAAGAGTATACCCTCATAATGTTGTTGTATTGGAAGAGGAAAGATATTTGAATGAAGATTCTGATATTAATGGAACAGACATTCCAAATATGCTAGAATTTGCAACAGTTTGTCATAATAAAAACCATAGTGCTGCTTTTCCAATCGAATTACCAACTTGGTTCATAAAGTTATTTAGTAAAAAAGATGATGTTGTATTAGATCCGTTTATGGGCTCAGGAACTACAGCAATTGCATCGATACTTCATAATAGGAATTTTATAGGAGTTGAGAAGAAAAAAGAATTTGCTCAAATAGCTAGAGCCAATATTAAAGATCTAATTAAAGAAATAAAAGAAGATGGCCAGATTAAGTAAGAGAGTTTTAGCTGAAACATTTAAGACCGATTGTGAGCGATTTTTCAGATTTGAATTAGCAAACAATGCAGAAAAAAAGCATATAGAAATTGATGGTGATAAATATGTATTAGGTAACAGACCTGGAGTTCGCTTAATGCAAGAAGCGGGTAACAAATGGGAAATCGATAAATACGATGACCTTATTTCTGGATATGGAGAAGACAATGTTAAGTTTGAAAAGAGAGACACTGTCAATACAAGGCTTGGAGTAAGAGAATATAAAGAAATACCTAATATAATTGAAGTACTAAAACAAGATATTCCTCCAAAAGCAATCATTGAAGGAAGTTTTTCTATTCCAGAAAGCGTCTCACAGGAATTAATAGAAGCTTGTGAAAGATTTGGAATAGAACCATCAAGAGCTATTCCTGATATTATTTGGATTAGACCATATAATAATGAAACTCCGTTAATACAAGATTATGGAGAAACAGAGCCAGAATTTGAATTACATATTATTGATGTTAAAATGGCTGCTGAAGCGTCTCTAAAACATTTTACCGAAGTTACTTTTTATGCTTTAGCATTAGACAGGTATATAAGAGAAAACAATTTAATTAAGAGGTACAGAGTAAGTGCTAGAGGATTAATTTGGCCAGGAAGTCACGATGCTTATGAATTTAAGAACTTATTAAGACGATTTGAAGCTGAAGGTAGTCAGGATACTACATTAGATGCATTAAAAGAAACGCTAATTGAAGTTCCATATGAAGTTTATGAAGTTCACGTAAGACGATTCTTTAAGGATAAATTAATTCCTTTATTAGAGACTCAACCACTTGATGTACAATGGCACGTTAGTTCAAAATGTCAACTATGTCAATACCTACCTTATTGTGAAAAAATGGCTGATGATGAAGATCATTTATCAAGAATACCTTGGTTAAATAAAAGTCAATCGGAGTTAATTAGATCTCAAGGTATTAAAACAACTACCAATTTGGCAAGTCATATAACTACAGATTCAGAATTATGGCAAAATATAAAGAATATTAATTACCAATTAAAGGCAGACGAATTAGGTATAAAAGCAAGATGTGAAGCTATAAGGGATAATGAACCTAAGATTATAAATGAACGAAGTACCCAATTAATGCCTAAATGGGTAGATATGAGTGTTTATTTAACGATTCATTTTGACCCTGGCTCAGGTATTACATTTGCGTTAGGAGCCAAAAGAGTCTATTTTAAACCTAACAGAGTTAAAGGAGATCCACCTATCGTCAATGACAATGTATTTATTATTGACAAAGTAGAGCAATTAAATCCTGATACAGAAAGAAACAGACTAATTGAATTTCTGGACTTAATTTCTACTTGGTTCTATGAGGTTGATTCTGATAATGAGGATATTAGGAATACAAGGAGAAGCGCAGGTGAAAGAGATAGTGCATTTGGTAAAGCTAATGCTCACGTCTTCTTTTGGAGTCCTTTAGAGGTGAAGCAACTACTAAGAATGGTTGAAAGACATATGGACCATCCAGATGTAGTCGATAGAGTTGAATTGCTTATCCGTCTTTTTCCTCCTGATAGTATTTTGCCAACAGATGTAGCTACTTATAAATCTCAACCGGGAACTGTTGTAAAACAGGTTATAAAACAATTAGTAGGATTACCAATAGCACACGATTATACTTTACTTGAATCTGCGAATAATTTTTTTCCAAATGAAAAAGAAGATGGAACCTTTTTTAAATATTATTGCTCTTTTGGGTTTTGGACTAAATTGAATGATCAAATTCCATTTGAAAGAGCATACGAATTATGGAAAGATGATGTCTTTCTGACTCACTATAAAAAGAAAGATGGAAGTGATTATACAGCTTTGGAGAAAAGTAGAGGAGCTAATAAGTATACAAGAGATGAAATTTACGAAGGAATTAAGAGGTCTATAAAAACCAATTTGAATGCTTTACAGCATATTGTTATGAAGCTTCGTGAAAAGTGCCCTGACCAATTAAAATTAAAAAAACCACCTTTTTCAGCTGCTCCACCTAGTCAAATGAGAATGCCAGAAAGATCAAGACAATTGGTTACGTTTAATAAGTTAAATGCAGTAACTCAAGAAATTGAGATGATTAATAATACTTCTTTACCAATTGATGAAAAGGAAGCAAGGTTTATATCTATAAGAGGTCTTATTAATAAAACACCTGATTATAGTGCTGAAATTGAAACTATTAGGGAAGAAAATCCACACCTAGTCGATGCTACTTTATATGCAATGGAATTTTCTAAAGATTCTAGAGATACAAAAATAAAGGAAGGAGCTTTTTTATGTTGTTTATCCAATGAAAGCTTGGATACTAGCATTTATTCGTTTTGGTATACAGCCTTGGGATTAAACTTTTATGAGGCTTTAGATTTATTAAATGCAAACAATATTAATAGAGCAGAAAGAAGAGTAAGTACTAAAATAAATAATATTTTTCAAGTTGAGATTATATCTTTAAATACCATTGCTGAAATACCCTTTGTAATAATTAGTATTTCTAGGTATAACTTAGATATGTTTCAATTTTGCGTAAATGAGGGTTTGTTAAATCTTGAAGAACCTATGGTAATTGACCCTGTTTTTAAGGATTTTGAAAGTCAAGATGTAGAAAAAACAATGAGATTAATTGGAGGTAAACCCCCAAAAAGAAGAAGATAATTATGGTAGAACCAGCTTACAGTTTAATTTATGATCACGATAAATTAAAAAACGTATCAATTGATATAGAGAAAGATAACATCTTAGAAAAGGTTTCTGAATCTCTTAAAAACCCATTAAATGAATCTCAAGAAGCAGTGTTTAAATACAGTTTCGAGAATAGAGTAACATTGTTATGGGGACCTCCAGGAACTGGAAAAACAACAACAATTGCAGGAATCGTTTTAGCTTGGATAGAATACGCATTAGAAAATGACATTAATTTAAATATTGGCATAGGTTCAAGCAATTGGACTGCAATAGATAACTTGCTAAATGAAATAGACTCAATCATTGTTAATAGAGTTAAAATCAAAGGAGATTTTATCAGTTCGGTTGAGTTAAATAGAATAAGGTCAGATTCAAGAGATGATTATAATCACGATAGAATTAATGATATAGTAGTTTATTCTCAAGAGGCTAGTGATTTGAAATTCAAACTTGATAGTAATTCCTCAATTACAGTTAATGGAAGTACTTGGAAGCAATTATATAATTTATCAAAAAGTAGGAGAGGAGATAATGCAACTGATAGAAAGTGGTTTGACTTATTTTTAATAGACGAGGCTTCACAGGTAAAAGTTGAACACGCAGCAGGTTATTTTTTGTTTTTAAAAGAGGATGCTATGCTAATACTGGCAGGAGATGATCGGCAATTAGGACCTATTCACGGTTTCCAAATGGAAGATAGTTCTAATGGCCTTTTTGATTGTATTTATAGCTTTATGAAAGAATCTCATAATATTGCTCCTCAGGCAATTATTGACAATTATAGAAGTAATTTTAGTATCAATGATTGGCCGAACAAAAGATTTTATGAAGAACAACTTAATTCTAAGAACCCTGATAATAGACTTGAATTAAATCTTTCTGGAGGTAAACCATCTGATTGGCCTACTGATATTATTTGGAATGATGAATATTTAGATATACTAAATCCAAAAAATCCAATTACGGTAATAACATATCCTAGTTCAATTCATACGGTATCGAATCCATTTGAAGCTCAAATAATTTCTGCGTTATGCTGTCTTTATAGATTAGCATTAGGAAGTGAAATATCAGAAAATGACTTTATTAAAAATAAAATTGGTATTGTAACACCTCACAGAGCACAAAGGTCATTAATTCAAAATCTATTAATTCAATCGGATATAAATATTGAAAACGGTGGGTTTATAGATACTGTTGATAGATTTCAAGGACAAGAAAGAGACTTAATATTATCAAGTTATACTGTATCGGATAAAGATTTTGTAAGTTCAGAAGATGAATTTATTCTTGATCCTAGAAGATTTAATGTAAGTCTTACCAGAGCAAAAAGTAAATTTGTAATGATAATTTCTGATTCTCTTATAGATTATTTGCCTAATGATAAGAAGATTGCTGAGGATTCATCTCATCTACAAATGTTTGTTGCTAAGTTTTGTGAAAAGGAAAAAGAAATAACCCTAGATTTCATTGAAGGAGGGAATAAAACATCAGTTCCGTGTAAAATACGTACTGTTTAAGATTATACTAGATTAGTCTAATATATTATGTAAAATAGAACTTCGAAGTTTACCTAGGCCTCATAAAATTTTGGTCAAAACAATAGGAGAAATGAGCGTCCATATTTTAGGGGTTTAGTAATAAAGTTTCTTAAAAGTCTCGATTATACTAGGGATTTCAAAGTAATATTAATAGTTAGAATGTTTCCTAAAATATAGCGAATGAGCCGTTAATTGTTTCCAAAATTATATGCAGCCTTGAATTTTTGTTTCTTTTGTTTCAAGACAAAAGATAATGAAACATTAAAAAAAAGATTAATTGAAGTTCTAATTATAACAAGTGCATAGAATTTTATTTTTCTTAAAATTTATGCTCTTGTGGCAAGCTTACGAGAATCGTCTAAAATTTTTTATTACGTACATTTTATCGAATACGCGATTTTTAATAAGTGCAAAAAGGTTAGCTTTTATTTTGGCGTTGGCAAGCGTTGGATAATTGTGTGTAAAATAAATTGCTAGAGCAATTTGATTTTATAAAACAATCGAGCGCTTGGTAGCGGCTATTTTATCCGCCTACACAAAAACGTTTCGGCGGACAGGCGTCACGGCAAATTATGGGTACAGTCTAAAGGTTTCTCGTTAGGGTTCTCTAAGAATTTAAAATTTTCTGAAATTAAATCTTTAAAAGGAAACGTACGATTTGCCAGCCGCATCGACTCGCTAAATTTTAAAAGACTCTCAATCTTTTAAAATATTCCGTACATAATAGAAATGCGAAGCATTCACGAACTCCTTAAAAGAAAATAGACAAGTAACGTGAGTAATTATAGCTTACGAATATGAACGAGCATTCTAGTAAAACGGCTTTGACATACGCGATAAATTAAATTAGCCGGTGGCTGATTAAATTTAACGGCGAGCTGAGGCGTTGGCGATTATTGCAGAATTTCCTTTTACATAATACCTGCCGATATAGTTCTAAAGAAGCTATATCTGGTATTATGCAAAACAGCAAGCTGTACGGAAGTCCTGCGCCGTTTTACGCTATAAACATATTTGTACTATAATTTATATTATGTAAAATAGAATTTTAATCTGTACCTATATCACTCTAATTCTTGCCAAGTCATAAAATATAAAGATCTTGGGAACGTTGATGTAAAGAACGTTAAGGAACTCCCCCCAAGTTCGTTACCCAGTATATATAGAAAAAGAATTACCGGATTAGCTAATGTCCGTAAAAAATAATATACAAATGGCCTACATAGAAGTAGAACAATCTTATCGGATACATCCGGACAATAGGGTCGAATTTTTTGGAAAATGGACTGTAAAGGAAATCGAGAGCGTAATACATAAAGTAAATGCACACAAACTTAACCGGCTTATCCATCCATAAAACAACTCGTGTAATAGCATATAGCACACCAACCGGAATACGGATACGCCTAAACTCCATACGGTTCCTTCCCAACAGATTTTAAATACAATAAACACTTATTGCCCATATGCTTTCCCCTTCTTTTTTCCCTAGGCAGCCCTACACTGATATATATCATAGGTATTTTTAGGAATACATAGGAAATTCGTATGCTAATTAATTACAGATGATATGACAACCTATACAAAAACAGTAAATAAAT
This sequence comes from Saonia sp., assembly GCA_049670505.1. GTDB lineage: Bacteria > Bacteroidota > Bacteroidia > Flavobacteriales > Flavobacteriaceae > JBATTK01. The sequence continues at coordinate 13,179 of JBATTK010000100.1, forward strand.
ATCATAGTTCTTCCAATGTCGTCTACGTTCTTGGTTTTATTGGTGCCGCAATATACTATATCCAAATAGCCACTGGTTTTTGGGCTGGCGTAATCGGCGTGCTCAAAGCCTTGGTATGGCCTGCTTTTCTGGTCTACGAAATTCTGATACATTTGGGCTCTTAATAGATTATTGTATTTTGATAACACCTACCAACATAATAAAAATGAGGAAGACAATTTTATTTTTGATGTTTTCAATGATTCTCTTAGGTTGTAAAGAAAAAAAAAGCCAAAAGCAAAAAAGTTCCAATGACCTAATGGAACCTAGGGGCATTGAAAATGTTGCATACCAATGGGGTCAAATGGCGTTAACGGCCACCGCCAACGATACAGAAAGATTTAAACCACGACCGACGATCACCTCTAGGTATTTAGGGCTAATCTTTGTGTCGGTCTTTGATGCTTGGTCACGCTATGATGAGCTGGCCGAACCCGTTTACCTCGATGGGGTGGAAAGAAGACCTTTAAAAGAGCATTCCCTAACCCATAAGGAAATAGCCATTAGCTATGCAGCATTCCGGGCAATGAACGAATACTATTACTCGGATAAAGAGCTGTTCGTTAATTTTATGAAAGAATTAGACCTGGATCCCACCAATGAATCCTTGGACCCAAATACGCCAGAGGGTATTGGCAACTTAGCTGCAAAAGCTGTAATAGCTTCAAGAAAAGGAGATGGTGCCAATCAATACGGGGAGGAAAATGGTTCTAATGGCGAACCCTATTACAATTATGTGGGTTACGAACCCATAAATTCGGCCGATAAAAATGTAGATCCCAATCGTTGGCAGCCCAAATATTTTTCGGATGGAAAAGGCGGCACATATGCACCTGGATGTTTGACCCCATTTTGGGACAAGGTAGAACCGATAGCATTGGAATCAGGCGACCAGTTCCGTCCGGGCCCACCACCAATGATAGGTTCGGAACAATTGGAAAAAGAAGTTCTGGAAGTCATTGAGATGCAGGCCAATTTAACGGATGATCAAATCGCCTTGGTAGAATTTATGCGGGACGGCCCTCAATCTGTTCAACAGGCCGGACATTGGTTGAAATTTGCACAAGATGTTTCCAGAAGGGACAATCATACGCTGGATCAAGATGTAAAGATGTATTTCTACAATCAGGTGGTTGCAATGGACGCTTTTATCGCTTCTTGGGATTCCAAAATGTTCTATGATTATGCAAGACCTTATGCACTGGTACACCAATATTACGATGACCAGAAAATAAAAGCCTGGGGTGGCGAAGGAAAGGGAATGATAGAAATGGACGGAAAACATTGGAGACCCTACTCGCCCGAGACATTCCTATGCCCACCTTTCCCAAGTTATGTTTCCGGACACAGTACTATTAGTGGTGGATGTGCGGAAGCGCTAAAAATATGGACCGGTAGCGATGAGTTCGGTTCAGAAGAAGAATTGGTGGCAAGGGCTATGACCGAACCCCATAATTTAGGCGATACGGTAACCCTAAAATTCCCGACCTTTACAGAGACGGCGGAAATGGCAGGGATTTCAAGGGTATTGGGAGGCTATCACATTCAAGCGGATAATGTGGCAGGACTGGAATTGGGAAGAAATGTAGCAAAGGAAGTCTGGAAATTCTACAAAAAACATACTGGGGAAAAATAGGCAGAAGTCTTTTAAGTCGTAGGCATTTCCTTCAGTACCCTCCCCTTTTCAAAATCATACTGGCTACTGGGCTATGTATTCCAATGGTTCTGAAGCTACTCCCAAATATTGTATAATTTTTTGCCAGTCTTTTTAGGGAAACGTACCTTCATATGATGAATCCTATCATATATATTATAGGTGCAGGTGCTGTAGGAAAGGTCCTTGCCCTCGCCTTAAAACAAAAAAAACAGGAGGTCGTGGTCATCCGGGGCAGTATAGCCGAGGGGCCCCTACGTAAGGAGAACGTAAAACTACTACTTCAGAACGATACCCTGCTGACCGAAGACATTGAAATCAACACCCTTGCCCATTTTTCACATTTGAAGGGTATTGTAGTGCTGACGAATAAATCCTATGGAAACCGGCGTTTGGCAAAACTACTGAAGGATAAAATTGGGAACTCCCCTATAGTGTTAATGCAGAACGGCCTGGGAATTGAAGCTCCTTTCTTGGAACAAGGTTTTACCGAAGTCTATCGGGCGGTTTTGTTTCTGACGAGTCAATTTACCCAAGACGGGACCATTAGTTACAAACCGGTTTCCATTTCTCCTATAGGCACCATTAGTGCCAAACACAGTGAGTTGCATCATGTGGTATCCCAATTGCAGACCCCCCTTCTGGAGTTCAAGGCCGAGACACATATCCAGGAAATCATTTGGGAAAAGGCTATAGCCAATAGTGTCTTTAATTCCATATGTCCCCTACTCGATATCGATAATGGTATATTTCACAGGGAACCCAAAGTTATGGATCTGGCCAAACGGGTGATTGCGGAATGTCTCCTTGTGGCCAAGGCACAGGGAATTGTACTAAAACAAAAATCATTGGAAGCCCGGGTACTTTTGATCAGTGAGAAATCTGACGGACAGTTCATTTCTACCCTACAGGATATTCGAAAAGGCAGGGAAACGGAAATCGATACCTTAAACCTGGAATTTTTAAGGATCGCCCAAACCCTGCAGCAAGAACATCTGATCAGGGAAACCGCTTTACTGGGGGAACTGACCAAGTTAAAGTCGATCTTAAAAATGAAAAGTTAATCGGTAAAATCCCATGTGTTTACTACAGATCGCGAATACCCAAAAGTCCCTCCACCATCTTTTTTTGAACAGCTGTGGCCCCTTCCTTTGGTGCAATCCGTAACTGCCCCTCCTCTATCATGGCCTTCAGGCCCGCCTTATGTAAATAGGTGTCTATAGGAATCCGTTCGGATCCCCTGATATAGGTGTCAAAGAATTCCGATTGGTCCTTTCCGTTTAATTCCGATAAGGAGTCTTCCAGATCATCGATTACATAATGGTCATGCGTTCCGCCATAGCGTTTATAGAATTTTCGCATTAAATCATCAACACTTTTCGTATTCCCTGTGGCCTTACGTATCATTATATCCTGTGCTATGGCCACAAAAAGTCCGCCACCATAAATTAACCCCCAATGGGCATGTTTTTCCCCGCCTTGGATCATGGATAAGGAGCCTACACCGGTATCGTTCGTATAGCGTTGGAAAAAAAGATCGTTCAGCACCCCAAAATAGGCGGTTTCATCCAAGAAGCCTATATGATACAATGCTTTTAGCGTATAGTAATTGGAAAACCCTTCTTTGAACCATTCCGTTTCCAGGTCATCCGGCAAAAAGGATTTCCCGTTCCAGAGATGAAAAAATTCATGGGCGAAAATGAAGCGGGAAATCATTTTGGACATGGCATCGCCCCCTTTTTTTATTAAAATACTGATATTGTTACCAATGACTTCCCCGTCCGTGGTATCGGCCGCATTAATAATGACCACGGATTTGTCCAACACATTGTCCGGTGCGGGATTGGGCAGACCGCCCATAAGTTCTATGTAATACTCCAGTACGCCGGAGGCTAAATTCTCGTAGTCTTCCCGTTCCTGCACTACTTCTTCCCCGCCTAGGGCAAAAATCAGTTCAAAACCATCTTTTTTAAAGGAAAGCTCTTCATGGGTGCCCGCAAAAATCATGGATTGCATTAAAGCGGATTGGTTGTTCACCTCAAAGAAATGTTCCTTTCCACTTATTTCTTTCCAGGGGGTAGTCACCCGCCAAGTCTTCGGCAATTTAAAATGGACGGTAATCTGTTCCCAATCGTTTCCGTTAAAGACCAAAAGGGCCCTTCCGGTATAGAACACCCCCCATTCGGTAGTATAGGCTACACCGTCTAGTCCCCCACTCCATTCGTAATCCTCATGATCCAATCGTACCGTATAGCTAAGGACGATTTTTTCCTTGGTGGTAGTAGATAAGATCCATAGGGCATCGGGCATTTTTTTTAAGGGAATCTCTTTTCCTGTGGTATCCGTTGCTTTCATATCATGTACAAAAGTGGCCCATCTATTGTCCATATTATTGGCCCCTTGGGCCATGTAGATGAGGCTGTCCTGGGGAACAAACGTCATTACTACCTTCGCCACATGTGGATCGCTCTCTGCTATGGTGATCTGGTATGAGATTTGAGTAGCGGCATCCTTCGTTTCAAGGGAATTAGCCTGCCAGGCCAAGACGTTACAGAAGGGAATCCATATAAATATTGCGAGTAAAAGGGGTATACGGGTTTTCATGTTATTGTTTGATTTAATGGATGCATATGTGCAAACACTACAATACTAGGAAATCCTAAAATGTTTTACAGGCGGTTCTTGTTCGTATTTACAAATCAGAACAGGCTAGTTAGGGTATTTGGGTGGTAGCTTGCAAAAATGAGGTAGGCGTAATCCCCTTTTCTTTTTTAAATGCGGCATAAAAAGAGGAAGCCGATTTAAAACCCGCCCTTTGGGCAAGGCCCATAATGGTATAGGACAAATGTTCTTGCTTTTGCAGGGCGATTGCCACTTCCCGGATTCGGAAACTGTTAATAAATGCATTGAAATTTTGCCCGTAGCTATGGTTGATCCAACCGCTGAGTTCGTGATAGGGAATCTGCAGTTGCTGGGAGAGGGTGCGGATATCCAAATCTGGATTCCTATAATATTTATGCCGTAGTATGGCCGTCACTATCGGGTCGTTCCCTATATGGTGTAGCGGCACTTTTTTAAGGCCCTTTCCGTTTGCCTTCCTCCTATTGGCCTCCCCTTCCCTCAATTTTTTATAAAATAGGTACAAGGTCATTACCGAAAACAAAAGGGTAATATTGAGATATACTAAATTGGGTAAAGGCGCTACCCAAAGACGGTATAGATAGAAAAGCAGATTGAATACCCATATGGAAACGGTTCCCCATACGATACTGATGGTGGTCCGGGACCTACTTCCCCTACCCTTGCGAAACTCAAATGCAATGGCAATCAGGTAACAAAAAAAGTGTATGTTCCACAGCACGATTATCCATGGACTCTTTATAAGCATTAGTCCCAGTTTCCCCAAATCGCTATGGGGAATCCATAGACTTATCGCTACCACCAACAAATAGCTATAAAAATGTACCAGATGTCCGGATCGGAGCGTAACGGGCCTGGAGGGTTTGTTCAAGGAGCGTAAATACAATAATAACAGGGGTGCGATAGCAAAACCTAGGGCATTGGTCACCGGTTCAAAACCATAAAAAAGTTGACTATAGCCACTAAAATTAAAAATAGTATTCAAAATGATGGCACCTAGGATAAAGAACAATAAGGAGAGGATGGGCCCGTATTGCCGGGTAATATTTCCCTTTTTGATAAAATAGGTATAGGATAGCAAAAAGCAATTCCCCACACCTACTGCGTTCATCAGTAGGGACACGTCTTTTAGTATGGATAGTTCCACAAATGGTTCTTCTTTCCTATTTTGACGATTTACCCGACTACTTGTTACAGTTTAACCATAATCTTAGTACAGTTCCTTTAAAATCCACTGGCGTACATCCTCGCCATAGGGAATCCGTTCCTTGGTATCTACATCGTACAGGCTATGATTGGCATTGGTATACATTTTATATTGCAATGGTTTTCCCAGATTTTTTTCCTGCATGGTCCGTAATCTATTTTGGGAAAGGTGTACCGCCATACTTTCATCCTTTTCTCCGAATAGCCATAAACTTGGTGTCTCCATATCCGCTACATAGGGATACGGATCAAATCCCGTTTCTGTAAGGGCCAGCATTCTTTCATAAATGGAATCCATGGGCATATGGGGATCCGCCTTGGTATCTTCAATGAGCTCACTATAGAGGAATTCTTGCCCTACGGAGCACATAGGCCCGGAAATCATAATGGAATATTTAATGATCGGGGATTTGCCGGCCGCTAAAGGGGCAACCCATCCACCTTCGCTAAAACCAAGCACTCCTATACGCGTAGTATCTATTCGTGCCTGCTGTTGTGCCCATGCTGCAACAGTAGTTACATCATCGCTCATGATATCGAACACTTCCCGGCTATTTTCAATGGACACGTCCAGATATTCACCCCCGGACTCCCCGGTGCCTCTCTTGTCAAAAAACACTACGGCGATACCCTGATTGTTAAAACATCGTACCATGGGTTGATAACTGGTCCAATTGCCGTTTTTCCCAGATCCATGTACTATAATCAGCACGGGAGGTTTTTCTTTTAGGGGTTTTTCCGGAAGAATCAAACGGGTGGTCAACGCTATGGGGTCATTAAAGGCCTTGCCCTTGATAAGGGTACCCATCTGTGCACTACCAGCAACACATATCAGGGATAAAAATAGGCCCGTTAGGCATTTCTTCATATCTACTTTGGGGAGTTAATTAAATGTAAAGATGCAAAAAAAATAGAATTTTGTTTCAAGGATTACGCTATTTTTGCCGGATGCTGAAACAGCGATTTTCCCAATTAGAATTTATAGCGTTAATGGCATCCTTAATGTCGATCGTAGCCTTGTCTTTAGATGCGCTCCTTCCGGCATTGGATGTTATTGGTTTGGCCATAGGAACTACCAATGCTATAGACAACCAACTCCTGATTACCATGATTTTTCTGGGTTTGGGTATCGGCCCCCTCGTTTTTGGCCCTATTTCGGATAGTTTAGGGAGAAAACCGGTGGTGTATATGGGTTTTGCCTTGTTCATCATCGCCAGCTTTATCTGTATTTATGCGCAAAGCCTTGAGGTAATGGTAGCAGGTAGAATCTTGCAGGGCATTGGGCTTTCGGCCCCACGTACCATTAGTATCGCCATGATCCGCGATTTGTATAGCGGGGATTATATGGCCCGGATCATGTCTTTTGTGACCGTGGTCTTTATCATCATCCCCATCATAGCCCCAGCTGTAGGCAAATTGGTATTAGATCGATACAATTGGCAGGCCATTTTTTATGTACAACTGATTTTCAGTGTATTGGTCTCCCTCTGGTTTTGGAGGCGACAATCAGAGACCCACCCCTTGGAAAAGCGGGAAAAATTTACCTCCCACATTTTTATGGACGGCTTAAAGGAACTTATAAAGTATAAGGAAACTATTGGTTTTACGCTTATTTCTGGTTTTATAGTCGGTTCTTTTATGGTCTATTTAAGTACTTCGCAGCAGATATTTGAACAACAATATCATCTTAAGGAAGAATTTCCCTATATATTCGCCGCTTTGGCCATATCTATAGGCAGTGCTACCTTTTTGAACGGAACCTTTGTGTTGCGTTATGGGATGGAAAAATTGGTGACCATCTCCCTCTGGGCATTTTTTGGTATTTCACTGCTGTATATTGTACTGTTTTACAATGTACCCAATCCCAGTATAGGGGTATTGCTCTCTTTCTTTGGGGCGCAGTTTTTTGCCATCGGCTTTTTATTCGGAAACCTACGGGCCTTGGCCATGCAACCCGTGGGGCATATTGCCGGTATCGGTGCCGCTATTACCGGCTTTGTCTCCACCATAATGGCCGTACCCATTAGCACTTACATCGGTAGCTATGTTAGGGATACTACCCTACCCATTTTTATCGGTTTTTTAATATCCGCCGGAATATCCATAGGAATATTGGTTTATTTAAAAGCGCTTAAACGACGGGCGGGCAGGATACTGGTAAAATAGAATTTGGCATCCTTGTTTTAGCCTTAAAAAACCGCTTTGGGATATCAAGAATTCTTTGAAACCATAGTATTTTTGTTTTTTAGTTGATACACCTATGAACAGCACTATAATTCACTACCTATACGATTATTTTGTAGCATTGGGCCTGTCGGAGAATATGGCCCGTTATCTTAACATGGCCGCCCTTTTGGCCGTACTTTTACTACTGGTTTTCATTATAGATTATGTGAGCTGGCGAATATTAAGGTCGGTCTTTACCCGATTGGCCAGAAGATCAAAAACTAATTTTGATGATCTATTGATAACCAATAGCGTACCCCGGTATGTGGCCCACATTGTACCCTTGTTGTTCGCATTGGAATTGATGCCCGTAGTATTTTTTGATTTTCAGTATGCCGAAAATGTAGCCTTCAAATCCCTCCATATCCTGAGTGTCTTTTTAGTGGTACGGATTTCCAAAAAATTGCTCCATAGTTTTCGGGATTATTTTAAGACACTTCCCCGATTTAAGGACAAACCCATAGACAGCTATATCCAGGTGTTTATGATTTTTGTATGGATCGCCGGTATAATGACGGTTTTCGCTATCGTTACAGATACGACCATTTGGAAGTTTTTTACCGCATTGGGGGCGGCTTCAGCTGTTTTATTATTACTTTTTAAGGATACTATTTTGGGTCTGGTCGCCAGTATTCAGGTCACTATTAATGATATGGTACGTATTGGGGACTGGATTACCTTTGATAAGTACGGTGCTGATGGGGATGTCATAGAAATCAATCTGGCTACCGTAAAAGTGCAGAACTTTGATAAGACCATTACCACCATTCCTACCTATGCCCTGACCTCGGATTCCTTTAAAAACTGGCGAGGTATGCAAGAATCTGGCGGGAGACGTATAAAAAGATCTCTTATTTTAAAGCAGGACAGTATTAAATTCCTAAATACGGAAGAACGTGCAGCGTTGGGAAAAATACAATTGTTAGGCCCCTACTTACAGAACCGACAAAAAAAGATCGACGCCTATAACAAGGAAAGGGACATAGATACCTCCCTGCCCCTTAATGGTAGAAACCTCACCAATTTAGGGGTATTTCGTAGGTATATAGAGCTATATCTAGAGCAGCACTCGGCCGTTAACAAGGATATGATGATTATGTCCCGGCAGTTGGCCCCTTCCCCACAGGGTATTCCTTTGGAAATTTATGCGTTTAGTAGCGACAAACGCTGGCAGAATTACGAATACATTATGGCCGATATTTTTGACCATCTATTGGCCGCTGTTCCGACCTTTGACCTAAAGTTGTTCGAGTTGCCCGCGTCCGCCAACTTTACCAAGGAATAATGGCCTAAGGCGGTCCTTACTAGAGGTATTGTTAAAATTAGGTTTTTCCACAATTGTATGGTCAACCCGACAACTTTTCTCAGAATAGCATAAGATTCAAAGGACTATAAATAACAGCATATGTTAAAGTTTAAAAAAAATCATTCCTTTTGCGATTTCTTACATCTATAGGGAAACAAATAGTCTATAAAATTTAATTTTCAAATCTATGGAATTAAAAAAATCTATCATTTTATTTAGTTTATGTTTATCAGTGTTTTTTGTAGGATGCGACACAAACGATGACTCAGCCACATTGGAAAAGGCATCATTAGTCTTTGATGGTGATTTGAACTCAGATACGGCAAAATTAGATGCTTTATTGGAGGAAATAATGAGTATGGTAAGCAGTGAAGTTTGCTCAGATTCAGAAGATTGGCTTTTTACACCAATCGGATATAAATCTTGTGGTGGTCCAGGTCCTACCGGTTATCTTGCTTATTCAAAAAAGATAAACGTCGATTCTTTCTTAGAAAAGGTAGAAATCCACAGGGTCAGTCAAAAGAAACTTAATGAAAAGTGGGAACTTGTTTCCACTTGTGAATTAAGTCCAGAACCAAAGTGGGTTAGATGTGAAAACGGAGAGGCAGTTTTTGTATATTAAAAAGGTTGACGTTTTAATTAATGTCAGAAAAAGGGGCATAAAAGGAACTCCTTTTGCTTTCTAATTAAAGAACGGAGTCAATACTTTTGAGAAGTAGCTCTGCCACTGCTCTTGCTAATGCCATTATCTTTTTCTGATTAAAGACCGATGATAAAATTTCGATGTCTTTGCGAAAGCGAGTCTCCTAAGTCTTTTTTTTCATTCAGGTCGGTGTCAAAAAGATGGTCCAGATTGTTTCCGGAAAGATCTTCAAGTATAGGGTCTACCTGCAGGACATATGTCTGTTGCGACCAATTTTTTAGGGGTTGGAACCGTAAAATACTTTCCGCTTCCCGCAAGGTATAGCTACCTTCCAGTGCATTTCCTTTCGTATCCAGGATAGCAATCGTTTCCATGACCAATACGGCATCCATGGCTTCCCCAAATTGTATATCCAAAGGATCCGAAGTACTTGCTTTAGGTAGTCCTAAATTCCAACGGGACATTAACGGACGTTGACTATCCCGTTCCGCAACATAGACCGTTTTTTCATAGGTTTGTTTTAAAGCGGATCCATTAGCGGCTTTCCAGCGATCTGAAATGGTAATGGTGTAGGCATGTCCTTTTATCAGCGGCAAACCTTGTTCCCTATTAGGTATGAGATCAGTCTTAATACGGCCGGGATCTAGCCATAGCGTTAAGCGGGTATGCTCCTTGTTCCATAGTTCGGTTTCCAAATCTAAAAATACCTGCACCTCTTCTTGTTCCGTACGGTCCGTCACCTGAATATAATCCAAAGCCCTACCCACTTCCTGCATAGGTTGTGAAAACAGCAAATAGATTTTTAATAAATTTTCGGGCAAGGTGTCCCTACTGGGATATATTGCCGTAAGTTCAGGGGCATCGGTATTGGATCGCCTCCTAATTCTAAAAGTGGCTATCCTTTGGGTACCATTATATATGCTATAGGACTCATCAGGCGTAAACGGAATTATGGGTGTGAACCAATGCTTGGTACCTTTTGAGTTTAAAGATCCCAAAACCGGAGTAGTTGTTTCATTGGCGATATATACTTTTATAGCTTCGGCCGCTACCAGATCAAAGGATACGTTTATGGCCTTATCCTTATGATAGGTTACCGTTACATGGGTAGGGCTTCCCTCCTCTTTACAACCTAATAGTACTGCCATAAAACAAAAAAAGACCAAGAATGCCCTGATCTTCTTTAATATCATCTTATAATGAATTATTACATCCATTTGGTCGTTCTACTACGTAATATCAACTTCCCGTCCGCTGTGCGTTGCATATAGACCACATTGTTGTCGTCCAAATTATCCATTTGCAGTACATAGGGAAAAGGTAGATTATCATAGGCTACCCCTTCGGCCACCGCAAATTCTTCTACAGGCTCGGTCATGGTATCCTTAAAATCTGCAATGCTCTTGTACTTAATACGCATTACCGGGCGATTGCTATTGGACATTAAGAAGTATTGTTCACCTCCTTTTTGATAGGATATCATGTCCAAAGGGGAATTACCCGAACCTAGTTCGGCAACGGTTCGCCCTTTGGTATGTTCCCCATTTTTAAGCTCGTCCATAGGAAAGAGTACCAAGGGGGTACAGGTGTAACTGGCCATTAAATACTCTTTGTTGTCCAGATTAATCACATCAAAGGTTTTGATGGGGGCATGGGTCTCATAGGCACCATGTGCCGCATGCCATATTTCCAAAGAGGCATATTCCTGGCTATCCCCGAACGGAAAAGGAATGCTTCTAAAGGTAGAACCAAATTCTTTGTTGGACAGTCCGGAGGCCAATAGCTTTCCGTCATGATACTTAAGGTCCGAAATGGCCCATATTCGCAGTGGACGTTCCCGCTTATCTTTTGCATCTACCGCTACGGGATTTTCCAACATAATCGTGGAATAACTTACTTCTTTTAGGGAAACGTTTTCCAATTGTTCCCCCTTTAGTTTTAGCAGTATGGGGGTACCGTCTGTGACGGTCACCGAGAAATATACATTTTTGGAGATGGGGTTTACGGCCATATCATTGATTTTGATATTTTCTACCGACGTACCCAACGATGCGGCTATTTTCTTATCGAATTCCTCAATATTGATTTCATCCGCCGTTTCTTTTTGTTGTACATCCTTGGTATCCAAGGCATAGATACTTGCTTTTTTGGAATCCCCTATGAACAAGATTCCTTCAGGACCAAACGTTAGTTTGTCGATGGAAGCAATTTCCGGGTCGCCCACGGTAAATCCTTCCTTGAGGTCAGTTTCCAAGCTGTTTACGGTCGCAGAAATCGTGACCCAAACAGCCGCACATAGCGTTAAGCCGAGTAGTATTTTTTTCATTTCATGTAGTATTTTACTAAAAATATCGATTTTTTAAAATGGGAAGCCCTACCCTATCGCCAATTAACTAAAATTTAACGCGTTGATTAGCGGATAGTTGGGTGCTTTTTCGAAAGGTATGATGAGCTTTTTATTGGTTTCGGTCATTAGGTGTGGTATCCAGTTATCTAGTTCCTGGTTTCTGGTCTTTTGTCCTTTATCCTTTGTCTTCGGTCTTTTGAAACGATACGACTGCGGACTGTCACTGCTCACTGTTTAAATAAATCCCGTTCACTGCTTTTAAATCTATATACCTTCATTGTAAGACTTCCCGTTTCCAAGAAACTATCTAATATTCCACAATGTGCCTTCGATACGATTGCTAGCCAATCACTCATGCACCGAACAGGGTCATTGAGTGGTTATTTGTCCCGATTATATAACCTTTACCGCTCTTCACAGCCGGCAGTTTTAAGTAAGCGATATGTGACCACTGGATACTGTCAACTAAATACTGCCTACTTGTATTGATACCCATAAGAAATTCCGTTCCTGATTTTTAAACCCGTGTACTTTCAGTATATAGCGGTTTACGGAAACCGCGATTCCATTACCTCCTAATTCGTGACATATGGTTTTGCTTTTCGGTACTATCCTTCTAGTTGACATCGGAAAAACGTTAAAATCACAAAAAAATAGAAATCTTCTCTAATAGATGTAACAAATTGATAATAAAATACTTACGCTATTTATGGCTCGTTAGCCTGATATTATAAATGTTAAAAAATGCTTAAAATAGTACCTTTTTATACATAGTACTGTAACAAAAAAGATACTCTAACGTCTTTTAGATGAAAGCAAATTGGAAATATAACGACATAAGTACATCACTAATCATTTAAAAACAAAAGAAATCATGAGAGCAACATTAAGCAAGACACCGACGGAAAAAAGGACATACGACGTTTTTACCGGTTTTAAGACCAGCAAAAGAGTACAGTGGGCTTCCTATAGAAATTACAGATAGGCAAGGCACAATAAACAACCGAAAAACAAACAACATAAAACAACCCTTAAAAAATAAAGAAATCATGAGAGCAACATTGAGCAAGACACCGACAGAAAAAAGAACTTTCGACGTTTTTACCGGTTTTAAGACCAGCAAACGTGTACAGTGGGCTTCCTATAGAAATTACAGATAGGCAGCACAGTAAACAACCGAAAAACAAACAACATAAAACAACCCTTATAAACAAAAGAAATCATGAGAGCAACATTGAGCAAGACACCGACAGAAAAAAGAACGTACGATGTTTTCACCGGCTTTAAAAGCAGCAAACGGGTACAATGGGCCTTCCACAGAAATTACAGATAAAGAAGCCCACAATAATCTAATAATCCAAAACGGGAGCTATGACCATAGCTCCCGTTTTATGTTTATCATTTAATATCTTACTTAGTCATCCAACGAAAATTCTTCCATAGAGCCATCTGGATATATAAGTGTTGCCAGATTATCACAACTGCCATCCCCAAAATCTACGGAAACTTCAATCCCGTTTTTACTGATTTGTAGTATCCCCGTGTGTAAATAGTCACAGCTGAAATTGCCTTTCAATGTGGTGTCTACCGTTATCATATAGGTGTTATCATCAAGAGTAACCGTCCAATCACCATCGATTGTAAATCCGCTGTCTTCCAAACTATCCATCAGGGAAAAACCAAAGGTCTTGGTTCCCGTTTCGCTTATAAGGGTACCATCTTCCAATGTTAAGTCCATATCGCTTGTAACCGTAAAAACAAATGCGTCTTGTTCCACTAGACCGTTAAAACTAAAGCTTCGGGTACCGTTCAATACGATACCGTCAACGGTAAAGTTATCAAAACTAACCGTAAAGGATAGGGAGTCTTCCCCCGAAGTATATGTTACCGCTAAGGTACCATTTACACTGGCCGCATCATCTATGCTGCAGTCCGTAAAAGTAACGGAGAATCCCGCATCACCATAATCGGCCTCATAACAATCGGGCTGGGTCTTAGCGCTGAGACCATTGGGATTGTCCATAAAGATTCCGGTAATAATATTATCCGCTATTCCGGACAGTTCATCGGTATCCAGGATTTGAGCTACTTCCGCCTGGGAAAGTATGGCTTGATCAGTGGTATTGGCATCGTTGTCCTTGTCGTTGCTACAGCCCAATACTATAAATAGTACCGTACCGACCAATAACCAGTTTCGGACATTACTTTTAACTAGAATCATTTCCATTGTATTTGTGGTTTGCAAGATAACAACGTAAAAATTAACGGTTTTAGTGCCCTTAAAAGCTTCATTTATCACAATCTCTAGTTGAAACCCCCAACACGGCAGGTAGGCCAAGCTAACTTAAGTTAATCAGTATTGAGTAATGCGTATTAGGTTAATGGGCTATTCAGTTGTTCGTTAATGGTTAATGGTTGTTCGTTATTCGTAAAAGGTTGATCGTGGAAAAACCTACCGTTAACCGTTAACGTTTAAGATAAGACTTTCGGTTTCCAAGGAACTATTTACTATTTGACGTGCCTTCGATACAATCGTTTCACGATTACTCAGGCACCCACATAGGGTCATTGAGTGATTTTCGAATAGAAAATCGTATCGAAATAACATTCCATCTTACAGTTTCCAGTTTCTGGTTTCAGAATTTAGGGTGTTGGGCCGGAATAAGTTAATTTATATATCGCTCATCTCGCCAAAAATTCCATTGGGAACATGAATTTTAGCTCCTTCCCTTAGTCAAGGGAAGGTGTCCTGACGATACTGTCAGGACGGAAGGGTCTGCATAACGGATGATGGATTTGTCCTTTATCCTTTGTTTTGCCCTAGATACGATCGTTTCACGATCACTCAGGCACCCAAATGACGTTCCAGTTTTTGGAATTCAGAATTCAGAATTTGGTTTCTGGTCTGGCCTTTTTTCCTTTGTCTTTGGAAAGATAGTATCCAGTTTCCGGTTATCAAATACCTATTGCCTAATACCTACTGCCACCGTTTACTTTTGATTAAGTGGTTTAAAAGGGCAGCTTGCCCAAATCTACATTGCCCCCGGAAATGATGATTCCTATTTTTTTAGCTTTAAAGAATTCCTTTTCCCGCAATAGGGCTGCCAAAGCAACGGCGCTTGAAGGTTCCACTACTATTTTCATTCGCTCCCATATCATACGCATGGCCGCCACAATTTCATTCTCGCTAACACGGATGATTTGGTCCACATATTGTTGGATGATAGGAAAATTTTTATCGCCCAGTTGGGTCTTAAGGCCGTCGGCTATCGTATTTGTGGTAACATTGTGTTCTATCACTCCACTTTGTAGCGATCTATAGGCATCATCTACCTCAAAGGGTTCGCTCCCGATCACCTTGCAATCCTTGCTAAAATAATGTGCTGCTAGGGCAGTACCTGCTATGAGTCCGCCACCCCCAACAGGTGTAATGATATATGCCAAGTCTGGATGTGAATGCAATAATTCCAGTCCCGCAGTGCCTTGACCAATGATTACGTTCATATCGTTGGAGGGGTGTATAAAGCTTGCCCCCTTCCCTACTTCAATTTCTTTAGCCGCTTTGTTTCTTGCATCGAGGGTTGGCTCGCATTCAATAATGTGCCCCCCGTATTCCAAAACGGCATCTTTTTTTACTTGGGGAGCGGTCTTGGGCATTACAATATAGGCTTGCACGTTCAAACTTTGTGCGGCCAAGGAAAGTGCCTGGGCAAAATTTCCCGAGGAATGGGTCACCACCCCATTGGCCCTTTGCGCATGCGTTAGCTGTAATATGGCATTGGCGGCGCCCCGTATTTTATAGGCCCCCATCCGTTGGAAGTTTTCGCATTTGAAGAACAATTCCGCACCCGCTATTTCATTGATCAAGCGAGAAGTGAGTACGGGAGTATGATGAATATAGGGTGCAATACGTTGATGACACTGTTCCAAAAGCTCTTTTTGCATGGATTTATATGTGGGATTACGTACCGTAAATATAAAGGTATACCTATATTATTATAAATTTTCGGAAAAGATTTTCCCGTAATTTTCACCTTTTATTTCGAAAAATTCACTTTATTTTTTTACCATAGGCAGTACCACCTTTGATGGATACTGTGCGGAATGATGTACTTTATTGTGGGCCGTTACCCCCTCTTTTTCGTCGTAGTTTTTTCCTCCCGTATTTAAATTCCTTGCGAAACGAGGAAAGTTGCTACTAGATATTTCAATACGGATACGGTGGCCCTCCTTAAAATAGTTACTGGTGGCCATAGGGGTCAGGTCCACTTTGTAAACGGTATCCTTTTCCATAAAAACCGCTTGGTCATACCCTTCACGATACCGTACTCTTTGTATGGTCTCATCCAGATTATAGGCCCTGCCGTCCGGATAAACGTCCAGTATTTTAATCGTAAAATCAGTATCCTTTACATCGGAGGACACATAAAGGGTAGACTCAATAAAGCCCGTAACTTCCTGCCCTTTTTCCAAAGGATCCGTGGTATAGACCAAAATGTCCTGTCTGGTTTCTAAAGCCTGCTGATCAAAGGCCCCGCCTTTAACGGCATTTCCCATGCAACAAACATTTCCACCATTGGATTGCACAGGATTCATGGGATCGTAGGTAAACGCATCTGGACGGTCTACCTCACTTGGCTCGGACACGGACAATTTTCCATCACCGAAAAGGCTATTGGCCTTCCCGTCGCTATGCAAATAGAAGGTTGTCATTTGGGTATTTTTGGGAGGCCAGGTATCCGCAGACTGCCATGTATTGCTCCCCATGGTATAATACTGAACCCTAGGGGTTTTTGCCTTAAAATCATTCTGTTCCCCTTTTAACCATAAATCGAACCAAGCATAAATCTGTTCGGCATAGTTTAATCTGGCATCGCCTACACTCCGTTCGCCCACCATGGTGTTTTCAGTAGCCCTTGTATAGCCGCAATGTAAGACCGGGGCGATAATCAGATATTGGTTGTCCCGTATTTCAGCATCTTTGGCGTTTTTTCGAACATGATTAAAAAGGGCTATGTTGGGGCTTATAGAAACATCGTACCAAGAGGCGAACCAAAAGCTTGGTACTCCCAGTTCCATGGAATCATGGTACAGTCCGCCCTTATACCAGTCCTCGTGCATGGGGGTCCGGCGCACCATTTTATCAAAAACATCCTGCTTGCCATTTATATTTTTTAGGATATCCTGAATAGGCAAATGCTTGAAGGCCTTGGACATATCCACCTCGGGATTGTCCGGATCTAGGTCATAAAAACGGGATATCCGAATTAAATCCTCCTGTGTAGCCCCGGCTGGAATCCTAGGTTTGAATTTATCGTGCTCTACACCGTACAACCAAGAGAAAAACAACATTTGTTCGGCACCGCCCCGATACCAATTGCCCTGCTCTCTATAGTCGCCTACCTGTCCGACCCCAGCGCCAAAACCTTGCGCCACCATGGCCGCATGTGACGGATGGTCCAATGCCGCTACCGCCATCTGCCATTCTGCCGTGGAAGAACAACCTAAGGTGCCAATTTTACCGTTGGACCACGGCTGATCTTTCATCCAACTAAAGGCATCATAACCATCGGTCAGCGGAGTACCCAAAATGTCCCATTCCCCTTCGGAAAAATACCTTCCCCGTTCATTTTGAACTACATAGGCATATCCTTTTTCCACCGCTTCATAAGCTCTTTCAGCAGTTCTTGTGGCCTGTTTTCCCTCTACCCAGGTATTAAAATTATAAGGTGTTCTTGAAAAAATAATGGGCACCTTCCCAGTATTCTTCGGACGATAGATATCCGTTGCCAATCGGACACCATCGCGCATGGGCACCATAACTTTTTGGTCGACGACCGCTATTTTTTCCAATTTTTGAAAGATATCTTCCTGTGCCCTGACTTCTGTAATACTTACTAAAAGACAGCTTAGGATGATATACCATACGATGTACTGTTTTTTCATGATTTAAAGGTTTTAGGTTATTTAGTGTTGTTATTTGCATTAGGTTCTTACGATGATCCGGTCAAGACTATCGTTTTATGGACGGCCCTATTTTACTTCCCTGTAAAAACTTTTGTTTACAATGTACCAGCGGTCCTTGAATTTTTGAAGTGTCATAAAATCGTGGAAGATTTTTTCATCATCTTCTATTTTGAGTCGTGCAATCGCAGTCTGTCCGGCAATATCTATACTCACAATGGTATTGGTACGTTTTAAAGGCTCTCCAGGTTTCATTTTTGAAAAGAACTCCCTGGCATTGACTTGCTTAAAGGTGCCTTCCTTTTCATCGGCAATGGTCATGATCGCATTTTCATGAAAAGCTTCTTTGAGGGTATTGAAATCCCGGTTCATGGAGCCTTCCATATAATAATTGAGGGCGGTAGTGATCGCTTCTTTATCCGTATCGGAAAAAGGCAAAAAGATGAGTAAAACAAAGGTGGTAAGCAATAGTTTCATGATCGATGGTTTTAAAAGTGTTCCTTAAATTATATATGACAATTGACAAAGCTATGGGTTAAATGTCCAGGGGAACGGCAACAAGTACCCACATCCGTTTATTCTTTTCCTTGTTCCAAACACCAAAATCCTTTACTTCCTTGGTCACTGAAAAACCAGCTTCCTCTAACTCGCTTTTTACATATTTGAGCGATAAGGTATGTGCATCTGCCTGTTGGCTCCTGTCCTTGGATTTCATATGCTGTTTAAGCTTCTCTAGAATAAGGATACGTCCGTTGGGTTTTAAGGCCTTTTTAATATGGGCCAATATCTTCATATAATCATCCATTTCATGATAGGTATCCATTACAATGACCACGTCCAAGGATTTGTCCGGTAGTTTGGGATTATCATAAGCACCTAAAACCACCTCTACATTTTTAAACTCCTGTTTTTCCAGATGTTTCCTTAGGGTTTCCAAACGGTCTTCCCTAACATCAACGGCATATACTTTTCCGTCTTCCCCTACCCTTTTGGACAAACGAAGACTTAAGTATCCTTCATGGCAGCCCACATCGGCTACGACATTTCCTTTTTCTATTCCTGCCAGTTCATATACCTTGGAGAGTTTCATCCATTTATCGCGCTCCTCCCAGTCGTTCGAAGTATATTGGGCCATAGCCCCTAGTTGCGTAAAAAGTATAAGAACAATTGTTACTATGTTTGGTTTGGACTTCATTATCACAAGATATTAAAAAGGTCCGTACCTATACCTTAAAGTTCTCATAAACTACTCATCATCGATCAAGCCCTGTCCTTCTATCCAAGGCGCTCCTGCCGCCTTAAGGTCCTGTTCAATTTTAGGGAGTACCGTTTTGACCATAACTTGAAGTTTTGCCTTAATGGTTCCCAATTGTTTGGTAGCTCTGCCCAAGGCCGATCTATGGTTGGCCGTAGGGCCATAGGTAGATGAACTTAAAGCGACCATACCGATAAAATTACCGTTGCCAGGTGTAGGATCGGAACGTTCCCCTATTTCGCCCTTGGTCTTATCGCCCACCAATTCCTTTTCAATATCCAATAGTTGTTGTCTAGCATCGTATATACGGCTTATCAAATCGTTTGTTGGATTGGTGGATTTGTCCAAGGCACGCTTCATGGCGCCTACGGATAAAAGCTTTTTGGAGACTACGGAATTTGTAGCGCTAAGGTCTTGTTGGAAAGACTGATAGGTCTCTCTAAAACGTTCGATATCTTCGTAAGGCGACCCTTTTAAGGCGCCTTCGGCCAAAGGAACGACCTCAAAGGCTTCCGGACCTGCCAATTGTGAAACCTGACCATCCACACGTTTGGAAAGACTTACGGTATAATTCCCCGGTGTGGCCAAAAGATCGCTTCCAAAAAAATCGTCCTCGCTCTTAACAGGTTTTAGAGGTTCCCCGCTTTTATCGGGATAGGTCAGTTTCCAATTGACACGATTAAAACCTTTTTTGTTGGTGCCCTTCACGGTAGTTACCACCTTGCCCGCACTGTTTTTAACCGTGAGAAGGATGGCGGAAGAATCCTGCCGCTTCTCCGCTTCCAACGCCTCCCAGCCCGGAAAGCTGATCTCACTTTTTTGCTCCACCAGTTTCTTCTCTTTTTCCTGACGGACATCTTTTATGGACTTTAATTTTTCTGGCAGGAAATAGGTGAAAACAGCTCCGAAAAGAGGATTCTTTGCTTTGTAATCATTATCGCCCTGCCCATACATAGCATCCTTTTCAACATACCAATAGGCGGGTTTCACTTTAAATAATGTTGCTTCCGCTTTTTGGGTATCCGTTGTAAATTCACGTATCGGCGTTATATCGTCCAGCACAAAGAAGCCCCTGCCAAAAGAAGCGGCGACCAGATCATTTTCCCTACGTTGAATGGTGATATCCCTAAAGGAAATTGTTGGGAGCCCACCTTTCAGTTGAACCCAATTGACGCCGCCATTATAAGTGAAATAGATTCCAAATTCGGTCGCTGCAAACAATAGATTCTTCTTCACATGATCTTGAACCAAACGCCATGTTAGCAGACGACCGGGTAAATTTCCGTTGATGGAGGACCATGTGTTTCCCTTGTCCGTACTTTTGATCAGATAGGGCTTAAAATCTCCATATTTGTGATTGTCCAAAGCGGCATATACGGTTCCGGCATCGAACAGATCGGCCCTAATATCATTTACAAAAGCGGTAGCTGGAACACCCTTGATGCTCCCTACTTCTATTTTTCTCCAGGTAGTTCCCCCATCTTCCGTTACTTGTATAATGCCGTCATCCGTACCTGCATAAATAAGGCCTTCCTGTTTTGGTGATTCCGCCAAGGAAGTAATGGTATTGTAAACAGACATGGCCCCAACATCCCAAGCGTTGTCCCAACTTTGCTGCTGTCCCATTATAGGTAATGCTATCCGTTCCTGATTTTGGGTAAGGTCGTTGGATATCGCGGTCCATTCATCTCCCCTATTTTCCGATTTCCAGACCCGATAAGAGGCGAAATAAAGACGTTGAGGATTGTGCGGGCTGACCAAAATGGGCGCATCCCAATTAAAGCGCTCATAGGGCTCCCCTTCTTTTGGTTGGGGCTGTATAAATACGGTTTCCCCGGTGGTCTGATCTATTCTCCAAAGCCATCCCTGTTGAAATTCCCCGTAGGTAATATCCGGGTTACCGGGTTCGGTAGCGGATTGATGCCCGTCTGCACCTAGGGTAATCCACCAATCGGCATTTCGGATACCGGCTTCGCTCCTGGTCCGTGATGGCCCCCCATGGGAACCGTTGTCCTGTGTGCCACCATAAATGTTATAGAATGGCAGCGCATCATCTACGGCTACCTTGTAATATTGGGTCAAGGGTAGGTTGGATACGTAACGCCATTTATGGGTTAAATCAAAGCTTTCATACAAACCACCGTCCGTTCCGAACAACACATAGTTGGGATCCGACTTTTTAAAGGCCATGGCATGACTATCCACATGCTTATTTTTTTCGTTCATGAAAGTAAAGGTCTTCCCATGGTTATCGGAAATCTGGACCGTATTGCTCATTAAATAAAGTCGGCCTTCCTGATGGGGTGAGGCATATAATTCCTGATAATAATGTGGTCCGGTTCCTCCGGATACCGCATCGGACTGCTTTTTCCATGATGCGCCTTGATTTGTGGACATAAAGACACCGCCTTTTTTTCTGTCCAGTTCAATTGCCGCATAGATGACATCCGAATTAAAAGGTGATAGGGCCAAACCTATTTTTCCAAGGTTCGATTTTGGAATACCCTCCGTTAATTTTTTCCATGTTTCTCCCCCGTCGGCACTTTTATGAATCCCCGAACCGGGTCCGCCCCCTAAATAAGCGGCTACGGTTCGATGTCTGTCCCATGTTGCGGCGTAGAGCAGATCGGGATTTAACGGGTCTATCAACATGTCCGTAACACCGGTCCATTGCGCGTCTCCCAGTGTCTTTTTCCAAGTTTTGCCACCATCGACAGATTTGTATAGCCCACGCTCATCACCACTACTCCATAAAGGGCCTTGGGCCGCCACCCAGATAACGTCAGGGTTTTCCGGGTGGATAATTATTTTGGAAATATGCTCCGACTGCTTTAAGCCCATGTTGTTCCAGGTTTTTCCATCGTCCTTACTTACATAAACACCGTCGCCGAAACCAACGTGCCTTCCGCCGACATTTTCACCCGTACCCACCCAAATTGTACGTGGGTTATTGGGGTCGATGGTAATACACCCTATGGAATAACTTGTTTGCTTATCAAAAATCGGTTTCCAGGTAGTTCCTGCATTGGTAGTTTTCCAAACCCCTCCCGAACCCACGGCCACATACCATATGCTTTCATTTTCGGGATGAATGGCAATGTCGGCTATTCTACCGGAGGTTAGCGCCGGACCCAAATTCCTGAACTCCAGTCCGCTAAAAGTTTCTGCTGTTAATTGTTGGGCGTTTATGGTAACAATCATGCCGATCGTTAAAAAAAACGCAAGTGAATTCCTTGTAATTTTGTTCATGTGGTTTGCTGTTATATTCTAATTTAAGGGGAATTTTTAGTCGTAAACAAGGTATGAAATTTTGCAAATATTTTAAGGTACATTTTCGTATTTCCATACGGAAGGATAAAACATAGATGTCCTTCACTGTTTTATAGTATGTTTTATCGGATTTTAATCATTTAAAGGGTATTATTCTTATCTTAAACCGTTATGCATCTTGATTTTAAGATTCAAAATTCGTCAGTTCGAGCCTGCCTACGGTAGGCAGGTGCTTCGACCGGAGGAAGAAGTATATCGAGAATAGAGCTTTGGATCAAAAAAGCTGTTCTCGATACAATTTTTCTCCACTTTGTTGCGAAAAACCACTCGAACTGACGCTTTTTCCGATTTGTAACCTCCAGAATGCGCAACGGGTTATCTTAATAAATAACTTCAAGCTTAAAACTATGAAAATGAAAAAGATGATATTACTACTCTTGTTCCTGGTTCTTAAAGGAAGTGCACAGCAAAAACCAATAAGGGTAATTACAAAAGATATTCCAAACCGCTTGGCGTTCTATGCGCTCAATGAGACCGAACAGGATTATGATGTGCAGATTACCATTAAAGGGACTAACTTCAGACAAAGTCAGGGCCGTCCCCGTTTAATCCGTGTTCCGGCCGCTACCAGGGTACATTTAAAGACTATTATTTTGGAAAGGGGCAAACGCCCTTCCTATACCTATGATTTATTGGTGAACGACAGTTTATCCAGACGTGCGATGAAGAAGGAGTTTGAGCGCATCAAAATTAAGCCTAAAAAACACATAACCGTATATATCACAGATGCTTGCCTGACTTGCGATAGTATTGTACAACCCTTGAACGAGAGCAGTTATATTTTTCGGAAATATATCTTGAGCGAAAGCCCGGAAGTGAAAGATCAATTGAAGCGTTCCTTTAGCCAACCCTTGGATTCTATTGATAGGCCCATAGTGAATGTGGGTGGCAGACTCTTTACCTCTATTGAAACTTACGCACAACTATTAGAGGAATTAAATAGGGAATAGGAACCCACCCCCTACTCCGGAAGCGGGGAAAGGCTAAAAGTTAAAAAAGCAACCAAATAGTTGCGGTTTTAATTTTAATTACTATATTAGCAACCATATAGTTGCATATTAATCTAAAAATTTACGAGTTATGAACGATTCAATCATCAAAGAACATGTCTTTAATCACCCCATTGACAGGGTATGGAATGCCATTTCCCAAGCGGAGGAAATTTCAAACTGGTTTATAAAGGCCGACTTTAAGGCAGAAACCGGGTATGCATACACCTTTAATAGCAAAGGTGAAAATTGTACACAGATTACGGGTGTTGTACAAAAAGCCGATCCATATACTTTAGTGTATACTTGGATAGTGGAAAACACGGATGCGGAAACCACCGTAAAATGGGTGTTAGAAAAAGTAGGCCAAGGTACCAAGCTTTACTTGGAACATTCGGGCATATCCAATTACCCGGGGGATACGGCCGTTAGCATGTTCAATAGTTTTAACGGTGGATGGGATAATTGTATCAACGAACTTTCCGAATACTTAATCAAAGAAGTTCATGCCTGATAAAATCACTAAAATACTAAAGGCCATAGCCGACCCGACAAGGCGTGAAATTTTTCATGCCTTGTTAGTGGCGGCCACTGCGCTGCCCATTACCCAAATCTCCAATCAATTTGAGATAAGCCGTCAGGGAGTGACCAAGCATTTAAAAACATTGGAGCATGCAGGCTTAATAAAAATAAGTACGGAGGGACGAGAGCGTTTTTGTTATGCGGATGCAAAACCACTGAAGGAAGTAAACCAATGGCTTAAGTTCTATGAACAATTCTGGGATGATGCACTGGGTAATTTAGGGTCTTATCTAGACGATACCGTATGATTATCTCCATGTTCTTGGGTAACAAAAGTATATAGATTGTCCAGATTATTGGTCATCCCCTTTTTGAATGCATTTTTGGCCAATACCGAAATCATCAATTTCTTCAAGGGCGATCTGGCTTCCCAAAAGAACTCTACCGTAAGTTGGCAAGAGGTGTCCGTAAGTGGAGTCAAGATAAAAAATTGGAATAATTTATCCACAGGGGGCGGACTCGTAGTCAGTTCCCCGTAGATCAACTGTCCCGGGGCTACATCCTTGGTAACGGTTACAAAGTTGAGGTGCTTGCCATTAACCACACAGATATGTTCGGTACCCAAACGGGTCACTTCATTTTCGTTATACTCAAATTTATCCACTCCTTTCACCCAGTTATGGCGGAAGGTATAGTTGGTGATGTATTCCATAAGAAGTTGGGCCGCAAGGGGATACTCCTTTTGAAAGGTCAATTGCGCAGGACGATCGAAAGAAACTTTTTTAGGATCTTCAAAAGCCTTTAGGTTTAATTTTTTCCGATCGATCAAGGAATAGATATATTCCATCTCCCTTTCGTCATAGGTATCCTTTCCTTGCTCAAATCGAAATACCTTACTGTAATAGTATTTGGACAATTCTATAGTACTGGCAAGATCTTTGCTGATCAATATATAATTATCGCTCGCTACGGAATTTTTAAGCAATCTATGTGCTTCAATGACCTGTTCGCCAAAAGGTTTTCGATTGCCTTGTACCTTAATATGCTGCAATTCGCCGCAATGGGCTACAATCTTCAGCTGCAAATTGGGCGCAGTGGCGCAGGCATTGCAAGGGCAGATGCGGTTGGTCTCCAGCATTTTTAAATGACTGTAAAATGCCGTGAACATTAGTTCTATTTGTGCCAAAAGATTCTCCTGTGAAGGAATATCCTCTTCCTTATAAAAGAATAAAGCATCCCCCTCTATTTCTGCAAGCTTTAAATTTTGGATATTGGCACTGATCAATACTTCCAACAATTCCGAAATGACATGTTGACTATGTGCAGCCTCGGTGGTCTGTATAAACTTGGTATAACCGGAGATATCGGGAATAAAGAGTAATGATTTCTGCATTTTATAAAAGTAGGCAATCCCTACTCCTTTGGAGTTTACTTTAACTAAAGCTTTAGAGTGTTAGTCTTCTTTTTCCATTTGATCCAATAGGCTTTTAAAGCCTAAGGCCACACCATTGGTCCAACCAAAACCGTCTTGGGTTTCGTATTCTCCTCCACCGGAAAGCAAGCTAACATCTTCCACATTATATTTTTCCATCATCTTACCGGTGTTTTTATATACTTTTTGATTCAGTGCCAACCAACGCTGCATAATGTCCTTGGCCTCTTCCTTGTACCCATAATTTAGTAAACCATGCACTGCAATCCATTGCAAAGGGGCCCAACCGTTAGGGGCATCCCATTGTTGTCCCGTATTTTTCAACGTGGTTACCAATCCACCGTCCTTTAGAAAATTCGTCAGGAGTCGATCTTTTACCGCTTTGGCCTGTTCTTCGGTAGCCAGCTTAAAAAAGAGTGGAAAAACTCCTGCTAATGTAAACTCGTCCGTGGTCGCCCTTAGCTTAAAATCATAATCCATGAAAAACTTTTTTTCCGAATCCCATAAGTACTTTTGTAGGGTAATTTTACGGACTTCCGCCTTTTTTTCATAAAGTTCTTTGTTTTCCATATCCCCTTGAAGCCCGTATCCTTCGGCAATCTTGGTTTCCATAAAGTATAATAGGCCATTTAAATCTACCGGTATGATGGTGGTTGTAGTGGTGGAACCAAAATCCCTATCGGTTCCGAACCAACGGCTGCTATAATCCCAACCGGAGGCGGCACCTGCCCTTAGATTGGCATATAAATCTGCTTTTTCCGTATCGGAGCTTAATTCACTTGCCAAGTGAATATCTTCTTTATAAGCCTCTTGGCGCGGGGTCTTTCTACTATCCCAATACCTGTTCAAAACACCCTCCTCCAAGCGTACCACGTGTTTTTCAGTGGTATAGGGCATGTCCAAGTTTTCTTCTCCGGACATCCAAAATTCGTATTCCTTTATAATTTGGGGATGATAGGTCAACAGGATATTTTTATCTTTTCGTGTCAAGGCATCAACCATTAAAGCATAGAAAGGCGGTTGTGATCGCGATAAAAAATAATCCCTGGTACCGTTGGGGATAAAACCGATGCTATCGATCAAAAAACTAAAATTATCCACCATATTGGTGGCAAGCTCATCCTGGCCATCTACTACCAGGCCTTCCAAGGTAAAGTAACTGTCCCAATAATAGATTTCCTGAAATCTGCCCCCCGGCACTACATATGCATTGGGCAAAGCCAAACGCGAAGAATAGGGAATTACGGAATCGGGACCCCTGGTAAGCTTGCTCCAGATACTACTGATATGCTCGTACATGGTTTTGGTGGTATCCGTGGCAAAGGACAAGGTTGCCATTGATTTATCGCTGAAATTCTTTTCTACGAAAGCCTTTAAGTCAAAATCGGGAGCATTCTTTTCCTGCTCATAAGTATCAACAAGTGCAGCGTACGACTGTTTTGGAACCAGGTCCACCAATGTTTTTGAATCGGGAAAGACCGCATTTAGTTGTATGTCCTTAAAAAGTTGGGTTTCGTAAAAATTGACCTCCACTTCCGGTTGTGGCTCGGTCTTGCATGCCGACAAAAATAAACATAGGGTAAGTAAAAGGAACTGGTTTTTTAGATGCATGGTTATGGCTTTTGTCAAAAATAGATAAAAATGTTTATTGTCCCGTATGTCCCACCCAGATTATATAAAAACGCCAAGGAGTCCAAGCCCCTTGGCGTTTTGTTTTAAATTTACGCACTTATAACGCCCCCAAGGGCATCCCTGATCAGCGCTTAAGAATGATATTGGTCTGCTGTAGCACACCGCCAACTTTTGTTTTTAAAAAATAAATACCTCTTGGTAAACTACGGAAGTTAATTTGTACCGTTGAGGACCCTGATGGAATTTCATGGACAGTACTTAACCGTTCTCTTCCATAAAAATCATAGAGCACAAAGCTGGCCGTAACCGCTTCATTACTTTTTAAATATACTTTGGTGTTGTTCCGTACGGGATTGGGTGCTACGATTACTTTTGTAATTATCAGTACGTTATCCGGTCCACACTCTCCCAAGGTATCCCCGTGATCCAAATGCCATTGCACTGCCCATTGTGGTACGCAAAGTGTTTTTCCCCTATGGCAGATAGTGACTTTGGGACGGTAGGGGTTGTTTCCACAACTGATATCAATTACTTCTACGGTTATTTCTTTGGTTGAGGTGCATCCGTTTTCATCGGTTACCGTTACACTATAGGTGGTGGTGGCCTCCGGACATATGGTTATGTTTTCCGTTGTTTCTCCCGTACTCCAGTTAAATTCAAAGGTATCGGGTGAAGCACTGATGTCCGTAACGGACAAGGTGGTGCAAGCGGCCGGGTCATAGCCAATATAAACCGCTGATTCTTGAGTAATCGAAAAGTCGATTTCCTGCGGCTCCTCTATTCGGATATCCTCTGAAATCACCATTCTACCAAGAAAATCGGTCACTACCACACTATAACTCCCGGGAGACAGGTCAGTGGCCGTTGCCGTGGTTTGTCCATCGCTCCAAGCATATGCATAAGGCGGCGCACCCCCGTTAATCATTACGGTTGCAGTGCCATCATTTTCCCCATTGCAACTAACATTGGTAATTTCCACTTCGGTAAGGGTCAACGGGGTCAACTGAAAACGGGCCGATACCGGAAAGTGATCTGAAGCGGTTCGGGAATAATCATTGTCGTACACTTCATAATGGACCGTGACCGAACTATCGATATAGCTTTCGAACAACTCATCGCTAATTCCGATATGATCGATCATATTTTCCCGGGACACAAAAGATCGTAAGCCTTGATCACTTAAGGCTGAACTTACAATATTATAGTTTAAAGGGTCATCCACATATACTTGGAAACTAGAGATCGTAGACGGGATATCCGCCACGGTTTCATCTACATCATCATTATAATCGCCTAATAAAATTACTTTTCGATCGGCAAATTGCACATCTAGTGAATCCTTTAAGACGCCTACGTCATAGGTACGCATGTCATACCTGTTTTGGGAGTCGCTACTACTATTGGCCCTTGCATGCAGGGCAATCAGGTCCAATTGTTCGGTTGCGCCGTTAATGGTAATATCTGCGGTCATTAAAAAAGGCAAGCGACCACTTGCATAGAAACGTGTAGTTTCACTGGGATAATCCACCAAAGCGCTGTCGTCGCCCCCATTGTAGAGGGGATGTATGGTTTGTAAGAGTACTTGGGTACTTACCGGACTAACAGTTTCAGTCTTATAGATAAAACCTAGTTTCTGAAAGGGGGGTGTACCACTGGGGTTTGAAAATGCGGTCGATAATACGTAATCGTAACCGGGCAACAAATTGACTAGTTCATCGAACAAAGCGTCGTCCGCAATTTCCTGTACCGTATACACATCTGCATCCAACTGTTCTAAAATAGTCTGTACGCTATCCCTTTGTATGGGATCGGATAGCGGATTGCCTGCTGCCGGTGAGTTGTTCTCATCACCGAACCATTCGATATTCCAGGTAACTATATCAAAAGTTTCCTCTTTTGGAATACCAATGGTATCACCAGGAGGCACAAAGGGCTCCGCACAGGACAGATCGCTAGCTATTCTTGGAAGGAGCTGAAAGGTATCGTTGAATCTCCCTACGACCCCTATAATTTCCGAACAGGATTCGGGCTGTGCCAACCCTACCAGATCCAATACATCATTATCTATACGCATTTCGCCCGTACCACTGGCATCGGTAAGTGTAAAATTGGAATTTCCAAAAAGTAAATCGCCGGGATTGGGGAAGCTTACATTTTCGATCCGTACCAGTTCTCCTGGATAGTTTGCCAATTCTCCCAGGGTAATGGTCCTAGGGGTTACAACGGTTGTAGCGGGAGAATTATCATTGACCACGGCAACCGGACTTATCTGTTCCAGTGCATTAAATGCCGTACGTGTACCTGTAACGGTCAGTGAATCTCCTATAGCAAAGACATCATCACCATGAACGGTGTCATCAAAAATGGCGATCCCTCCCGTAGTATCCTGTATAAATGCAGGTCCTGCAAAATTATCCGAAGCGGTGAGAATTCCGGTAATGGTAACCACACTTCCTGCGGCCGCAGTTCTGGCATCAGCTATGGAAATTATTTCTCCTGGCATAATGACCAGGTCATTTGCGACTCCGGGAGTAGGCGTAGCGGCGGTATAGGTAGTTGTATTAAGTGCACCTCCATCCCCGTTCGGAATACGCTGCATGGATTCCGATGTTTGGCTACCGTTCTCATTTTCGTCTACCTGTAACTGTCCGGGGTTCAAAAGTGCTAGTAGTTCCACATCATCGGGATCACCAGTACCATATACCAGCGCATCTATAAGTCCGTCCGTGGTAATCACCGTACCATTCGGAAAAGCCACGGCATCGGCCTGATATAGGGCTACGGCATCCGCGCCATTTTGAAACGTGCCATCGGGGACTGTGAAGTCAATATTGGTGACCGTGGCATTACCAATAACAAAATAGCCATTGGCATCCGTAGTAAATCCGTCCAGATCAAAAGCGTTATAGCTAACATCCCCGTTACCATTATAGAGCACTAGGGTGAAACCATCCAAAGCGGTATTTCCTGCTCCCCCATCATATAGCTCTACAAATTCCTCGGTGTCGGAACTGGGCGTGTCCACGTCCAATTCATTGATGACTATACTTATGGGTTCTGTAGCATTCGTATTGCTCCTGCCAGGGGTCGGAATTGCATTTACATAATTAGCAGTTGTTCTTGGACCTCCTGATCCGTTGACAAACCGCTGTAAGGAATGCTCGTCTTTATTACCCAGTTCATCTTCATTTAATTGGGCTTCCCGGGTGTTTAAAAGCGTCAATAAGGTTGCATCATCCGCGTCATTGGTATCATAAACAATAGCGTCTACCAGATTGGTGAGTGAAAGGGCCGTTCCGTTTGGAAAGTCGGCCGCATTGCCTTCATATAAAGCCACCGCATCCGCCCCGTTTTGCAATCCATTCCCCGAAAAAATAATCGCCGCTCCGGGGACATCGGTATTTCCCAAAACAAAATAGCCGTTGGCATCGGTGGTGAAGCCGTCCAGGTCAAAGGCGTTATAGCTACTATCTCCGCTGCCATTGTACAGTACAAGCACATAGCCGTCCAAGGCCGCATTACCGGCCCCACCGTCATAGAGTTCTATAAATTCCAAAGCATCCGTGCCGGAGGTATCCGCGTCCAGTTCATTGATTATTAAATTTATGGGCTCTATAACAATGACGACCTCATTTTCCTCGCCGGGGGTGTTCAAGGCTTCTCCATTAGTTGCTACGGCATCCGGAAAACTAGGTAGGCCCTGACCATCAAAATCATTTCTTGCCCAATTGGTAACAGCATCCGTATCTGTACCGTTTGGAATCCTGGAGGCCCCTCCTACTGTAAAAGTAATCCCGTCGAAACCCGGTTCCAAAGTAGTGGATCCATAGGTGAAATCCCCTGTATCCCCATCGGTAACGGCAATAGCATCTGAAATTACGTCCCATGGTAGTGTATCCAATATACCATCATCGTTGGTATCCAGGTCATCCCCAAGATTCCCGGTAAAATTGTTGACCAGTAGTAGGGAAACCGTACCGTTCTCGAAAGCATTGTTGGAAAACCCGGTAGTAAAATACCCATTGGCATCGGTACTTGTTAAAGGAATAACTTCATCAATGGTACCCGGGGCATTGGCATCGCCTTCTATTTCCAGTAGGGTAAATGCACTGAGATCCGTATTGGCCACCGTAAAGACCTCTACAAATTCATCGGTATCCGAGGACGTATGGTTGAAGACAAATTCGTTGATCAAGGGCAGCAATACAGGGGTGCCAAAAGACTGGTCCGTATTAATGGCACCATAGCTGTTGCTAGTGGCTACCGTCCAGTTAAAATCGGTATACTCGGTACCTTCCCCGGTTAAAACCAGGGATGCGCCTAAAGGTGTCCCCGAGCTTTCCGCTATACCGATATCGGTACTGATCTGTCCGTCCGCCGGACCTCCCACGGCCGTAAAGCTACCTTCATAACTCAAAAACTGAATTACAGTTGTCCCATTTACCAAGGCAACACCATCTGGGGCGCCATTTTGAATTCCGGGAATCAATTCTATTGCTGTACCGAACCCAGCTTGTTGGTCGGGCAGTACTCCAGTTAAATTGATAGTAGCATACACCGTACCGTTGGATCCGTTGTAGAGTACCAATGACCACCCTGTTAAATCTGTGCCTGCAGGACCTGCAATTTCTATGGCTTCATCTGCATCCGTACTTGCATTGTCGTAATGAAGTTCGTTGATAAAAACGGTCTGTGAAAAAGTAATCGCAGTAGTCAAATAAAATAGCCCAACTACCAAGGGGCGGAGTAGTTTTTTAATCATAATACGAGAGTTAAAAAATAGGTTAATGAATCCGCCCAAATTTACATGTATTTTGTAGGAAAAACCCCATCAACACTTTACTAAAAGTTTAAGTTATCAACAAGTTTCTTAAAATACAGGAGTACATATTTGTATAACGTGGCTTTTAATACGACCCATTGGTAGGTCGCCCCATGGCCTTGTTCGGTGGCCGAGTGATCGTGAAACGATCGTATCGAAGCCATGTATCGATACTGTTTCCAAGAAACTATTTACTATTTGACCATGTGCCTTCGATACGATTGCAGGGCAATCACTCAGGCACCCAAATTTGGTCATCTCGATACGATTTTTAATTTGAAAATTACGCAATGCCCATAGATAAAGAATTCTTAAGCCCCTATTTTTCAAAATCCTTCAGAATGTTTTCGGCAGAATCGGTAATACTCTTATAGCATCC
>JBATTK010000101.1:0-1837 GCA_049670505.1 Saonia sp.
GCCAATCACCGGCGACGTTCACCGAACGTCTGATCAGCGATACCGCCACCGGTGCGACTTCGATCTTCCCCGTCGATGTCGATAGCGACGGCGACATGGATCTCATCGCGACGCACTTTGATTCGACTACCGTCGGCTGGTACGACAACAACGGTGCGGCGACGCCGACGTTCACCTTCCGCACGGTGGATGCAAGCTTCATCGGCGGTCGCTCGACCTGGGGCGCGGATCTCGATAGCGATGGGGACATCGATCTGCTCGCGGCGGGTGAGACTGGCAATCTCGTGACGTGGTACGAGAACAATGGTGCTTCGACGCCCGGCTTCGTGCGTCGCACGGTGACGAACAACATCGTCGGCGCAACCAGTGTGGCGGCGGCGGATCTCGATCGGGACGGTCACATGGATGTGATGTCGGCCAGCGAGGTCGACAATCTGGTCGCCTGGTACCGCAACGACGGGGCGGCGGTCCCCACGTTTACCAAGTACGTCATCTCGGCGGAGTCCGATACGGCGCTCTGGCTCTCGCCGGCAGACGTGGACGGCGACGGCGACGTCGACGTTGCCCTTGCCTCCATCGACGACAACGCCATCTCTTGGTTCCGGAACGACGGCAACCAGACCGGGTGGACGCGCACCGTGGCCACACTGGGTGCAACCGGTGCAAGAGCGGTGCACGTGGCCGACATCGATCTCGATGGTGACATCGACCTGGTCGGCGGCTCCGAATTCGATGACACCGTCGCCTGGTTCGAGAATGTCGACGGTGCGGGCACGATGTTTACGGCCCACGAACTCTCGTCCGCCGTGCTCGGCGCGAGTAGTGTGCACGCGGACGACATGGATGGCGACGGCGATATCGACATCGTATCGGTGGGCTTCGACAGCAGCACCGTGAACTTCTTCGAGAATGAGCTCGTCCACCGCGAAGCGCGCCTACAGCCTGCGGCGATTGTGGTGTCCGGCGCATCGGGCGTGGCTTCGATCTCGATGGCCGATCCGGATCATGATGGCGATGTCGATCTGATCGCCGCCGTCTCGACCGCAGGCGAGTTGACCTTCG
The DNA here is from genome assembly GCA_049670505.1 of Saonia sp. GTDB lineage: Bacteria > Bacteroidota > Bacteroidia > Flavobacteriales > Flavobacteriaceae > JBATTK01. The sequence goes on from JBATTK010000101.1 coordinate 1,063, forward strand.
AGCGCAACGACGGAGCGGCGCAGCCCAGCTTCAGCTCGCAGCTCGTCACGGCGCTGGCCGCGGGTGCGAGTGCGGTGGCGCGCGCGGATCTCGATCGCGACGGTGACGAGGATCTGATCGCCGCTTCGGCCGGAAACGATACGATCGCCTGGTTCGAGAGTGACGGCGCGGTGCCGCCTGTGTTCACGCGCAATGTCATTTCCGCGACGATGCTGGGCGCAAGTGGCGTAGCGATCGGGGACATCGACGCGGATGGCGACCCGGATGTCGTCGCCAGCTCGGCGGACGACGACACCGTGGCCTGGTTCGAAAGTGACGGCGCAGCCGATCCCACCTTCACCCTGCGCACGATCGTCACCACCGCCGATGGCGCGAGCGACGTTGCGGTTGCCGATATCGACGCGGATGGCGATCTGGATGTCGTGGCGAGCTCGGCCCTCGACGACCGCGTGGTCGTCCATCAGAACGATGGCGCTGCGCTGCCGACTTTCTCGCCCATCGTTCTGAGCTCGGCGAGTGATGGTGCAAACGCCATCGAGATCGCCGACGTGGACGACGACGGCGACCTCGACGTCCTGGTGGTTTCGAGCCTCGACGATCGGTTGGTCTGGTACGCGAACGACGGAGCCTCGCCGATCCCGGCCTTTAGCGAGTTCCTGATCAGCGCGGTCGTCGACGGCGCGAGCGACGTGGTCGCAGCTGATCTCGATGCCGACGGCGACCTCGATCTTGCAGTGACGTCAGCCGATGACGACACCGTCGCCTGGTACGAGAG
>JBATTK010000102.1:0-2591 GCA_049670505.1 Saonia sp.
TGTTTTATTGCTGTTTTTGGGAACTTTAGCGCCTACCAATTTTTTTCCAACGAGATACAGAATATTTGAAAACAGATGAAGATTGCAGTAATCGGTTCCGGAATTGGCGGCTTGGCCGCGGCTTGCAGATTGGCATCCAAGGGACACGAAGTAACCGTTTTTGAAAAAAATGCTTCCCCTGGCGGTAAAATCAGCGAAATCAATTTGGAAGGCTATCGATTTGATACCGGTCCATCCTTATTTACACTACCAGAATTGGTGAATGAACTTTATGCAGAGGCCGGTGAAATGGTACCACCTACTTTTGCATATAAAAAGCTAGATGTGTTATGCAAATACTTTTATAACAATGGTGAAAATCTCGTGGCTTGGTCTGACCAACAGAAATTTGCTAACGAATGTGCAGAAAAACTAGGAGAAGACCCATCCAATATTACCAAGTATTTCAAACGTGCTTCATCGATATATAAAATCACGGCAGATATTTTCCTCTTTAACTCCTTGCACAGAATCAAGAATTTACTGAAGTTTTCGGTTTTGAAATCACTGCTTCAGATCAAAAGAATTCGATTTTACAAAACGATGCATGATGATAATAGCGGCAATTTTAAGAGTCCATTGCTTATTCAACTGTTCGACAGGTATGCCACCTACAACGGTTCCAATCCATATAAAGCACCTGCCACGCTAAATGTGATTGCGCATCTCGAAAATAATTTAGGAGCATATTTTCCGGAGCAAGGAATGTATTCTATCGTGATGCACATTTACCGACTTGCTCTAAAAAAAGGGGTTCGTTTTAATTTTGATTCATTGGTCACTTCCATCAATATAAAAAACAAAAAGGCCGTTGGCATAAGTGTTGGAGATAAAGCGTTTACTTTCGATATCGTGGTATCAGACTCAGATATCAATTATGTTATTGAAAACCTGATGGAACATCCGTTGAAAAAACGGTTCGATCGTTTAGAATCTTCTTCATCGGCCCTGGTATTCTATTGGGGGGTCAAAAAAGAATTTCCTGAATTAGAGATACACAATATTCTATTCAGTGGTGATTATAAAGAAGAGTTTACCAATCTATTTCAAGAAAAAACCATCGATGCAGACCCCACTGTCTATATTTTTGTCAGTTCCAAGATGGTGAAAACCGATGCACCAAAAAATTGCGAAAACTGGTTTGTAATGGTTAACGCACCTTCAAGTAAAAAGGGGAATTGGGATGAATTGATACGCACAACCAAACAAAATATCATTAATAAGATCAACAAATCCCTTAAAATAGATATAGAAGACTATATCGAACACGAGAAAATCGCCTCGCCAATAACCATTGAACAAAATACGCTAAGCAAGGGAGGAGCATTGTATGGTAATTCATCCAACTCTATGTTCTCGGCATTTTTAAGACATCCGAATTTTCTTAAAAGTGTAAAGAACCTATATTTCGTGGGTGGCAGTGTTCACCCCGGTGGAGGAATACCACTCTGCTTGGCCAGTGCCAAGATTGTTGATAATGAAATACCTGCTAATAGATGAATCGGATAATGAAATACCTGGTTAATGATGGGCTTCCGATAACCTTCATAGTATTTTATGCCGTGGGTCTCGTCTTATATTTTATGACTCTTACCCACAGTATGTTTATTCTTGTTATACCTTATACCTTGGTTTTAGTTGCCATGGCTATCTTTTCACATCACAAAGAATGGAATTTAAAAGCAATTGCAGTTTTGGCAGGCATTTTCGTGCTTAGTTTTATAACAGAAATTATTGGGGTTGCAACGGGTAAATTATTTGGCACGTACGCTTATGGTGAAGGGCTGGGTTTCAAGTTGGCCGATGTCCCGGTTGTTATAGGTCTTAACTGGGTTTTCTTATCGTATGCCTCCAATAGTATTATATCTAAATACACGTCCAAAAACGTTCCTATTGTAGTAGGTGCCGCATTACTAATGGTACTTTATGATATTTTGCTTGAGAAAGTCGCCCCATTAATGGATATGTGGCTATTTTCTAAAAATGATCCTCCTGTCAGTAACTATGTGGTCTGGTTTCTATTGGCGTTGGTATTTAATTGGGCTATTCAAAAATTTAAAGTAGATACCATCAATAGACCGGCTCGGTGGTTGTTCTTTATCCAACTCGGCTTTTTTGTAATCATAGCGATCCATAATGAATATTAAGAAATGATACAATCCAATCATAGTACATTCGTGGTGAAATTTTCCCAATTTTATACCAGGATACTAATCGGCTTTTTTTTTAGGAGTATAAATTACACAGGGCGTTACGAAGATAAAGGCCTTCCCATACTAATGATTGGCAACCATTTTTCGTTTTACGATGGCTTTATTCAAATCTTATTGAACCTTAAGGTTTTTAAACGAAGGTTTCACTTCATGATGCTTGAGAAAGAACTGCGCAAAAATATGATATTGACTAAAATCGGCGCTTGTTCAATCAGCAAGGGCAAGCGATCTAGTTTAGAGAGTCTCGATTACGCGGTTGAGTTGTTACAGGAGAAGGATAATCTCTTTCTGTTTTTTCCGCAAGGAAAAATCAAAAGTATCTATACGCGGGAATTTATT
>JBATTK010000103.1:0-37718 GCA_049670505.1 Saonia sp.
GGACTGTACCCTCATATCGTCCACGATATAAAAACCGCCTATTTGTACCAAATCCAGTATTTCTTGGATCTCGCTATACTTTCCGGGCCAGGCATCGGCAAAAACCAAATCGAACTTTTCCCCTTTATAATTCTTGATCCACGCTGCACCGTCAGCACATACCATCGTTATTCTTTCATCATCCCCAAAATAGGCTTCCGCTATCGCAATAAGGTCGGGATCGTTATCCACCGTAACCAGTCTGGATTCGCTATCCATTCCATCTATCATCCAGGCCAGTGAGAGCCCTATTCCCGTGCCCAATTCCAAGAAATTGGATTTGGGTTTTGAGAAAATCAGTGTTTTCAGCAAGGATCCTATATAGATATCGGATGGCATACTAAATCCAATTTCATTGGATTTCCGTTCTATTTCTGAATAAATGCTTGGTCTATTCACAATTTTTGAATCGTTCATACCCATGTCCCAGATCTTATTTTAATCGAATATCCGAAACCGAAGCACCCGAAGGAATCATGGGAAAGACATTGTCTTCCTTCTCCACACATACCTCCAGGAAATAGGCATCTGTACAAGCTATCATTTCCTGTACGGCGGCCTTTAAATCCATACGTTCCTTTACCCTTTTTGATTTGATGTGATATCCTTCTGCAATTTTCACAAAATCTGGATTGGTCATCACGGTAGATGCATAGCGACTCTCAAAAAATAGTTCCTGCCACTGCCGTACCATGCCCAAATGATCATTGTTCAACACCACGATTTTTACGGGGGTCTTATTTTGGAAAATGGTCCCCAGCTCCTGAATCGTCATCTGATAGCCTCCATCACCGATAATGGCCACAACCTCCCTGTCCATAGCACCCATCTTGGCCCCTATAGCGGCCGGTAATGCAAATCCCATAGTTCCCAGACCACCTGAGGTAATATTACTCTTGGATTGCTTGAACTTGGCATATCTACAGGCTACCATTTGATGCTGTCCCACATCGGTTACGATAACGGCCTTATGCTTGGAAGCGATATTTATTTCTTCTATGACTTCCCCCATGGTAAGTCCCTCCTTGGTAGGATGTAGGTCATCCTTGATTACGGCATCGAACTCTATCTTATATTTTTCCTTGAACTCGTTATGCCAGGCCTCATGACTGTTTTCCTTGATCATAGGCAATAACATATTTAAAGTAGCTTTGGCGTTTCCCAAAACGGCAACATCTGTCTTCACATTTTTATCGATTTCCGCCGGATCTATTTCAAAGTGGATTATTTTGGCCTGTTTGGCATAGGTATCAAGGCTTCCGGTTACCCTATCGTCAAACCGCATTCCTATGGCGATCAATAGATCGCATTCATTCGTAAGTACATTGGGGCCGTAGTTTCCATGCATACCCACCATACCAACGTTTAAGGGATGGTCCGTATCCATTGCGGAAAGTCCTAATATGGTCCACGCAGCAGGAATACCCGCCTTTTCTACCAAAGCTTTTAATTGTTCTTCCGCTTCTCCCAAAATAACGCCCTGTCCGTACACGATATACGGTTTCTTGGCGGTATTGATCAATTCCGCTGCGGTTTCAATGGCTTTGTGATCGGGTTCGGGAACAGGATTATAGCTCCGTACACCCTTACAGGCTTCATAGCTAAATTCAAATTCATCGATCTGGGCATTCTTGGTAATATCGACCAGAACGGGTCCGGGACGGCCGGATTTGGCGATATAAAATGCCTTGGCCATAATTTCCGGGATTTCGGAAGCCTTGGTAACCTGATAGTTCCATTTGGTAACTGGTGTAGAAATACCGATGATATCCGTTTCCTGAAAGGCATCCGAACCCAATAAATGTCTAGGAACTTGTCCGGTAATACAAACCATTGGTGTAGAATCTATCTGGGCGTCGGCCAGACCGGTCACTAAATTCGTAGCCCCTGGTCCGGAAGTAGCCATTGCAACACCCACCTTACCGCTAACCCTGGCATAGCCTTGTGCCGAATGTGTGGCCCCTTGTTCATGTCGGGTAAGGATATGTGTTAATTTATCCTGAAATTTATAGAGTTCGTCATAGACGGGCATTATTGCACCGCCCGGATAACCGTAGATCAAATCTACCCCCTCTGCCAATAGACAATGGATAATGGCCTCGGCACCACTTATTTTAACGATTTTTTGCTTATTCTGCTTCGTTTTTTGCTGCTTTATTGTTTCCATAAGCCTTACCCAGTCCCTCTCCGAATGGGAGGAAACACATTTGGGTCTTTTGATTAAACTTTTTAGCTATAGCTCATCGGTAACACAGCCTTGGGAGGCAGATGAAACCGTTTTCGCATATTTATATAAACTTCCTTTTCTTACCTTAAGCCCCGGTTGTTTCCAATTGGCTTTCCGCGCGTTGAGTTCGTCTTCCGATAGCGCTACGGAGATACTGTTCTTTTCCGCATCTATGGTAATAATATCGCCGTTTTTTAACAAGCCTATTGTACCGCCGTCCTGAGCCTCCGGAGCTACGTGTCCGACTACGAAACCGTGGGTACCACCGGAAAAACGTCCATCGGTAATCAAAGCCACATCCTTTCCAAGTCCGGCCCCCATTATAGCTGCCGTAGGTTTTAACATTTCGGGCATCCCGGGACCGCCTTTAGGGCCTTCATATCTAATTACGACCACGTCGCCCTTCTCTACCATGCCTTTGCCAATACCATCGTTCGCCAAAAATTCATCATCGAACACTTTTGCAGGTCCTGAAAAATACAGGCCTTCTTTACCCGTTATTTTGGCAACCGCGCCCTCTTGGGCTAGGTTTCCATATAAAATTCGGATATGCCCGGTAGCTTTTATCGGTTTGTCCAGAGGTTTTACCACCTGCTGTCCCTCCGATAAACCGGGAACTGCCGATAAATTCTCTGCAATTGTTTTTCCGGTCACCGTCAGACAATCTCCATGAAGCATATTGTTTTCCAGCATAAACTTTAATACTGCGGGCGTTCCGCCTACCCTATGGACATCTTCCATCAAAAACTTTCCACTGGGCTTTAAATCCGCCAAAAAGGGCGTGGTATCGCTTATCTTCTGAAAATCATTCAGAGTAAAGTCTATTTCCGCTGCTTTGGCAATAGCCAAAAAGTGCAGTACCGCATTGGTAGAACCTCCCATCACGGTTATTAATCGCACTGCATTCTCCAAAGATTTTCTGGTGATGATATCACTGGGCTTAATATCGTTCTCCAATAAATAGCGTAGGGCCTTACCGGAGTTTATACAGTCTTCCTTTTTCTCCGTTCCAATGGCGGGATTAGAGGAATTATAGGGCATTGCCATTCCCAACGCTTCTATAGCGGAAGCCATGGTATTTGCGGTATACATCCCTCCACAGGCACCTGCTCCGGGACAAGCGTTTTGTATGACACCTTGGTAATCGGCCTCGCTCATAGTCCCCGCAACCTTCTCTCCCCAAGCCTCAAAAGCAGAGACCACATCCAATTTTTTGTCCTTGAAACATCCGGACGCTATGGTACCTCCATATACCAAAACGGAGGGTCTGTTCAATCGGATCATCGCCATTAATGCACCCGGCATATTTTTATCACACCCAACTACGGTGACCAGTCCGTCATAGTTCATGGCCTGCACCACTGTTTCCATGGAATCGGCAATGATATCCCTGGAAGGTAACGAATATCGCATCCCATAAGTTCCCATGGATATGCCATCACTAACACCTATAGTATTAAAGACAAGTCCCACTAAATCTACCGAACGAATACCTTCTTTTACCTCTTGGGCCAAATCATTTAAATGCATATTACATGGGTTGCCCTCGTATCCCGTACTACCGATGCCGATCAATGGTTTTTCCAAATCCTTATCGGTAAGCCCTATCGCGTGCAACATGGCTTGCGCGGCAGGTTGTGTTGGGTCTTGGGTAACATTTTTACTGTATTTATTCAGTTCCATGAAGTGATATGATTGAAGTTCCCGATTTGTATACTGTTCAAAGATAAATCTTTAGAATACCCCATAATTTTAACAAAGTTTGTTGATTTAAATTCAATTTTAAAAATATTCATTTAACATATTGAAAATCAATTATATAAATATCAATGGTATATCATACTCAATAGTTTTCTCAAATGGCTTTAGGACCGGACTAGACGATTGCTACCAAATAAAAAGCCTGTATCAAAGTTTATCCGATACAGGCTTCAATAATCAATGCAAGTCCGTATCACCCCCCTGAAGGAACGATAACGACCACACTGAATCTATTTTTGTCGATTTTCATCGCTATAATATTAATCAAAATAAACATAGCTACAAAAAGTTGCACAAATATTTATTTAAATTTGACGTATGAACAATACCATCCCCGAATTGATACGGCAACAGCGCAATTTTTTCCTTACCCAACGAACAAAGGAAATTGCTTATAGAAAAAAGGTCTTGAAACGACTACGACAAGAAATAATAGCCCGTGAAGACGCTATCTGCGATGCTATTTATGCCGATTTCAAAAAGCCGAAATTTGAATGTTTGGGAACCGAGACACAACTGGTGCTCGGGGAACTGAATTTAGCCCTTAAAAAATTGGAGTTTTGGGCAAGGCCCGAAAAAGTAGCTTCTCCTTGGCTCAATTTTCCATCATCGGATTATATTTATAAAGAACCGTATGGCACGGTATTGATCATAGCGCCATGGAACTACCCCTTTCAACTAGCCATTTCCCCACTCATTGGTGCCATTGCTGCAGGAAATACCGCGGTAATAAAACCTTCTGAAATAACACCGAATACATCAGGTATCCTTTCGGAACTTATCACTACGGTATTTGAACCGGAATATGTTGTGGTTATTGAAGGGGGTGTAGCCGTTTCCCAAAAACTTTTGGAGGAACCATGGGACTATATTTTTTTTACGGGCAGCACACGGGTAGGACAGATCGTTTATGAAAGTGCCGCCAAGTATCTGACCCCGGTAACACTGGAACTGGGCGGGAAAAACCCTTGCATTGTTGATGCCACGGCATCCATCGCCTTATCCGCCAAACGTATCGTATGGGGTAAATTCCTAAATGCAGGACAAACTTGCATAGCACCGGACTATGTTTTGGTAGAAGCTTCGGTAAAGGATAAACTGGTCCATGCGTTAAAAGAAAGCATTCGAAAGTCCTATGGGGAGCATATGGAAACTTCACCTGACTTTGCACGTATGGTAAGCACCCATCATTATAACGGGTTAAAGGCCATGCTAGCAGGTGAAGAAATTCTGTATGGTGGGGAAAGCAACGATGCCGATAACTATATTTCCCCAACCCTGATCAACGAACCCGGTATGGATAGTAAATTAATGGAAGGAGAGATTTTTGGACCACTATTGCCTATCATATCCTATGAGACAGAGGAGGATATCCATAGCTATATTATGAACTATGGAAAACCGCTCTCTACCTACGTATTCTCCAATAGCCGGTCATTTCAAAAAAAGATACTACGCACCTATAGTTTTGGAGGGGGCGCTATCAATGATACCGTCATACAGTTCGCAAATAAAAACTTGCCCTTTGGAGGGGTGGGTCACAGCGGAATAGGTGCTTATCATGGAAAAGGTTCTTTTGATGTATTTACACATCTTAAGCCAATGGTTAAAAGGGGAAACTGGATGGATGCCCCTTTGCGTTATCCGCCTTATAAGTTACCCCTGGCAATCGCAAAAAGAATAAAGCACCTTTTTTGATATATCTAATATAACCCGTTGTGCATTTTGATTTTAAGATTCAAAATTCGTCAATTCGAGCCTGCCTGCGGTAGGCAGGTGCTTCGACCGAAGGAAGAAGTGTATCGAGAATAGAGTTTTGGATCCAAAAAAGCTGTTCTCGATACAATTTTTCTCCACTTTGTTGCGAAAAACCACTCGAACCGACACTTTTTCCGCTTTATAATCTCCAAAATGCACAACAGATTAATATCTCTTGTAATCATATCAACTTAATGGAAATAAGGTCCCCGAACTTCTTTTGGGCCAATATGGAGATCGATCTGTCGGACAGTTGTGCTATTCTAGGGTATCCGCCCGTGGTCTGACCATCTTTCATCAGAATAATCAATTTTCCCGCTGGGGTCAGTTGTACGGTACCTGGAAGTGTTGCCGAGGTAAGCATCTTCATTTTATGACCTTCGATGTACTCTTCCAATTGGTATGCCATACGATTGTTCTCTTTGGCAATGGTGAACTCTTTTGAAAATATGGCTTCCAATTGTTTATCTAGCAGTTTATCGTATTCAGGTCCTTTATAAACTTCCAAGATGGTTTCCTCCAATAGGGGGTCGCCCTTAATTTCCTCAATTTTTGGTTCAAAAAGTGTACAGGCACCATAGGGAAGTGAACTGCCATCTTTTAAATAACCGCTAGGGGTAATAGGTGCATAAAACGACCTGCTTCCCAATATTATCGGAGCCTTAAAACCATCTTTTATGGCCAAATAGCCCCGTAATCCCTTTTCCGAATTGCCATAGGAAAGGACATTTCCACTAGTTACTTTATAAATTTTATAATTTTGAATAGGCCGGTCGTTAAGCGTGGCGGACATTTCTGCTCCCCCAATGCACATAAATGTGTCCTCTTCAAATTCCAATACAGGTCCGGTCATGGTAATTTCCAATACCGCGGCATCAGCAGGGTTTTCCAATAACATATTGACTTTGGATACGGAAATAGTATCCATAACTCCGCTTACGGGCACCCCTTTATCACGTAAACCGAATCTTCCTTGATCTTGAACGGTGGTAAAAAAACCGGATTGAACTACTTTAAGCATCTATAGGCCGTTTTTCCAATTCATAAATACCTACTTCTCCCTGTATTTTATACAGATCATACTCCGCTTTTGAGATGGGGAAAAACTGAATTTTGTCCCCAACGCTCACAAAACACGGTGCTTCCTTATTTATATTAAACAGGGGTATGGGGCAACTTCCAATGATGTTCCACCCACCAGGGGAATCCTGGGGATAGATTCCGGTCTGTTTGCTCGCCAAGCCAACGGAACCTTTATTTACTTTTAGGCGGGGGGTAGATTTTCTGGGTACTTCCAAGGATTTGGGCAAACCGCCCAGATACATGAATCCGGGCAAGAAGCCGATACCATAAACGGTATACTTGTATTGGACATGCAACGCTATAATTTCAGAAATACTTTTTCCCAATTGTTCCGAGACCTCGCTCAAATCGATTCCAAATTCCAAATCGTAACAGACCGGAAGGCGCCATAGGAACTTTTGGGATAGCACGGTATCTTCCTTTTTGGAATACCATTCTTTTAACCGATGCTTAAAATTCTCAAAATCGATAGGTTCCTGCCTATAGATTAAGGTCAACGAATTATAGGCGGGCACCAGTTCCCAATCCTGTTCTTTAAGACCATGGGTCTTTAAGTGCAGGGTAAAACTTAGGATATCATCTAATATAGCCTCTTCTACTTGCTTGGGCCATTCCACCAAGATGGCATGCACTCCAAAGGGTTTTATGGAAATGGGATAAGTACTCACTTTTTTATGTAAATCGTATGTTCCGGCAAGGTTTCGGAAAGATACGTTAATATTTTCAAAGCAGAAGGTGTATCCCCATGAATACAATAGGTTTCGGCCATTATATGTACCATATTCCCCGTAACTGTCTTTACTTGTTGGTTTTGTACCATGGAAAGGAGATGTGCAAAGACCGCTTTTGGTGCTTCGATCAAGGCATTGGGCAAACTTCTGGAAACCAAAGTGAGGTCGGTATTGTAATTTCTATCCCCAAAGGCTTCCCTTTTGATTTGAAAACCCTGATCCAATGCCATAGTCGCTATCACTGATTTATAGGGAACATAAAGAGAGGTATTCGACTTATAGGATTCGATTGCCTTTAGAAAAACCGAAGCGAGTTCGGTATCGGTCGCAATATCGTTGTACAGGGCACCATGCGGCTTAATATGATGCAATTGCACTCCTTGCTTTACCGTAACGGAAATTAGGCTGCTTAACTGCTTATCGATGCTTTCCATCAACCGTTTTTCGGAAATATCCATGGAAACCCTTCCAAAATTCTTCCTGTCCGGATAAGAAGGGTGTGCCCCTACTTTTACATGGTATTGTTTTGCCAACCGCACCACTTCCTGCATAGTGCCTATATCGCCGGCATGACCTCCACAGGCAATGTTACAGGAGGATATTAATGGTAACAGGTCTTGTTCATTGCCTATTCCTTCCCCAACATCACAATTAATATCTATCTCTATTTGCTTCAAAGCATTCGCATTAGGTTTGCCACACCATCAAAGTTAGGCCTAAAAAAGGCCAAATACCTTTAAGATACTTTTAGCACCCAAGATTACCGTTAGAATAATAATGATAAACCCAAGGATATTTTGTACGGTGGTATTTTTATATTTCCCTAAAATCGAGGTTTTGTTCATGATCCACAATAAAAAAATAGCGATTATGGGCAATAGTATCCCATTGGCTACCTGGGCAAATTTGATGATTTCTATAGGCTTTATCCCGAAAGATAGAAAAAATACACCCAGTCCCAGGATAACTATCCATACCGTTCTAAATTTTAAACCCTTCAGTCCTCCTTTCCACCCAAAACAACTACTTGCCACATAAGCTGCGGCCAAAGGCGCTGTTATGGCAGAAGTGATTCCTGAAGCGAACAATCCGATTCCCATAAAGTACTTTGCGCTATCCCCATATAGGGGTTCCAGTCCCTTGGCCAGATCCAAGGCACTGGATATTTCCTTGTTGGGAATGGTAGATGCTGCCACAATGATAGCCATGGACATCATACCACCCAAGCTTATGGATATTATGGTATCTTGTTTTGCCGCCTTTAAATCGTCTTTTGATTTCCATTTTTCACTGACCAGGGAAGCGTGCAAAAAAAGATTATAGGGCACTACCGTGGTACCTACCAAAGCCACAATGGTCAAGATACCATTTTCGGGAATGGATGGAACAAATAAACCCTCAAGGATTTCCGGGATATTCGGCCGGGTGATAACGGCGGTTACCAAAAAGGAAAGGCTCATTAGAATAACCAAGGTCACCAGTACCCTTTCCAACACCTTATAACTTCCAATATACAGTAGTATAAAGGCACAAAAACCGATAACAAAAGGATAGTAGTTTATAAAAGATCGACCAAGGAGTGCTTCCATACCCAAGGTTGCGCCACCAATATTACCTGCCTCATAAGCGGCATTACCAATTACTATAGCAGCTAAAATAATTCCAATGACCACATACTTGATCCAAGGAGTGGTCAATTCCTGTTGTATGACCTCGGCCACTCCCTTTTGGGTGATAATTCCCAAGCGGGCCGACATTTCCTGTAAGACTATGGTCGCTATGATAGAAAGCAGCATGGCCCATAACAGGGCGTATCCAAAGTTTGCGCCGGCCAAGGTACATGCAGTAACCGTGCCTGGGCCTATAAAGGCTGCAGCTACCAATACGCCAGGGCCTATCTTTTTAAACATTTTGCCGGTATGGTTCTAGAAATTTCCAATGATTACGTAAATATAATGGGTTACGAATTAATGATAGCTGGATTGCATAAAATTAAGAGTGCAATTTTAACATAAAAGGTGCATTTCATCTAATAAATTACCGTTCGTCTAAAAGTGGGGTGTCATACATCGATATAATATACTATTCCTAAAAACTAAGGGTTATAACTATCCCAAATCAGAATTTAACCTACATAAATGACGTGTTTAGAATGTAACAAAGACCTTAGCTACATAGACCATAGAAATTCCATAGACCACCTAGGGGTGGAACTATGCGGAAAGCATTTAGGTCGTATGGAAAAGTTGATGAAGAAGAAAAACACTCCTTTAGAAGCCATACAATTGTATTATGGCCTAAAAGAGTCGGGCGTAAGTGCAATGCTGGAATGGTGGGATGGTAAAAAATCCGTTGATGTAGCTATTTCAAGAGTCAAACTCAATATTGAGATAGATACAGAATATCATATGATCACACATGAGCAGGCCATAAATGACCTGGAAGAGGCTATGCACTCTTTTAAAAATGGGTTTACCACCATACGCATTCCACATGTGCTCATAAAACACTATTTAAAAGATACCGTAAACAACGTTTTGGGAATAATAGAGGGATTAAAGGCGAATATCAAGGTAATTTAAAGCTTGGTGACCTATACCCTTATCATTAACCTAATCATTTGAAGATGGCAGATAGAAAGATCTTAAAAATTCCTTTACGAATAGGCATCGCAGTGCTATTGTTGGGCATATTTGTTAAAATTCAGCATTGGTCATCCTATGCCAATACGATTATTATTTCGGCACTCATTGCAATTTCTGTTCTCTATAGCATACGATTTTGGAAAAAGCCAAAGAAACTTTTTTTGGATTATATAAAATTGATCCTTGTGGTTTTCTGGAGTATCAATGTGATTGTTTCCGTACTCCATTGGCCCTATGAATCCGTCTTGGAAGCAATCACGTTTGTTGCGTTCCTTATATGGACCGTTTTAGAAGGAACTGCTTATTTCTCCAAAGGGGAAAGCAAAGTTAGTTTGGACCAAATTCTATGGAACGGTATTATGGTCATAGGTTCCCTCGCCATAATTGCCGGCATTATCTGCAAAATTTTACATTGGAGCTATTCCACTCCCCTACTCATACTCGGGTTTTTTCTAATAGCCGTATACATTTTAAAAGATACTTTCTCCGAATTATTGGAGGAAAAAGAACAATCTTAGAGACCGTCTTGAAATGTGTGATTGGAATTTATAGGGGCTTTTACTAGACCGATTTCCTAATCTGTTAGGAATACCAACTGGTATTATCCTAGAGATTACCACTGACCTCAACTAAAAATCTATTTTTTACCCCAAACTTTTACATTTTTCGATCATTTATTATTTGTATCTTTTTTTCCTAACACTATCATTATGAAAAATATAGATCGCAGACAATGGTTGAAAGCCGCTGGATTATCTAGCGGATTTACTTTTTTAGGTGGATTACAGGCTATGGCCCTGGACTTTCCTTCGAGACCACTGGATAGCAACAAAATGGTACGTCTCAATGCCAACGAAAATCCATATGGCCCCTCTAAAAGGGTAAGAACCGTAATCACCCAAACCTTTGACGATGCCTGCAGATATCCTTTTAGGGCCTTATCCGGACTTGTGGACATGATTGCCGAAAAGGAGGGAGTTCCCAGGGATTATGTGGTAGTAACCGGAGGTTCTACCGAAGGATTGAAGGCTACCGGACTTGCCTTTGGAAGGGAAAATGGTGAAATCATAGCGGCGGACCCAACTTTTCAGGCCATGTTAAGTTACGCTGAAACTTTTGGAAGCCATATACACCGGGTACCCGTTACCGATACCATGGAGCATGATCTGGAGGCCATGGCACAGCGGGTAACCAATAAAACCGGATTGATATTTATCTGCAATCCCAATAATCCTACCGGAACCCTGCTGAACAAGGATAAACTCAAGGATTTCTGTACTTCTTTGGATGACAAGGCCATTATATTCAGCGATGAGGCTTATTATGATTTTATCACGGAACCCGATTATCCTTCCATGGTGGAATTGGTAAAGGCCGGTAGAAATATTATTGTCTCCAAAACTTTTTCCAAGGTGTTCGGCCTTGCCGGATTAAGAATAGGGTATCTTATTGCCAGACCGGATATAGCCGAGAGGCTAAAAGCCAGTGTTATGGCCAATACCAATATCCTGGCGATCGAAGCGGCCAAAGAAGGCCTAAGGGACAATGATTTTTATAAATTCAGTCTAGTCAAAAACGAAGAGGCCAAAAAGTCCATATATACTACCTTGGATACTATAGGTTTGGAATACATAAAATCACATACCAATTTTGTGTTTTTTAAATCCGGTCGTCCTATCCATACATTGATCGAAGCCATGAAAAAAGAAAATGTACTTATAGGCAGACCTTTCCCGCCTATGTATGATTGGGCAAGGATCAGCACCGGTACCATGGAAGAAATGGAACTCTTCGGCAATGCCCTAAAAAAGGTTATGGTTTGATCATGGGGCTTCTATAGGCTGTCTTAAGCGCCTTACAAGCTTGTATGGGTGCTTTTGTGACCCTTCAGGAATAGCCTGACCCTAATAATAGCGGTTCTATTTTATGCGCTGTATTCCCTTTTATCGAATATATTGCCCTTCCATGGAGTACATATATTCCTACAATTCTTCATCCGTTTGGTATAAAAACCCATTTTATGATGAAAAAAATTACTCCAGCTTATTTTTTATATGCCTTTTGCGCCTTTTGTGTGGTCTGGGCTTTTTATATTCTCATCTTTAAGCCGTAGATCCAAGAATCCACTTTCAGGGCAAAACCCCTTTGCCCGCATAGCACTTTCATGGCGTACCTGATAGGATTCCCATTTCCCCTAGGGAAATTCATAGAATTTTCATTGGCCGCAGTTATTAGATAATACCCTCCCTGCGGGAGGTAGTTCTATTTACTGAAGGTATGGACTTTAGTTCAAAACTTTGCATATCCAAAAACTACAATAGTTATTTGGTTATTGATTTTTGAGTTATTGTGTCATTGAGTGATTTTCTAATATAAAATCGTATCGAAATGACGTTCCAGTATCTAGTTCTCAGTATTCAGTGGTCAGTTTCTAGTTTCTGGTTTTCAGTATGGTTAAATACTGCTTACTGCCAACCGATTACTTTTGTATCGGAGTCCTTAAGGGGTTTCTTTTCTTATATTCCAATCCATATACCTTCAGTGCAATACATTCAGTTTCCAAGAAACTATTTCATATTTGACCATGTACCTTCGATTCGATTGCTGACGATCACTTGGGCACCTTCCTTCGATACAATCGCAGGCGATCACTCGGACACTCAACAGGGTCATTGAGTGATTTTCGATTTGAAAATCGTATCGAAATGACATTCCAGCTTCCGGTTTCTGGTCTTTCGTCTTTTTTTATCTTTTGTCTTTTTAAAAGTTAATGGTTAACAGAATTAGTTTCAATGTTTTTAAAACCTATGGATTATCTATCTACAGTGGTTTAGTTTTAAAATCGTTATTGGATATATATGGGCGGCTATCGCTATGACCGCATTGGCATATCCGTACAATATAGTCGGCTGTTTTTCGTTTGTTTTATGATTGTATTTTCTCCGCATCGCTTAACGGACGTACCTTGCTAGGTATCGGAAAGCTCCTGTAGGCTAGTGGAGTACTAACGTTTTTGGGCAAATCATGATAGCTGAACATCTCTGGATACAAAAAATTAGAGCGGGAAATGTACTTTCGCTACTATGTGTATTCCTGCTATTCCTTTCCACGGAGTTATATTCCAATCTGGATGATGGCACACCGAATTTAATAGATACCCCTAGCGCGAACCACAAAAACGATTCAAATACATATATACCGGTATTTCCCGTATCGGTACTGCAAACACTGGCCACTTTAGAAACGGACAAGCATCGTACGGCGCTTTCCTCCCTAGAAATCACCTATCCCAATAGCCAAACCGTTTGGACCATACCAGACCCGGCAGAAATCGCATGGAGCACCAAAAATATGCCCAAGGATAAGACCATAAAATTTTACTTAATTAAAGACGATATGGTAGTGCAGGAACTCGGGAAATTTCAGAACAACCATTTTGTAGCAGGTGTATATTTAAATAAAACGCTACAGGCCGGAACGAATTATAGGGTGATGGGCATTGAGCTCTTTCCCGAAGACAACAATCATACCGCCAAGTTTGCGACTGCTTTTTTTACCATTAACAAGGCATCTGTTAAAACAACTTCGGTTCCTAAAGTAAAAGAAGAAGTTGCTATACGCAACACATTTGATGGCAGGAAAATAAACTACGTACAGGAGCTCACCGTTACCAGTGCGGACATACGTATACATCTTTGGGATCATGGCCGAAAAGATGATGATATTGTGTCCATATACCTCAATGGGGAGGCCGTTGTTTCCAAATACTATCTGACGTATCTTAAGAAAACCTTTGATTTAAAATTGGATGCTACCCAACCCAATGACCTATTCCTTTACGCCCATAATCTCGGGAAATTTCCACCCAATACGGTATCTATTGAAATAACGGATGGCACCACCTCGGAAAATATTGTATTGAATTCCGATTTAAAAAGTTGCGAGGCTGTTTTGATCAATGTAAAAGAGTAATCGCTTTCGTATTTAGAAAACCGATATCAAAACTACAAATGCTGAATTCGGACTTAACATCACTCACTAAGGATTTTGGTGTTTTCAGTATATTTGGGTATGGAAGAAAAAGACACTATCAGAATAAAGAACAGCCATTTAGTTTTCAACACCCAAAATAAAGTAGGGGAATCACCTTTTTGGGTAATTAATTACAAAGTTGTGGCTGAAATTATTGAGTTTGAAAGTAATTCTTTCAAAGAAAACTATATTGGTTTTGTAAAGGTAGTAATCGATAAGGCACAAGTTCAATATATGGTTTCAAAGGTTCGAGAAAAGTTGAGCAATCAGAATCTCGGCTATAGATTGGGGCTGCAAATAGAAGAAATAGAGGTTGAGAATATACAGAAAATGGAGTACTCGGAATTCATAGAATATAAGCAGGATATTGGATTTGACGCACTTAAAAGAAAACTGATGGACGGTCTTAATACAGGCTTGAGGTTGAACGTCACGCTTGAAAGTGAAATAAGGGAAACCTATCTTTTCATTTAATCCCAAACACCTAGCTCTGCGAAGTTTATAACTTCTTATCATTTATTACTCAAAACTCATAACTCTAAACTCATAACTCTAAACTTATAATTCATGAAGACTTTTTTGGTAAATGGTATACTTTCACATATACTTAGGCCAAAAGACAACAAAACCATAGAAATTTTGAGGTTTTTCTGTAATCGAATATTTAAATGTTTGAATATATTGCTGCTATGGAAAAAAATTACAACAAAACGGTAAAATTATTTTTGGCATTAACCATACTCTATGTAATAGTTGTTGGTTGCTGGTTAATGACGGCATAGGAAGTTTAAAAACTATAGGCCTTTTCAATATCTCGCACATACCTCGTTAATGGTTAATGGTTGTTCGTTGATGGTTCCTCGTTAATAGTTGTTCGTTGATGGTTACCTCGCTCTGTAAAGTTTGTAGCTTTGTAGCATTCATAATTCTAAATTCCCAAATCCCTAACCCAAAACTCATAACTCTGAACTCTGAACTCATAATTCCAAATTCATAATTAACCTCACCCCAACCACCCTTCTCGATCCAAGCTGCGGTATTGAATGGCCTCGCTGATATGGTCGCCGTTGACGGCTGGCGAATTTTCCAGATCCGCAATGGTGCGTGCTACTTTAGCTGCTAAATTCTATTATAAGCAGCTATATTCTACAATATTGCTGCATTCAATCAGTTAGAGTAGTATGCAAGCTGTAATATACGCAAGAGTTTCCAGTACCGATGAATCTCAGTCTTACGAAAGGCAGATTGAGGACTTAAAACCATTGGCAACATACAAGAAGCTAGAGGTTGTCAAAGTTTATGCAGACAAAATATCAGGTTTCAAGAAATCACTGGATGAACGGGTAGAGTTCAGCAAAATGGTTGACTTCATATCTTCCCACAACATCAAGCACATTCTTGTAAGTGAACTTAGCAGACTTAGCCGAAGAACCAAGGATATAATCGACTTCGTTACCGAATGCAACAGCAAAGGTATCTGCATCCATGTACAAAAGAGCGGACTAACCACCCTCAATGACGATGGTACGGTAAACGCTACGGCCAAAATGATAATCACTACACTGTCAGGGGTTGCCGAAATGGAAAGCGAAAACACCTCCTACCGTGTAAGGTCCGGCAAATTAAACGCTGCGAAAAACGGTCTTGGATTCAATCAGAAAATTTATGGTTACGACAAGGGTAAGGATGGCAAGCCAGTTATAAACGAGGATGAAGCTGTATTGGTGAGCAAGATGTTTGATATGATACTAGAGGGGCATGGCACAAGAAAAATCGCCAAATACCTTAACGCCAATTATGAAACCAAAGATTGGAAAATAGGTAGCATAAATTCAATACTAAGAAATACCTTTTACAAGGGCGAAAGAAGATATAAAGTAGGTGAAAAAAACGGTCAAATTGAATATGCTTTTACCAAAGTTCCTGCAATAGTTACCCCTGAAAAATTCGATGAGGTACAGCAGTACATTGATGACCGCAAACGCTTTGTAAGCCCGGCCACCATACATACCAACCCCTTTGCCTCTTTAGTAAAATGCGAATGCGGAGCGGTCATGCATCAGGTGGTAATACCCAAGGGCAGACTAAACCTCTATCGTTGTGCGGACAAATGCGGAGTGCAATCTGTAAACCGGGATTTTTTGATAGATGAGGTGCGCAAGGTACTGGAAAGAAATGCCCAAGAGTTCAAAGAGGCTGACGTAAAGGCTAAACTTAAAAAAACCATAGAGGTCGATTTAGCGAACATTACCCAGTGTGAGAGGCAAATACGTACTGCCAAAATGAAAAGTGAAAAAAACTATGATCGTTTTCTTGAGGACAAGATTACAGAGAAAAAATATGATGAGCACGAACAACGCTTCAATACCGAAATTGAAAAGCTACAAACAGAAATCAAGAAGTTAAAGGCAAACATAGCTGCAACAAAATCAATACTCAATAACAAGATACTCCACTACTCCACCGATTTGGAGGTCTTCAAGACACAGGTGGAAAGGGTTATCAAATATATCACGGTCGGAGAAAGTTATGCAACGGTGCATTTCAAATCTTGGTTCAAATATTTAATTCAAATTCATAGGGGTGCGCAACTGCAAAGATTCAAGAACGGAACTCTAAACATGGAAATCACAAACCATTTAGAAACCGATATGCATACCCTTATGGCATTATTGGAAGAAAACCTAAACCTGACCCCCCAAGAAATTAAGGAAGTAAAAGAAAACGCAAGGAAATGGGATGATGCACGGGAAGTAAAGCACAACCCAAAGGCATTGCGCAAACTAATGCGCAAGCATAGAGTTAATTCCAAAGATTTCATGGAGCAGTTAAAACTAAGTGGCCTTGACTACCTTCTGAACGACTAAGATTCTACAATTTAAACCAAAAGTTCTACTCCCCCAGTTTAAAATATCCCTAGCAGAACGATACGCTCTGTTTTTCGCCTGAACACTTCGCCCTTTTCTATTTTTGGTAATAGTATACCACCCAACAAACGTTCCCGACCTACAATCGTCTTATTCCTCCTTGTTCCAAATTTAGCGTAGCGTTACCCCCTAAAAATCAGTTAAAAACTGTATGACGAATGATCATCGTTTTATCATACTTAAATAATTCTATTAGAATGAATTACGATTTTATTTTGTGAAAAGTGGGCTCGACAGCTTGGGTAATAGATGCATTGAAGGTTACGGACTGAATGATTATGAAAGCCAATTAGCAAAAGATACCTCATCAAATCAGGTAGCGTATCTAACCAAGCAAAAGATCACTTTCAAAACCCTTGTAACCCCAATAAAAACGACCCTTTTTGAAAATGAAAACCGAAAAGTGAGCCTGACTTGAGGGTAATAGACGCATTGAGTTTTTTATACATCAAGCAAATACCCCCTAAATCTTAAAACCTACATTCAAAATGAAAACAATACAAGAATTACAGCTACATCCTATTGTAGAAGCCAAAGCCATTCGCTTTGTACACTATCTGCAAAGGCACAATAGTTGGGTTGAACTAACTAAAAAACAGCTCATAGCAGAATACGGAAGCAAGTACAGAAAGTTCCTTGACCCACTAATTAAAAATGGCATAGTTGACGTAAACCACAACTATAGCAGCTATCTGCAAATCGGTAAAAAATACAGAGCCACAAACTTAACCTAGCACGATACAATAGTCCGCCTAAACGCAAAAAGTCAGGCCTTCGCAATCCCTTCTTTGAAGTTCACGGGCGGACTATTATTTAATTCAAATACCACAGAAGATGAAAGAATATATCAAACAGGCTTTTGGCCTGTACTACAACTATGACCGTAAAGGAACTTTACAATCGTTTTTAGAATTGATTGAGAATTACGAGAGCTACGGGGAGCTAAAGCTAAAATTCCCGAACAAAGAGAGTAAAAAAGAGTTTAAAACCATACTGAGCAGTGCTTGGGAAGGGTTCATCGTTGGTAAGGACGTATACAGGGTTAGCCATTACATCAATGAAGTCGAAGCAATATTAATTTAATCATAGAAAATTATGGAACAAATATTACGTTACCGTTACAACGGGCGCAATTATAAGAACATGAAAGACCTCTGTTTAGGCGAAGGTATATCAAAACGAAAATTCTCAGTCCTTGTAAAAATGGGCTACATCAAGAAATTAGATAATCAATTAAATATCGTGGCAGACCATGGAAGCAGCAGAAGTTAAGCGCAAGCCCAGCAAGAAAACCAAAACCATTGCCCTGCCCGAAAAGCTTGTGGTAGAAGTCAAAAAGCATTTAAAGGGCAAACAGGTAGACAAGGCACTTTACTTTTTGAACCAGTTGGCACGTTACGAAAACTATAAGGGCAACGAGGATGGTTGGATTGAATACAGTACCGACCAATTCAGGGAAGTATTTAATAGCAAGTTCGCTAAGTTTAGAGACCCTTTGATAAAAAACAACATTGTTGAATGGAATGAAAGCTATTCCACCTTTAACGGTTATGCAATGTCGTACAGGCGCAATGCACAACTTATTGCACAATCAAAAAAGCTGGTTAGGGTAAAAGTAGAATACAAAGAACCTGAGCATACAAAGTACTACAGCGGTTTCAAGCGTTTTATGGTTAGTTTGGTTATACCCATTGAAGAACTCCATGAGGAAACAATAAGAGTTATTGCGGATATTCCAAATAAGATTGTATTAAATGAAGATATACCCGATTTTGGTTTTACTTATGAAACGGTTGGTACTAATGGAAAAAAGAAAGGTAGGACTTTAAAAGTAGCTTTGGGCATGGCTCGTAACGCTGGTGTTGATGCAATACTATATGACAATACCATCTACATTGCTGACCGGAAAACATTTATTGAGAATAAGGGTGATAGAATTGAGGAAAGCTATAAAAATCAAATAGATGATTTAGAGGCCGAAAAGTATTTTGACACCGTGGACAAGTTCGGTAGGCTGCACACCAACCTGACCATATTGCCAAAGAATCTATTAAGGGTTATAGCGAAGCATAACAATCTTATAGAAATTGACGGTATAAGTTCACAACCTACCATCCTAGCAAATGTTTTACAACATTATTGCCCAGAGGACTTCAAGCAACTTTGTTTGAAAGGTGAAATATATGAGCATATTGCCAATGGTCTAGGTTTAACTAGGAATCAGGCAAAGGATGTTGTATTAAAGGCATTTTTTAATACTAATCCAAATAATCAACGTAGGAAAGCTCTAAAAAAACTTTTTCCCAACCTTATTGAATTGGTTGCAAAAATAGATGAAGGGATGGAGAAAAGGGATAGCGACAAGAAGAAAAAAGAAAAGCGAAAGCTATCCACAGCAATGCAAAAAAGAGAGGCCGAGATATTCATAACAGCATTGGAACGCATTAATGTTAATGGTATTAATGCGGCATCCAAACATGATGCAATATTGTTGAATACCAAGAATGGTGATACCAAACAAACAGCTCTGAACATCCTTAAAAACGTGATGGACAAAGCAAATTTTGAAATGCGGTTAAAGGACACTGATTTGAGAAGTGGTAAATCTGTTCAACTCTAGCAGAACCGACCTATTACCACCTTTTTAGTCAGCCCTTGTTACCACCTTTTTCTACATTACTAAAGGTGGTAACATCAGGGTTACCCATACCCCTTACCCATATAACTTATAGAACATACTAAGTTTTAGCAATAGTTACCTATTAGGAGTGATAATAGGTAAAAAGAGGTGCAATCTCGGGCAGAAGTCCGGTTCAGCACCTTGTTCATTTTAGATAGGCAGAAATATAGCTGCCATAATTAATTTTAAATCATAAGAAGAATGAAAGATTTTAAAAGAATGGTCATCAAGACCAATGAAATCGAAAAACAGAATTTAATCAAGGAATTTGGCAATCTGGCCAACAATGTAAATCAGCTTAAACTGGATCTAAACGCAAAACTGGATGCCTCATTCTCCCTTGCGGATGTAGTAGACTTCATTACAGACCCTTCCACATTGGAAACTCTTTTCAAAGAGGTGGAAAAATCCGCCATAAAGCAAAGGGCAAAGAATCAAGGCGTGACATTGGCACAGCTAGAGCAGTTAGAAAATGTGGAACTGAACAAGCAGCAATTGGACTTCCTTGGAAGAGCCAAAAAACTAAAAGGCTCTAATCTATTTGCAAAAGGAATGACAAGTGAGGATTGGCTAAGTGCAGATGGTAAAATTGAGGTGTCTGAAAAGGTGGAAGAAGTATTCACAGAACTTACAACCACTTATACATCCAGTGAACAGGCCAACGATAGATTGGAACTGGTGCGGCTTTTCAATCAGTACTTAGACAAGTATGGAGACAGCCATGCAATCAAAAGAATCCTTACCAGTGGTATTAGACCAAACTTGGACTTTATCAATTACGGCATACAATAAATCTTCTTCTGTGATTATGGCATTGGAGGCCTAGACATCCTCCAACGCTTGTCTTTTTAAGGAACGTGATACAATCTTCACGTTCCTTTTTTTGCGCCTCGCTCACCCAACTACACCAAAGGTCGTACGAACGTGTACCAAATCGCTTGAAATTCGGGCAAGAAGGAAGATACATCGTGCAATCAAACCACGATCCAAAATTTATCAATTTGAAGAACCCCCGATAATACGGCAAAATCCGATAGATGGCCTAAAAGCGGTATTTGCAATAATTTCCAATAAACAGAACAACGTAAGGCAGTATTCACGGGCAATCATGACAAAATCAAGGGAGGCCAAGATTGATTTCTATCCTAATTCTACGGTCGAACTACCTAAATTAACGTTTAAACCCGAACTTTGCCAACTATAGAACCAGACGATTTAAGCAGATTAAATTTCTAGCCGAGGCACTAATACTAAAATCACATTGAACAGATATAGAAAGAGCACAGATAAGTGTACAGATGTTCTATGGGGTTTAAATGAAGAAGTCTTCTTAAAAAAAAAGTATATATATGCTCCCGCCTCCTCTTTTTCTTGGCGATATAGGGTGTAAGCATCGTAGGTCAGTAAGATTTACAATGTAAATATACACCCTTTTTATAGTACTCTAAATAAAATACGTTATACTTCGTAAATATTGGTTATCAAGTATTTATATCAAAATACATACCCTATTTTTAGTACATTCTAATCATTCTTTGTAAATTGCTCACATCAAATCTTATCAAGTTATGGAGCAAGTCAAATATATTAGGGTATCAACAAAGGAACAAAATACTGCAAGGCAGGAAACTAGCGACCTAGCACAGTTCATAGATGTGTGCAGCGGTTCTATCCCATTTATGGAACGGCCACAGGCCAAGGAATTAATAGGGTACATACAGGATGGGGATGTATCACACGTTATTGTAGCAAGTATAGATAGGCTTGGCCGGAACTTCTACGATATACTGGAAACCCTTAAATTCTTCAATCAGCACAACATCATACTCAAAGTAGAAAACCTCGGCATAGATAGCATGGTGGACAAAGATGGTAAGCTAAAAGAAAATGCCACCTTCAAGCTAATCATAAGCGTACTGGGGAACATAGCCGAAATGGAACGTGAGGCCATACTAGAAAGGCAAAAGCAGGGCATAGCCATTGCAAAGGCCAAGGGTACTTATAAAGGCAGGGTAAAGGGTAGCACAGAACCAGCGGACAAATTCTTAGACCGCTACAAGAACGTAATAAAAGAACTCAACAATGGGGAAAGTTACCGTAGGGCTGCAAAACTATGCGGTGTTTCCCTTGGTACTGTTCAAAAAGTTAAAAGGTTGATGGATGCAGCTTAAAAACTGTATTTAATGAACTTTTACAACATTACCCTCTTTGAATCAAAAAGGAAAAAGAATCTTTATATTAGTTCCTCACATAAAAGATATATAGATCATGTGATTTATATTCCTACGTTGTATGCCATTGCGGAAAAACCAACTGCATATTTTATGATTTTGTCTTTCTTCTAGTCGGATACATTACCTGTTGCTTTTTGAATTGACCGATTTCCTCTCTTAACGTCTGATTGATATTGTGAATTAAATCATTTTGGAATTTCATAATTCCTAATAAATCGTGCATTGCGTTTAGATTTTCTAATTGCTTGTAAACAATCTCTTCTAAATCAGCTTTGGTATATCTTTTGCTCATAATCTAAAAGTATTCTTTAGAATTTCTAAACAAATCTATTTAAAGTCTATTAAAATTCAAAATAAAAATTTAGAAAATCTATAATTTTCTATTGAGTTAGTAAATTTATGTTTATAAAATCAAAAGACTTATGACTTCATTAGGGCTGTATTTGACCAAGAAATCTGTGAATAGAGCAATGGTTTCTAGGCGGACGGGAATTAGTCAGGCAAGATTGTCCCAACTGACTTCAAACAAGTCGACCAAATTACGTGCGGATGAACTCTATCTGATTGCACTTGCGATTGACATAGACCCAGGAGAAATGTTCAAAGAAATTTTTGAGGATTTAGAATTGGAGAAATAAAACGTAGCAAATTAATGAACTTAAAGATTATTGATAATGACGGTTTTTTAGCATTAGTTGACTCAGAAAAGTATCAATCTTTTGTCACAGAAGATTGGGAATTCGAACAATTGTTTTTGAATTGGATTCAAAGTAAAAACGTGTGATGGATGCAGCCGAAAATCGTATTTTTTTAGGATGGGTTTAATAATACACTCCTATCCCGATAAACACACCAAACCATTCATAAAATATCGTATGCGTTTAAGGCATAGCCCAAAAATAGCACAGGCAGCCCCATTGGTCTTTACTCCACCACAGGCCAAAAGACTTCATGCAGCATAACGCACAGGCCAAGTAAAATCCAACATAAACATATACTCTCGGCGAGAGAGATATTTTTAATACCCCGAGTTTCGCACCAGAGACATTTCTACAAGCTTTTATAAATGACTGATAAACAGTGAAATAGAATTTGTTAAAAATTACACTGGCCAACCGCTATAGGTGGACATACTTGTTTTTGAAGTTTACCGTTTATGATATAACAACAAAAGTTTGTTATTATCATTCTTAATGTGGATATTCGATTAGTAATTATATTCTTACGTTTTGAATAATTAGAAATAGTACTGTAAATGACATTTGACAAGATTAATAGTGCAATACCTTGCGATTGCTTCCAAGATACATTTGAGGACCATGAATCTAAATTTGCATTAAAAATCAATAAAAGTTTTTTACGTGATGGTGATTTCAAAACCTATTGGGAAAAAGGAAGAATTGATTATAATGATTGTGAACACGCCTGTTCTTTAATATCCAAATCCATTTCAATAGTCAAAACAGATGAGGATAAGGAAAGTACACTACAAGTCTATAAATCCTTATTTAAAATCTCTCCAGGTTACAAACCGTATTGTGCTATACTTACTTTCAAAGAAGGTAGTGGCAAAATAAAATTGACACCAATTGAAATTAATACTTTACATTGTGATTTTTATAAAGCTGATGACTTTACCAAGGAATTAGTTGAACTTGTTGAAGCAATACCCTTAGAAAGTGTTTGATATTAAAAAGCATAAATCTTTATTGAAAGATTTCCACGTGATTGTGGAGAAAAAACGTGTGCTTTTTAATGATGGTGAAAATGATATCATCTACACAGGTTTAAATAAGTACAATAATAGGCTTCTCTGTTTTATTATGTTTGAGGATGATGATAACAATTTTCTTAGATATACTCACATGCTTGTTTCGGAAAGGCAGTATAGCAGCTTCATCAATCAACAAACTTCATTAAGGGAAATATTAGAAACTAACGAAAGTGTTTTCCTAGTTGATTTAGACTACAACCTGAATGAGCTTGACCAAAATCTAGTTTATGTTTCAGAGATTCCACAGGAATATTTACCATTGGAAGATTCTTACTGCCCTGATTTTATTAAGGAATCTTCATTTACTTATGCGGTAAGTTTGATTGGCGGTCTTGCGGATTCTCATAAAGCAGAAGCAAATGAACTATCCAATGTTAGTACTCATTTTTCTGATTTTTTAAAGTCATCAACATCATTTATCCATGACTTTGATTTTGAAAACAATATCTACGTTGAAGCTTTGCAAGCTGGCAGTTTTAAAATAAATTTTAGGGTAGATATAAAAAAACCTGCTCAATTAACCCTTACGGATGTTTCAACCGATAAGATAAACAATTTTCTCTCTAATTATTTCAGGTATTTCTTTAACAAACTTCCAAATGAAGATGATGCTGTCTTTCAATCAGCTACTGTAGATTCAGAAGATTTTCAAATATTAGAGAAAGAATTGGAGAAAATTTACGAGGAAAAAAGTGCATTACCTCAAGGTGGGGTTGAACAAAAACTTATTGATTTAATAAATTTTTCTGCTGCAAAAATTGAAGATATCAATTACGGTGGGAATTTTGAGGAAATAAAATTTGCTCAAAGTACCGTTGATGATACAGATATCCCTTTTGGGGTTATTGATAGTTCATTTATCCCCTCTATAAAGGACAAAATATACGACGTCAGTCTATTTCAAGCAGAACCAATTATATTTATAGATGAACAGCCAAAGGAATATGTATTTCAGGTCTATCAGTTTAACACAAATTCGGGTAAAGGTTCTGCTTATTTTACAGATGCAGAAGGCTCAGTATCGAAAATAACTGTTCACGCAAAGGGTAGAGAAGATTACAAAAACACTTCGTTCACAAAAAGCATGGATGAAGGCAAGCCTTTTACTTTTAAAGGGATTGGAGAGTATTCCGACAGCAAATTGAAAAAGATTGTTTGCGAACTATAAAGCTTAGTTATTTCAATGACTTTGTTTGAGTGGAATATTAAAATCATTCCCCTTTAGAACATCCCTAATAAATCTCATGGCAGAGGCCACATGCTGTACATCCCTGATTTCAAAGGTATCCTCCTCTAAATAGAACAACATCTCCATTCCTAAAACAAGAACCTCAGCTAGCTGTTCCGATGAGCCATAGGCCTCTTTAATCAATTCGGATAAATCGCTTGAATCATTAAAACTTTTGCACATAGTCGTGAAGAATAATTATGCCAAAGTAAGGCCATTAGATACTGTGATCCTAAATTATTCTGACCCAGTTCCAGTTGAATCTGTAAATACAATGCACTATTTTTATTAAATGGGTCTTTACGAATATATGATGCTAGATGAAGCCGAGCAATGGAATGATCTATGGCAAAACGGTACTTTTCTGACCCACCGAATTGGACCGGACAAGAAATTCAGTCTTTATGCCCTCTCCAAAACCAGGGAAAAATGAAAATCAGGACTTAATCAAGAATCAAAAGATACTTGCTGAACGCATGGACTATATTGAAGGTGCTCTCATTGAGCAAAATGATTCATTGAAGAAAGAACTTTGGAGGGTTGGTATGGTGATTGATGTCTACGAATCCAAATCTGATTGATTTTTTTTCTTAGATTTCCTTAGCTTTTTAATGAACTTCTCACCGTTGTATTTTCTTTCAGCATCAATATACCTTTGGTGTAACATATACCAAAACGAAAACCCGGCCAGAATCAATATAATTCCAAACCATGAAAGAAAATTAAAAAACAGTTTTTTTCTTTCGAAAGAAGCTTTTTCTAAATCTATGAGATTGTTTTCTCTATACCATTTTGAATCGAGGTGCTTAAAAGCCTCTTCTAATTTTTCTACACGAATCTGGGCTGTGCTAACATGGGAATCATTGTCCAGTACTTTTTCGATTGACGAAAGCTCGTTTTCAAGGGAATCTTTTTGTTTCCTTAAATGATATAAAGAATCCATTCTTGGCTGTAACTCTTCGTAATAATCTTCTTCTGATTTAAACAAGTTGAATACCGAGATTGAAAATATTACAAGCCCAAAAATTGCCATGAATTTATAGAGATTGTCAGTTGGTAGTGTTGGAATGTTCATGCCTCAAATATATCCCATTTAATTTGTTTTCACAGTCACGTATAAATGATTGGGTTAATTGTGCCTCATGTTTCATTATACGCTTGGTTTGGTTGTCAACTTTTGCCAATACCTCAACACGGCACTTCACAGAATCACCCTCAAAACGGTCATAGCATTCCACGTCGATATGCCAAAAACCAAGACCTCTCCAACGGAACTTTAGCAGCTTTTCAATAAGTCTTTCTTGTCTGTACAAATTGTTTTTCATAACCAAGTTTTGTTCTGTACCATCCCTTTTTCATTCGGTGATACTTATAGCCGTTACGCTCGAAGTTGCCATACTTGGCGACAAGCTTTTTGAAAATCTCCAATGTTTCAAGCTTGGATTTGTTCACGCCCTTTGTGAACCCGTTCAACTTTACGTTGTAGTTGCCCTCATCCACCCATGCATATTTACCCCCGTGATTGGTGACCATGACGTAGCCCAAATCGTGCATTATGCTTTCTTCCAACCAAACATGGATTAGCTGGGATGACAACGGAAATTTTTCGTAAGGATTCAATGGAAATGGATATAATCCAAAATTATGGAATATATCCTAAAATGGCAAGATTACTTTTTAATCTCATCCATGAATGGGTCGTTCTTTTGTCCAAGTGGCATTAGGACGTGATACCACATACAATTGAAGCCGTACCGCAGCAATCTGAACCAACGTGGCAAGTCTTTGTTTTTAACTCTTTTTAGTTTAAGCATATCCGCTTATAATCAATTTTTGTTACTTTTAAGATACGGTCATAGGCCCGTGCGGAGAGGTTAAGCCGTTCCATCGCATTTTTTAGCAAATCCTTGGAAGCATCGTCCATTTTACAGTATTCCCGAATCTGTTTGGTATTCATTTGGGCATTGTAGTGAACATGCTCCATTTCGGTAAAGCGTTGGGTCTGCAGTTCCCTGGCCGCCGTTACGCGCTTTCGGATCGCCACACTGCCCTCCCCTTTTCGCTCCTCCGAGAGTTTTTCGAAAGGAACCGGCGTTACTTCAATATGGATATCGATGCGGTCCAAGAGGGGACCGGATACTTTGCTAAGGTACCGTTGCATTTCTGCCGGGGAAGAGGTCACCGGGGCATCGGGGTCATTGAAATAACCGCCCGGACTGGGGTTCATACTGGCCACCAGCATAAAGCTACTGGGATAGGTTACCGTAAAGCGTGCCCGGGAGATGGTCACTTCCCGATCTTCCAAGGGTTGCCGCATCACTTCCAGGACACCACGTTTAAATTCCGGCAGCTCGTCCAAGAACAATACCCCGTTATGGGAAAGGGATATTTCTCCCGGTTGCGGATAGGTACCGCCTCCTACCAAAGCTACATCTGAAATTGTATGATGTGGGCTTCTAAAAGGGCGCTGGCTCATAAGTCCCATTTGCTTTACCTTCCCCACCACACTATGGATCTTGGTAGTTTCCAAAGCCTCATGCAAGGTCATAGGGGGCAAGATAGAGGGCAACCGTTTGGCCAACATGGTCTTGCCTGCTCCCGGCGGACCTATTAAAATGATATTATGTCCGCCAGCGGCAGCGATTTCCATACATCGCTTTATACTTTCCTGTCCTTTTACGTCCGAAAAATCGAATTCTGGAAAATCCAAGCTTTTATAAAATTCCGCACGCGTATCTATGCTGGTTTGTTCCAAAGGCGTTCCCTTGTCAAAAAAATCGATGACCTCTTTGATACTTCCAACCCCATATACTTCCAGGTCATTTACTATAGCGGCTTCTTTAGCGTTTGCTTGTGGCAGAATAAATCCTTTGAAACCCTCTTCCTTTGCTTTAATAGCTATGGGCAAGGCTCCTTTTATGGGTTGTAGGCTTCCATCTAGGGAGAGTTCGCCCATAATGATGTACTTGTCCAAATTTTCGGATTGAATCTGTCCTGAAGCGGTCAATATGCCCAAGGCCAAGGTCAGATCATAGGCCGATCCTTCCTTCCGCATATCGGCGGGGGCCATGTTAATGGTTATTTTTTTACCCGGAATTTTATAGCCGTTATTTTGCAGGGCCGCCGCTATACGATAATTGCTCTCCTTAATGGCATTGTCCGGAAGACCTACCAAATGATAACCAATTCCTTTATCTACATTTACTTCTACAATGATGGTGGAGGCTTCCACCCCAAATACGGCACTCCCAAAAACTTTTGTAAGCATTTATTTATCGTTCGGTAGGACTAAATGTAAGTAAAGATTCCGAAGTTTCCATAATCTCTTGCTTATTGAGCATCATTTTCCGGAATTCCCCACGGACATACATTTTGGCCTGGTCCCGGTAATAGCGACTAAATGGGTTTCCGGACTGTCCTGTAGGCAATATGCTGATGCTGTTTTCCACATCCGAAAAATCAATAATCCGCCTTGTGGAAGGTCCTGCACTAACTTTGTAAAATCCATCTTCCGTATACGGAAAGGCTAAATTGTTAATGACCTCCCTGCTGCCATGAACGGGGAAAGGGCCCACATTAAAAAAGGAGCGTAGGGCCGCTACGCGACCGATAGGATGGTTATGCTCCAAGGTATGGACTTTATCCCAGGTCCACTGGGACATATCCTCGCCCATATCCTTTTCCAAGGATTCCAGCGCTTGTACGTAGGAATCGTGTATAATATCCTGTTGGGTCTCTTGTATGTCCTTGGTATTTTGGTTATCCCACCAAACGGATCGTTGTTTTCCGGACATGGGAGCTATCAAACGTTTATGGAAATGGGCCGCCAAAAACTGTTGGAACAGCTCTTCTCCCAGTTCATCCGAAAAGGTGTTCTTTAAAAAGAAGTAAATCCATCTGTGGAAAATAACGGCTTCCACACTTTCCAGGGGATAGTCTCCCTTCCAAGCGCTTAACCGATCTAATTCCTTTATTTGCACATCGGTCAATTCTTTTATTTTTATCGCCTTTGCCAAATTTCTAATAATCGACGGATTGATGGACGATGTTACATCTATAATCATTTCACTTGCCAATCGCTGGTCCCAATCGTTTTTAGGCTCCAATAATTGCACGATGCGTTTGGCCCTGTTTTCCGGCAAATAATAGCCCGGATATAACTTTCCCACTATGGAATCGGGTTGGTTATTAGCGGAATACACATAATTCCAA
The DNA here is from genome assembly GCA_049670505.1 of Saonia sp. Lineage (GTDB taxonomy): Bacteria > Bacteroidota > Bacteroidia > Flavobacteriales > Flavobacteriaceae > JBATTK01. The sequence continues at coordinate 29,332 of JBATTK010000103.1, forward strand.
GGGGGGTTGATGGCATGGGGGTTTTCCGAAAAATCGAGATACCGAAGCGGTTCATTGTTACCAAAGCTACTATCTATCAGGAGTTTGGTGTGCACACTATCCGGCATTTGATACAGCTTGGCGGAGGCCCACCAAGCAATATTCCCTTTGGCATCGCCGTACATTACATTGAGTCCCGGAGCATGTATTTGGGGAAGCGCTTTTTGAAATTCGTTCAAATTCCCGGCATAGGCCATATCGTATAAGGCGTCCATTAACTTGTTCTCCACTTTGGTATAGATCCAGGACATGCTAACGGGCCTATGCCCGGAAATCTGATCCACTATTCCATCAAGTACGGGACCCCGTGCCGTTGTTCTATAGGAGAACTGAACATCCTCCGAATCCTTCACTTTAATGGTTTTCGATAGGGTATGATATGGACTCCAACCCCCTTTGGTTTTATATTTTGTACTATCGGAAGGATGGTTTTCTTCATAATAAAAATCAAGATCATCATTCTGGAACATGGTAAGCCCATAGGCCAAATCCCAATCGTGCCCCAATAAGGGGAAGGGAATTCCGGCCAAGTGATAGCCGTATTTTTCATAGGTAGGTGTTTGTATATGCGCCTCATACCATACCGAAGGTTGGGCAAAACCAATATGTGGGTCGTTGGCAAATATTACTTTACCATTTTTGGTCTTGTCCGGACCAATAACCCAACTATTGCTCCCTACGAACAAGGGCACGGGCAACTCTTTCAAGGCTTCCGAAACCATAGCGGTTATACTCCCTGCTATGACCTCTTGGTCTTGTTCCTTTTGTTCGGGATAATTTTTGATTTGTATAGTTGCAGGGTCTATGCTTATTTCCAAATCCGTTAGATATGCTACGCCCAGTTTATCCTTTATGGTCGTCAACAAAGGATCGGTCTTATGGGCCTGTGCGAAATTGAAACCCATGTAACCCATAGTGTTATAGATATCCTTAAGCGAAAAAGGTGCTTTATCAATTCCCGTTAAGTAAAATTCAATAGGGGTCGGACCAGTTGCTATAAATTCATTGATACCATCCAAATATGCCTGGGATAACTGAATCACAGGACTATTTGTATCAAGGTTTGCTACGGTTTTAGAGGAAGCCTCATCGATACCTAAGGACAGGAAAAACTTATCTGTCCGTATAAGGTCCGCACCAAAAACTTCGGACAGGCCTCCACGGGCTATTCTTCGTAATAGTTCCATCTGCCATAAGCGATCTTGGGCATGCACATAGCCCAAAGTTCTAAAGGCATCTTCTTCCTTTGTAGCATAAATATGAGGGATTCCGTAAGTGTCATAATACACCTGGACTTCATTGGAGAGTTTGGGGAGTTCTTTTTCTCCTTCATAGGTAGGTGCCAGCGAGTTGATGAATATACCACCGGCCAGGAGTAAAATCCCAAGAAACACCAATGCAATCCAACCTATCCTTTTAAATTTCTTCATGATTTGGGTTTGGATACTTCAAAACGATCTCTAAAGATAGAATATTTTAGAAATAAAAAAAGACCACGATTTTTTCACCCCCTTAGTTTCTTGTTAACGAGGGGCTTAGCGATAGTTCTTTGTGCTTTTTCAATCCGGTCAACAACCAATCTTTATAGGCATCCCTATCCGTGTATTGAACGGCATGGTTCAATAACTCCATATTTGGGGATAACAGTACATAATACGGTTGCGAGGCCGCGTTAAAATTAAGGGTCTGAAAAGTACCCCACTTCTGACCTATGGTCTTGATAGTTTTCACTCTTCCCGATTCGTATTTAAAATTGAACTGTTCATTTTCCGGAAGCGCATTCCTATCGTCTACATACAATGAGATCAACACATAGTCTTCTTTCAAAAGCGGATAAATATCTGGTTCACTCCAAACATTTTCTTCCATTTTTCGGCAATTTACACACGCCCATCCTGTAAAGTCGAGTAATATGGGCTTGTTCGTTTCCTTTGCATGCGCCACTCCCTTTTCAAAACTCTTAAAACAATCTATCCCTAAGGGACAATCATTTTCCTGTTGTGCCACGGTATAAAAATCCGGTGGTAAAAAACCAAATAGTTTTAAATCCAATGCTTTAAAACCCCCAAGCGACAAATAGATGGCAAAAGCCATGCTCAAGAGGCCGATTCCCTTTCTTGGCAATGAAATTTTTTGTTTGGGACCATCATGGGGAAATTTGAATACACCAAAAAGATACAGGGCAAGCAGCACAAAAAGCACGACCCATACCCCTATGAATATTTCGCGTTTAAGGAGCCCCCAACTTCCTACCAGGTCTGCATTGGATAAGAATTTGAATGCCAATGCCAATTCCAAAAAACCCAGCACCACTTTCACGGTATTCATCCAACCACCCGACTTGGGAAGCGAATTCAACCAGGCGGGAAACAGGGCGAACAAAGCGAAAGGCAAGGCCAATGCTACTCCAAACCCAAGCATTCCTGCAGACAGGTTGGTGGCTACCTCCCCCTCTGCCAAAGTTGTACTACCCAAGAGTCCGCCCAAAATGGGACCTGTACATGAAAACGACACAATAGCCAAGGTTACCGCCATAAAAAACACCCCGACAAACCCTCCTGCCTTGGTAGAAGCAGCATCCATTCTATTGGCCCACGAGCTGGGCAGGGTCAGTTCATAATATCCAAAAAAGGAGAAGGCGAAAAAGACGAAGATCAGGAAGAAAAATAAGTTCAACCAAATATTGGTGGCAATAGTATTCAGTATTTGAGAGTCTACGGAATCGAACAAATGGAAAGGTAAACTCAACAAAAAGTAGATGAGGACAATGAAAAAGCCGTAAAGGAGCGCATTGGTAATGCCCTGTGCCTTATTTTGGGATTGTTTGGTAAAGAACGATACGGTAAGTGGAATCATAGGGAAAACGCATGGGGTCAAAAGGGCAATCAGTCCACCAATAAAACCCAACCCAAATATCATCCATAGATCCACACCTCCATTGACGAGTTCCCCGTCTTTTTTATTCAGCAATTCCTTATTCTTTAGATTAAGAGATAAGGCCGTGCCCAACTTTACACTGCGACTATCAACGGTTTTTTCCTCTACAACAACTGTTTCGCCGTTCAGGGAAAAACTAAAGTCTATATCCATGGGAATACATACTTCTTTACATACCTGATAAAACAGATTAACATCTATTTGTTGAAGGTCCGGGTCCAAGAGTTTAATCTTTTGGGTAAATACCGCCCTATTCCTAAAAAACACTTCGTCTACTTCAAAAATCTCGCTAAATTCGGTCGTGGTCTCACTTTCGGCAGTCTTCCCTATCAGCTCATAATCCTCCCCTACTTTGTTATAGGTAAATTCACTCGGTAAAGATCCTCCGTCCGGGGTGTGTTGGGAATATACGTGCCAATCCTTTAGAATCTTGGCGTTAAACACCAGTTCATACTCGGTATCCGATAATTTTCTGACTTCTTGGGACCAGACCACAGGGTCATCCTCCGTTTGGGAAAACGCAAAAGTTGTAAAAAACAGAATAAGATATATACCTATGTACTTCATTCCTGTAAACTAAATTTTAATATACTTTTTGTGTTATCGGTCACTCTAAAACGATTATCGGCACGTTTTCCTATGACCCAAACAATAGCATCGTCGGAACACAACAACCACTGTTCTCCCTTGGCGATAATATCCATTTTTTCATCTTTAAAAAACTTGCTTATCTTCTTGCCGCCCTTCATTCCAAAAGGGTAAAAATAGTCGCCTTTTTTCCATTTTCTTATCGTTAGCGGATACTTTAACGTTTCTTTATCCGCATATAGTATCTTTTCCGAGGTTTTTCCTATACCGGCAATTTCATCTATAGTTAGTTGTATAGGTTCCTTAATGGTAGTTTGATTTTCCTCAATTTTATAAGTTTTAACGATATACTGCACTAATGGCTGCAACAAAAGACGCTCCCTATCCTTTACCAAACGATGGGTCTTAGATCGTACCTCCTTGCCACTGGTGGCGGATAACAACCCCAGAATATTGTTCCATTCCGTAAATCCATAGGCCTTGAAGAGCGCATACATATAAGCCTTTAAAGGATGTAGTTCTAAAAGCGATGCGATTGCAACCGTGAACATGTCCCCGTCTTTTTGAAAGAGTTTTGTCTTAAGGGTTCCCACATGGGCTTCCACCATGTCCGAGGTCTGTACCAAATAGTGCTGCGTCCTTTGAAAATTATCGAGAAAAGTGGGATGCAATTCCTTTAGACCGGGTACCAATTGATGTCGGATTTTATTCCTAAGGTATTTGGTGTCCCTATTACTACTATCCTCCCTCCAATCCATACGAATAGCTTTAGCATATTTTAAAAGCTGTTCCCTAGAAAATTTCAGTAATGGGCGGGCAATAGTATCGGTCCGTTCCGGGATACCTATTAATCCATCGATACCCGTACCCCTAGAGAGATTGATCAGAAAAGTTTCTAGATTATCATCTGCCTGATGTGCCGTTACCAAAGTTTTAAACCCCTTCTCTTGCATTAAATAGGTAAACCACTGATATCGCAGTTCCCTGGCAGCCATTTGAACCGAAACTTTATTTCCTCTTACATAAGCATCTGTATCAAAATGGTTTACGTAAAATTTATGATTCAGATTTTTGGCAAACTCCTTAACAAATTTTTCATCCGCATCACTTTCATCCCCCCTTAATCCAAAATTACAATGGGCTATGGCAAAATTTAGCTTACAAGAGGCACATAGGTGGGCCAAAACCATACTGTCTATACCTCCACTGCAGGCCAACAGGAACCTATCGTCATACAGTTCCGGAAACCTATCCTTAATATGGTTTTCAAATTCTCTTACCACCCTGTAAAAATACTTAATGTTGTTCCCGTAACCAAGTTTGTATGGCGATCATCATTTTATCCCGGCAAAGGTCATGGTGCAGTTCATGATATCCGCCCTCAAAAAGTTGTAAAGTGGTGTTTTCAGAAGCTTCATGAAAAGCTATCGTGGCCGTATGATCAATTATGGGGTCTGCGGTTCCATGAAGTAAAAGTGTGTTTACGCCTAACTTATCCGCATTGGAAATGGCCCATTCACCTGCGGCCATAATGGGAAACGAAAACATAGGGCTTACCTTATCGTGGACCAGGGGATCCGTGGTATAGGTCAAAGTTTCTTCAGGGATTCTAGAAATACCCTTGGGATCTAATCCTGATGGCAGGGTAATAGAAGGCATAATATGCATCATGAGCTTTCCCAAGGCCATTTTCCATTGAGGAGGTTCAAAAGCCAATCGCAGATAAGGGCTGGTCGCAATTATTCCATGTAATGGCGTTTCCCTACGCAGGGCATAATTCAATACCAAATTTCCGCCCATACTATGTCCGTACAAAAACAGGGGCATATCCGGAAACAATGACCTTGCCTTGGAAATGGTCATCTCCAAAATATCCAAAAGAGCCTCATAGCTGGGACAATGGCCCCGCTTACCCCCGGATTTTCCATGCCCTACATTATCATAGGCTACCACCGCCATGGAAGTAGCTACCAACAGCGGAACAATCGTTTTATGATACCGTCCCAAATGTTCCCCAAAGCCATGGACCAGTACCACTACCCCACGGATTTCATCAGGTCTCGCGACTTCTCCATATATCCGAACGGTGTTGAATTGAAAGTTGAATTCCTCTTTTTCCATTCCTTAAAATTAAGCTTTTAAAGCTGCTATGTGTATTTAGATCTGTTGACCCTAGTATAAGAACGACCCTCTAGTTTTCCAATACGTCTCGCATTGCCTTGGCCTTAAGCAAGCATTCTTCATATTCTTTTTCCGGCGATGCTTTTGCCGTAATGGCACTTCCTACGGAAAAGGAAACATATTTTTGGGAAGCATTGTACAAAATGCTACGTATCACCACGTTAAAATCAAAATCGCTTTCGGGGTTAAAATAACCCACCGCCCCGCTGTACAAGCCGCGTTTGGAAGCTTCTAAATCCTCTATTATCTTCATTGCGGAAACTTTTGGGGCCCCTGTCATGCTGCCCATAGGAAAGCTCTCCTTTATAATTTCTACCGGATTTTTGGTTTCGTCCACCCGCGAAGTCACGGTGGAAATCATCTGATGCACCTGTTGATAGGAGTACACCTTACACAATTCTTCTACCCTTACACTGCCTTTTTCCGCACTCTTGGAGAGGTCGTTCCGCACCAAATCCACAATCATAATATTTTCTGCGCGTTCCTTTTCATCCGTTACAAGACGGCGTTTTAAAAGTTCATCCTCCTTTACATTTCTCGATCTTCTTGCCGTGCCTTTTATGGGTTGGGAAATAATCTTACTGCCTTCTTTTTTTAAGTATCGCTCCGGGGAAGCGGAGAGCAGATACTTATCATAAATCTTTAAAAATGTGGCAAAGGGCGGATGGGAGATGGCGTTCAACTTTTGATAGGTAGTATACGGATCGATCGAGGTATCTACGGCATAAAACTCCTGACAAAAATTAGCCTCATAGATATCTCCCCGGTGGATATGTGCCAGCATTTTTTGGACCCGATTAAAATAATCGTCCTTAAAAATTCGAAGTTTAATATGGATCGTGTTTTCCGATATTTCTTTAGCTCCATATGTATCGGTAGATCCTTTGGAAATCTCTTCAAAATCCGGATGCATCTCGTCGTCCACCATATTCAAGTAGATAAAATCGACCTCCTTTCCCCTGATCCGTATGAGTTTTTTAGGCTGAAAAAAAAATAGTTCGGGAAATTGCAATCCGTCACTATTCATTGAGGAAAGCGCTTCTATATCATTTTTTAAGTCGTAGGACAGGTAACCGAAAATCCAATCCTTGGTTTCATTTTGATAAGCAGTTAAATCATCAAAGGCGGTATGGGTGTCGGTAACTATGGATGTAAGCGCATCTACCGCCAAAATTGCATCAAAAGAACTGTACGTGCCATGATGATCGTTACTATCCAACCAAACCACTTCATTGAACCGTTGTGCCCAAAGCAGTAGGGCATCCTTAAATAATGGAATATCGGAAACGGTGAAAGTAGCGGTACTTCGCAATGATTTTTAAATTTTGGCCAAAAAAGTTGCTATTGCTTTCTTATGTGCATTAGACTGATCGGCATCCATTATACCTTCCTTGGAATCAAAATTATGATTAAAGGAAGGTAGGGAAAAAGTACTTACGGTGTCCGCACCAAAACGGGTAAGCGCCCTTTTTGTTATTTCCAAGGAATTTGTACCACCTCCCTTGGAAGTAGAAGTAGACATTAACAAGACTTTCTTGCCCTCCATAAATTTTAATTCCAAACGGGACAGCCAATCGATAAGATTTTTAAAGTATGCCGATGGGGCTCCATTATGCTCGTTTACGGAGATAATGATACCATCCACTTTTTGGATATCATCCTTCAACTCTATCAGCGAATTGGAAAATCCATTTTCCCTTTCATAATCCAAACTGTACATGGGAAAGGGAAAATTAACCATGTTGAGCAATTGTATCCGGTGTTCTTTAATTAAGGAAGCGGTATGCTTTACCAACTTTAAATTTATGGAGCTGGAAGAGTTGCTTCCGGCAAATGCCAATATTGTTGCCATAAATGCGTTTATACAGTTTCTTGGACGAAAATACCTTAAATGCAATTGAATTGCCACTATTTTATCTAATTTTGCAACCTGAAACATCCAAACAGGTTGTTATATAAGTATATAAGGGTAGTTATTTTTTATGAAAGCTAAGACCAATAGACTGTATTTTATAGATGCCATGCGGGCATGGGCCATTCTTATGATGCTACAAGGGCATTTTGTAGACGGCTTATTGGACAATGCTTTTAGGGACGGTGGCAATCTTTCCTATTCCGTTTGGCAATATTTCAGGGGGATTACCGCTCCTGTTTTCTTTACGGTCTCCGGTTTTATCTTCACCTTTTTATTGATAAAGGTACCGCAAACGGGATTTGACAACCCACGTGTAAAAAAAGGTATAAAAAGGGGACTACAACTCCTGTTTATCGGTTATCTGCTTAGAAGTAATCTCTTTGGGCTTTTGAGCGGCGAGGTTTATCCCTCCTTTTATTTGGTAGATGTACTCCATTGTATAGGACTCTCTATTTTAGGTATCATAGGAATTTATCTTTTGACCCATCATAAAAGAAAATTTGTTTTTCCCTTGACATTGGTCATCATAACCTGTCTATTGTTTGTTTTTGAGCCCTATTATAAGGGACTGGCATATACCTACCTACCTCAGGGAATCGCCAATTATTTTACAAAGGCCAATGGTTCCGTATTTACCATTTTCCCCTGGTTCGGTTACGCCGCTTTTGGAGGTTTTCTTTCCATACTCTTTAGTAGCTATAAAAACTTCAGGTATTTATACCCTTCC
>JBATTK010000104.1:0-15198 GCA_049670505.1 Saonia sp.
ATACGTTCGGCACTATGATGCATTTGATGCATCCCTTTCCATAGCACATTGCTATTATGCATAGTCCTGTGCCACACATATTCCCCAAATTCATATAGAAATACCCCTACCGTAGCGCCCCAAACGGTTCCTAGACTAGTTAGATCAAATACTTGATATGCGGCCAAGGATCCGTCCCATATCATAGGAAGATAAGAGGAGAGGTAGAAGAAAAGGACAAAGGATAGTATTCCCTTTAACTTCCAATAGGATATTCTGGGCAACGCTCTTGCAGGAAGCACTGCTTCCCATAGCATTAGGCCTCCGTATATGCCAAATACAATGTAGGAAATAGGGTCTAAGATCAATTCTATCGGGGTGGGTAAGCTTGCTATAAAGTCTTTCATTCTAACTATGTTTTCTCTGGTTTGACTTCTATTTCAAATTGTTGATGCCGGTTAACAAAATACTTTTAAGGGCATTCGTTATGCTGTCGCAATTTTTCCCGTAATGATGAGGTATCGATTTTTTTATGTAGAAGCAAAAGTATTTCGAAGCTTAAGTTCCTGAAAACAAATAGGGTAGACTAAAAGCGAACAAGGAGTGGATAAAAAGTAGACAAGATGTTTCACTTTCTTAAAATAAGGGTTACATGAGGTAGACATTATTTTTTAAATTGCTAATAATCAATTTTTTAGAAATTAAATATTTTTTTCAAACGGATACATAAAACAGGGATAAAAGGGATTGGTTTTCCTTCTCAAATCGGATAAAATGGCCCCATACTTTTATTTTTTTGTAATATTATGCATCTCTTAGAAGAAAGGAATAGCAGTATATGTCTTTAATCGATAAAATAGTAAAACTTAAGGAGGTGAATTCCTTATCAAAGCATGAACAGCTTGTACAAGGTGTCATAGAGGCTATTGATGAAGGTATTTTAGTTACCGGTGATCAGCTTCCCTCGATCAACAATATGGTCGGGGAATTGGGTTATGCAAGAAAGACTATTGTTAAGGCCTACGAAGAACTGAAGGAAAGGGGATTGGTAGAATCCAAGAAGCTCAAGGGATATTTCATTATAAGTGAGGAAACCAAAGTAACACGTAAAATTGCATTGCTGTTGTTCTCTTTTCAACGCTTTCAGGAAGAGTTTTACAATACCTTTAGAAAAGAATTGGGGAAACGGTTTCATATAGACGTTTTTTTCCACCACAACAACATTACAATTTTCGAAAGTATTTTTTCTAATATTCGGGGGAAATACGGTATGTATGTGGTAGCACCTATTCCCGATCCCAGGATACGTTCTCTTTTGGAGCGTATAGAACCCCAAAAACTATTGATCGTTGATCGATTTTTGGCCATGGACAGGGAATACTCCTATATTTCCCAAGAATTTGAAGAAACCACGTATAGCAAATTGGTAGAATTACTGCCCGCTATTCAGAATTATAGGAAGTTTGTCTTGTTCTTTAGTGACGATGCGGATTATCCCATAGGTATTTTAAATGCATTCAATAGGTTTTTATTGGACTATAAAGTGAAAGGTAGCATAGAAAAAAAATACGAATCGGGGTCGATCAAGAAAGGCTACTTATACTTTTTTATCAGCGATACTTTTTTATGGGAAGTACTACGGGATTGTAGAAACAACGAATATGTTGTTGGGAAGGACGTGGGTATCCTTTCCCATAATGACCATGTGGTAAAACAAATTGTTTTTGGAGGTATAACTACAATTTCCACGGACTTTAACGAGATGGCCAAAAGGGCGGCGGCCCATGTTAAAAATGGAGAAAAGACGCAAACAATAATGCCCTTCAATTTAATAAAACGCAATTCTTTATAGCTGATTTTTTGAAATAAGTTTTTTCTTACCGTAATATCAAATAGATAATTTTTAAACCATATTAATATGAAATATGACTTTTTTTAGGTCATATTTTTTTGATATGTTGATTATTGTATTACATTTGTTAAGTAGCATAGTATATCATAGCATAATTATTATTTTGTTGTTTTATGCGAATGTGAAAGATGAAACAACTACTAACTTAATTCTCAACTTTATGAACAAAAAAACGCTAAAACAACTTTTAGTCCTGGCATTCGCGTTTCTTGGTTTTATTGCAAGTGCCCAGACTTTGGAAGTTTCGGGTACGGTAACGGACGATTTGGGCCCTCTCCCGGGGGTCAATATTGTTGTAAAAGGAACTACAAATGGGGTCACTACGGATTTTGATGGCAATTATACCATCTCCAATGTTGCCGGCGACGCCGTATTGGTATTCAGTTATATCGGATTCTCTACCCAAGAAATTCCGGTAGACGGTAGAACTACCATAAGCTTATCCATGGCAGAGGATTCCGCATTATTGGATGAAGTCGTAGTCGTTGGTTTTGGTTCCCAGGCCAAGGTAGACGTTACAGGAGCGATCTCACAGATTAAAGCCAAGGATATTGTGCAGATCGTTACGGCCGATGCAACTACTTCTCTGCAGGGAAAATTGGCCGGTGTGAACGTAGAAAGCGAAGGAGGGGCCCCGGGAAGTCCGGCCAACGTTATCGTGCGTGGAGTTAGCTCGTTGACCAATACCTTTCCTTTATATGTGGTAGATGGAACTTTGGTAGATGATATTACGTTCTTGAATGCTAAGGATATTGTAGATATTCAAGTGCTTAAGGATGCTACTTCGGCTGCAATCTACGGTGCAAGAGCCGCCAATGGCGTAATTATTATCACTACGAACCATGGTAGGGCCAACTCGGCGCCGACTGTAAACATAGACCTGCGCGCCGGTATCAATACGGCGGCCAATACATTGGATTTATTGAACGGTCCTGAATATGTAGCTTATTTGAACCAAAGAAGAATCAATGACGGACTCCCGGGGGATATCGTTGACCCAGGAGTGAGTACCGATTTTCAGGATTTGACCATAAATTCGGGTATTACGGAAGATTACGGTTTTAATATATCCGGGGGAGGTGAAGATTCTTCCTATTTCTTCTCTACCAATTACTATAGACAAGAGGGCTTGTTGATCAGTAGTGATTTTCAACGTATCAATACCCGTTTGAACAGTAAATTTAAAATAGGGAAGTTTCAAATTGAAGAATCCCTATCATTTACACAAAATGATTTTACGGAAAACCGGGCATTTGGTAATCAAGGTGGTACTTTACCCATCCTTAGAGCCTCTGCGCCGGAAAATGAAGGCGGTTTTGAAGCGGTTAACGGTGATCTGTACGGCGGTGTTGGGGGAACGAACAAATTTGCCCAGGCTAGCCTATTGGATGATGAGACTAGGGTTCGCAACCTCTTGGGAAGTGTAAACGTAGGTTACGAAATTGTAGACGGACTTACGGCCAAATTGAACATAGGTGTGGATTATAGGAGTAGTTATGCCAATACGTTTTTACCCACCTTCTTTCAAAGCTTTACGGATGCTACCAATAACTTGAACGATGACAATGACCTTACCGAAGTGCGGAGGGAAATATTTTCTACCAATATAGAGCCTACCCTTAATTATAAAAAGACATTCGGAAAACATGATATAGATGTGTTGGTAGGGGGTGCCCGTCAAGAAGTAGACAACGATTTTCTAGCGGTATACGCCCAAGGTCTGCCCAGCAATGATATCCGAAATGTGGGCAACTTCACCAATCAAATTGAAAACTCCCGGGGAGGTAGAGAAATAAATAGATTGTTTTCCGCTTATGGTCGTATTAACTATAAGTTCGATAACAAATACTTGTTTACGGGCATTCTGCGTAGGGACGCTACTTCCAGATTTTCTTCCCAAGACAATTTAAATGTGGGCGTATTCCCATCTTTTTCCGTCGGTTGGATTGCCAGTAATGAAGATTTCTGGCCAGAGAACGCATTGATCAACACCTTTAAACTTAGGGCAGGTTATGGGGAACTGGGCTCCGTAAACATTGGTGATTTTGTATTTCAATCCGTTCTAAATCCAGCGTCCAATGTATCGTTCGGGGGAGGTCTCGTCCAAGGTTTTGCCGTAACCTCGCTGGTAGACGATAGCATTAGTTTTGAGACTTCAACCAATATCAGTATTGGTGCCGATATTGCCTTACTGGATAATAAACTGAACCTGAGTGTGGACTATTTCTCTAGGGACAATGATGATGTGTTATTGGCCGTGGATATACCGGACAATACGGGTTCGGCAAATCCGGTAATACAAAATGCGGCTTCGATCAATAACAAGGGATTGGAATTGCAGGCCAATTATAGTTCCAGAAATGAAGGTAATTTTAATTTTGACATCGGCTTTACCTTTGCCGCTATCGAAAACGAATTGACCTCGGCTCCCAACCCGATCGTAGGTCCATCTACCAATGAGGAAGGTGCCAGGGCCAACAGGTTTGAGGTGGGCAATCCCCTTGGTTTTTATTTTGGATTTAGAAACGACGGTATCTATAGGAGTCAGGCTGAAATCGATAGCGATCCTGGAGTGGCGAACGATCCAACAAGACGTGGTTTGTTGCAACCGGGAGATTTTAGAAGAGTGGATATTAACGGGGATGGTATAATCGATAGCGATGACCAGGTAAACCTAGGAGATCCCACACCGGATTTCACTTATGGAATCAACTTTAACGGCACCTATAAAAATTTTGATTTTAACCTGTTTTTCAACGGGGTACAAGGAAATGAGATTTATAATGTAACCCGGTTCTTCGGTGTATTCTTTACCGATGACAACAAATTTGGATTGGTACGGAACTCTTTTGTACTTGGACAAAATGAAAATACGAATGTACCTAGGGCCGCTGCCGCCGGTGGACCTGCGGGAAACCAACTCCCCTCTGATTTCTTTGTAGAAGATGGCTCCTATTTACGATTAAGGACTTTGGAAATAGGGTATAGTTTTGGTGAAGATCTCAATATTGGTTGGATCAAGAATGCACGACTCTTCTTTAATATGCAGAACGTGTTCACCATAACCGGATATTCTGGCTATGATCCCGAAATTGGATCCACACGTTCCGGGAACGAAAATGCAGGTTTCTTTGGATTTGCGGTCCCTACCAACGCTATTTTGGGTAGAGGATTGGACGTACAGTCACAACCAAGACCAAGAACGTTCCTTCTGGGAACCCAAATCACCTTTTGAACATGGTTACTTTTAATATAAAAAGAATATAAAGTTATGAAATTAAAAAGCAAGATTTTAGCGATTATGTTGCTGATGGGGGTTGCATTCTCCACCAATAGTTGCGATGAGGACAAATTGGAACTTTCCAATCCCAATGCAGTGGCCGAACAAGATTTTTTTCAAAATGAGGCAGAATTTAGATTAGCGGTAAATGGCATGTTTCATCCGATCACGGCAGTGTTTTTCTGGGGCAGGGTAGTACATACGGGTCCCATGTTACGAACGGACGCTTTCAACATTGTACCTTTTGATACCAATACCCAAATGTCTACCCTGCAGGGTGTTCCGGGAGTATCCCGTTGGTCCACGGATATGTATCCACAGTTGTACCAGACAATTTTTAGGGCCAATACCATTTTGGAAGCCGCCAATGAAGAAAATTTACCCGATGCCCAGGGACGCAATGAAGTTTTAGGTCAGGCCTATTTCATGAGAGCTTTTGCCAATTGGTATTTGGCCGCCTTTTGGGGCAACGTGCCACTGGTTTTGGAAACTCCGGAATCTACAGAGGATTTTTTCCCCGGACCTGCCACTCAGGCAGAGATTTATGCATCCGTTATCGAAGACCTTGGACAGGCGGCCATGATGCTGCCCGACTCATGGCCTAGCGAAGATGCAGGTAGACCTACCGCAGGTTCGGCCTTGGCATTACGGGGGAAAACATATTTGTACACTGGGGATTATACCAATGCGGCCACAGATCTAAGGCAGGTTACTACGGATTTTAATTATGCACTATTGTCCGCCGAGAACTATAACGATAATTTTACCACTTCCAATGAGAATAATGAAGAATCCGTTTACGAACTACAATTTTTGGAGCAAGATACTTTTCAATGGGGATCGGATATCCCCAATACAGGTACGCAAGGGAATTACTTTATTGACTATGCTCCGCCAAATCTAAGTCCCGATAACGGTCATTTTATCAACCCACATATTTTTCAGGTTTTTGAGGACAATGGGGATACGGTTAGAAGAAATGCTACCATCGCTTTTGATTATCCCGGTGCAACAGGATACGGTGGTGCCCCGTTTACCGAAGATTTTGCCGTGGATATTGAAGAAGCCGCTTTTAGGGGTGTTGAACCTTACTTTACAAGGAAATATGCCGCTTTGGAATTAGGGGCAAGGGAAACCATACCCGTATTGGGCAATACCGTAGGTAACAATTGGAGACTGATCCGTTATGCGGATGTATTGTTAATGCTTGCCGAGGCGGAAAATGAACTGGGAAATACTTCGGTCGCTATAGGATTTATTAATCAAGTACGTAACAGGGCCGGTATTACTCCATTGGATGCCGGTTTAAACCAAGATCAGACTTTTGATGCTATTGTTGACGAACGTATCATGGAACTTACAGGGGAAGGGCATCGTTACCTTGACCTGGTTCGCTGGGGACTTGCAGAAGAAGTTCTAGGGGCGGGCTCCACCATTGCAAATGGCAGACACCCGAAGTCTTTGGCAGGGCCAACGGCCGTGTTCACCCCTAACCAAGATGAGCTTATTTGGATTCCGGTTCCGCAATTGCTGGCCAATCCAAACCTAGTCCAGAACGAGGGATATTAAAAAATAAATTTTTTGAGTTTAGTTTAGTTTTAATTTTCAGTTAGATTGTTTAAAAGCCAAGTGATAAGCTGTTACTTGGCTTTTATTAAAAGTGACCCGTTGTGTATTTTGGAGGTTATAAAATGGAAAAAGCGTCAGTTCGAGTGGTTTTTTGCAACAGAGTGTAGAAAAATTGTATCGAGAACAGCTTTTTTTGATCCAAAATTCTATTTTCGATACACTTCTTCCTCCGGTCGAAGCACCTGGCTGCGGCAGGCAGGCTTGAACTGACGAATTTTGAATCTTAAAATCAAAATGCACAACAGGTTAAAAGTAGTATATTGCTTTTTCTACCAAAAGAAGGCCAGAATGTCAAGAAATCCAGCACTGTTTATTTTAATGGCCTCATTCTTTTTTGGTTGTAAGACTCCTAAGGAAGATGCGCCACCTCTTTTTGAATATGTAGATGCGTCCCGGTCAAAAATCACTTTTTCGAACACGATTACCGAAAGCGATAGTATTAATGTAATTGATTTTCAATACTGTTATAACGGAGGAGGAACAGGTATCGGGGATTTTAATAATGATGGACTTCCGGATATTGTTTTTACCGGAAATCAGGTTTCATCCAGCATATATCTCAATAAAGGAGGGTTACGTTTTATGGATATCTCATCTATTGCCGGTTTTTCAACCAGCAGTTGGATTACCGGTGTGGCCATAGTGGATATCAATGCAGATGGTTGGGATGATATCTATTTAAATGTAGGAGGAGCCAATTGTAATGCCGATTGTAATAACCTGTTGTATATAAATAAAGGCCCCAACGAGGAAGGAATTCCCATATTTATGGAGCAAGCTAGGGCATATGGATTGGACGATGGATGCTACGCGCAACAGTCCGTTTTTTTTGATTATGATGGTGATGGTGATCTGGATATTTATATTGTACACAATGGAAATTCCAAGTTTGATAAAAATTCTCCTGTCCCTAAACAATATATGCCGCCCCGACTAAAAGATTATTTGCTGCGTAACGAATGGAACGAACAGTTAAAGCATCCCGTTTTTACCAACGTATCGGTTGAAATGGGAATAGATCATGCCGGCTTTGGGCTGGGGATAGCCTTAAACGACCTTAACAATGATCAACTTCCAGATATCTATGTATCCAACGATTTTATTACAGATGATTTGTTGTATATCAACAGGGGTATTGATGCTGAGACAGGAAACCATTTGGGCTTTTCCGAAATGAGTGAAGAACTATTGTCCCATGAAACCTATAATGCAATGGGGGTAGATATTACAGATGTAAACAATGATGCCCAACCAGATATACTGGTGCTCGATATGCTTCCCCAGGACTATAAGCGGCAGAAGAAAATGTTGGGGAGTATGAACTATGATAAATATATGTTGGGCCAACGCAACCAATACGCCTCACAATATATGCACAATACCTTACAGCTTGGGAATGGCTTTATAGATTCAATTCCCTTAAAAAACAGCGAGGTAGGATTTATGTCCGGTATTTCCAGTACGGACTGGAGTTGGGCGCCCATTATGATGGATTTTGATAATGACGGGGATAAGGATATATACATTACCAATGGTTATGTAAAGGATATCACCGATTTGGATTTTATCAATTTTTCCAGTCAAAATAACATCTTTGGCACTCCGGAAGCCAAAAACAATAAATTGAAAAAGATGGTCGATGGGTTACCCGGAATACATTTGCCCAATTTTTTCTATGAAAATACCGCAGGGAGCCAATTCAATGATGTATCCAATATATGGGTACAGGAACAAGCTTCCTTCTCCAACGGTGCCGCCTATGCGGATTTTGATTTGGACGGTGACATTGATTTGGCCGTGAACAATATTAATGCAGAAGCTTTTTTATTGGAAAATAAAGCATCGCTCGATACTACAAAGCATTATATAAGACTCCGTCTCAAGGGAACTCAACAAAACGCCCATGCCATAGGTGCCAAGGCAATAGTATGGAGTGGGGGGGGACGGCAATCACAATTTCAATCGGTAATCAGAGGGTATCTATCTTCCATGGAACCCGTATTGCATTTTGGCGTTAAGTCATCAAAAATAGACTCCGTAAAAGTAATATGGCCCAATGGAAAAATTTCAATACTTAAAGAAGTGACCACTGATCAGCTATTGACCATAGACGAAAAAGACTCGACCTCGAATTTCCCGGAACCACATCGGAAACAGTACCTTTTTAATACTACTGATGAAGTATTGAATTTTGAGCACCAAGAAAATATATCCAATGATTATGTGTATCAACATCTGCTCATGCGTCAATATTCCCAATTGGGGCCATGCATCGCCGCCGCCAATATAGATGGGATTTCCGGAGATGAAATTTTCATCGGAGGCAGTAAGGGGGAACCGGGGCAGTTGTGGTTTCAGGATAGTACGGGCCTTTATAGGCCGGTTCAACCCTTAGATACCATATATGAGGACACCAATGCGGTTTTTGTAGATATCGATAATGATGGCGATCTAGATCTATATGTTACGAGTGGAGGTAATGAATTTAAAAAAGAATCGGATACCTATCAAGATCGTCTATATCTCAATGATGGTAAAGGTGTTTTTAACAGGGATGAAAATGCCATTCCCCGTTCTTTTCAAAGCAATAGTTGTGTACGCCCTTCTGATATTGACAATGATGGTGATATTGATTTCTTTATCGGGGGACGTATGGTACCACAATCTTATCCAAATATACCGGAAAGCAAAATTTTGATAAATAATGAAGGTCGGTTCACGGAACAGAAGAGTCCGGAACTGACCCAAATGGGAATGGTCACGGATGCGGTTTGGCAGGATTTGGATGGTGATGGTTGGCAAGACCTGATTGTTGTTGGGGAGTGGATGGCCATATCTATATACAAAAATGATAAAGGTCAATTCTACCCCATGTCATCTACATGGATAGATAAAAATAATAGGGAAATTAGCACAAGAGGTTGGTGGAACTGTATTAAAGCGGCCGACTTTGATGATGACGGGGATATCGATTTTTTAGTGGGTAACCAGGGCCTTAATGGCTTTGTGAGACCTAAATTGGATAGCCCTGTTTTTGTCTACACGGGAGATTTCGATAAAAATGGAAGTCCAGATCCCGTTTTAGCGCAATACTTTGAAACCGAACAAGGGAAAAAACTGTTACCGGTACATACAAGGGATGATATTATGAAGCAACTGGTTACTTTAAAGGATAAATATCTAACCTATGACCAATTCTCCCAGATAGATTTTATGGAGCTATTAAATATTAAGGACTTGGATGCCGAGACGCTTGTTGCTGCCGTTTTTGAGACTTCATATGTAGAAAACCTGGGTCAAGGGAAATTTAGGCTTTTGCCTTTACCGAGCGCCTGTCAAGTAGCGCCGGTGAACAATATACTCGTTAAGGATTTCACCCATGATGGCAGATTGGATGCGCTCTTGGTGGGCAATGATTTTACGGCCGAGACCCATTACGGGAGATTTGACGCGCTTACCGGTATTTTTATGAAAGGTAGTACCAACGGTTTTACCATTGTTCCAAGCAAGGACTCCGGATTTTATGTACCCCGACAATCGCATCATATCACTTCCTTTATGGATAAGGAAGGGAAAAAATATATCATAGCTACCCAGAACAAGGGAAAAACAAACGTTTTTAGTACTAATAAAACAATAAAAAAAGAATGATTACGGAGACCACTACAAAACACATAGGTGAAATTAGTGTTCATGGGGCGGAAGCTTCTGTTGTATCCATGTTGGCCAAAGTTTACGATCAAGATGGATTGATTATATATGATTTTGAGATAAGCAGCGAAACGGAATTATATCCCCAACCCATTACATTAAAATGGAGGATACCTGCGGTAAACGTTAAGGGCATTTGGAAGCCTACTTCGGATTTTGCCAAACGGATACAGGCAGATTGGGAACTTGAAAATATGGAATCCAGGATTTCAATAGATGCTCCGGTTATAAGCCTATTTGGACACGATGATAAAAATGTACTGACCTTTGCCTGTTCCAACGCTATCAATAAATTGGAGATGAACGCCTGCTTAAGGGAAGAGGACAATTGTTTTCATTGCCATATTACCTTTTTTACCGAGTACGAGTTTGCAATGAAGAAGTTTAAGACACAATTACATTTGGACTATAGAGGTTTTCATTTTTCCAGGGCATTAAAAGAAGTATCCCAATGGTGGGAGACTTTTGAGACGCTGACACCGGCATATGTACCCGCAATTGCAAAGGTTCCCTTGTATTCTACCTGGTATCAATTCCATCAAAATTTAGATGAGCATGTTTTGCTAAAAGAGTTCGCCATTGCCGGTAAATTGGGCTATGGGGCAATTATTGTGGATGATGGATGGCAAACCATTGACTCCAGTAGGGGGTATGATTATACGGGGGACTGGAGACCCGATCGTATTCCCGGAATGGCATCTTTTGTGGATCGGATACACCAATTGGGGATGAAAGTAGGACTATGGTATTCCGTTCCGTTCTGCGGAAAAAAATCGGAAGCATATAAACGATTCAAAGGAAAGTTTTTAACGGAAAACCACCGTTGGGCACCGGTATTTGATCCGCGTTTTCCCGATGTACGGCAATACCTCATAGATACCTATACAAATGCACTGAGAGACTGGGGTTTAGATGGATTTAAACTCGATTTTATAGATGACTTTCGCTTGTATGAAGACACGCCCTTAAGTCAGGAAGATGGTAGGGACTATGCATCTATTAATGCTGCCGTAGATCGTTTGTTGACCGATGTAATAAAGGCCTTGCAGACTATAAATCCAGAAGTCTTTATAGAGTTTAGACAAAAGTATACTGGACCGGCAATGCGGAAATATGGAAATATGTTCAGGGCTTTCGATTGTCCGGGGGATGCAACAATGAATCGTGTCCGGATCGCGGATATCAAAATGTTATGCGGTAAAAGTGCCGTTCATTCGGATATGGTGACATGGCATCCGGACGAACCGCTGGAAATTGCGGCCCTTCATATGGTAAATACCTTGTTCGGGGTTCCGCAGTTGTCCATGCTACTCCATAATGCCGATCCGGAATACATGAAAATGATATCCTTTTATACACGTTATTGGAACGAACATGCCCCTATTTTACTAGAAGGCGATTTTGTACCCTTAAAGCCCTTGGCAAATTACCCCGTCCAAAGTGTATCAAAAGGGGGGCATACCATTGTTGGGATATATGATGAATACTCCGTTGCTATTGAAAAGGCCGATAGGATTATCCATATTTTAAACGCACAGATTGCTAAGGAAGTCACTCTAAGATGTATCCATGATTTAGGGGATTATGATTGTACCGTTTATGACTGTCAGGGGATTATTGTTTCCAAAAAACGGATACTATTGTCAAAAGGCTTAGTTTTGGTCAAAGTACCCCCGTGTGGAATGGTACAGTTGAAAAAGCTATTGTAAAAATGAATTGCCATAATTTAAAAGTAAAAGGCGGTTCATAAATACATCGTATAATAGTTAAGGATATTCCCGTAAATTTGGTATCCACCGGAAATCCGTTTCAGGTTTAAAAAGTATGAATAATTAACCAACTAAAAACAACCGACTAAATTATGGAACTACTATCCATAGGCTCCTTTGTGGGCTTTACATTGCTCGTAGGGATTATAGCATGGTATGCTACACGAAGCACAAACGAGAAATCCGCTGATGGATATTATCTGGGCGGTAGAAGTTTGGGGGCCATTACCATTGCCGGCTCATTGTTGCTTACCAATCTATCCGCCGAGCAAATAGTAGGCCTTAACGGACAGGCATTTACCGAAGGTGTTCTGGTCATGGCATGGGAGACTTTGGCGGCTATAGCAATGATCGTTACGGCCGTATTTTTGCTTCCCAAATACATGAGAGGAGGTATTACGACCATACCCCAGTTTATTGAGAGCAGGTTTGATCACCAAACCAAGGCTATTTTATCCACCTTGTTTTTAATAGCTTATGGTATTGTATTGCTGCCTACCGTATTATATTCCGGTTCCCTGGCGTTCAGTACTATTTTTGATCTCCCAACCTTATTGGGACTGTCCCAAAATGCCACCATTTGGGTATGCGTTTGGAGTATAGGTATAATAGGTTCTATCTATGCCATTTTTGGAGGTTTAAAAGCCGTAGCGGTATCCGATTTGATCAATGCGATAGGTTTATTGATCGGAGGTCTTTTGATTCCGGTATTTGGGTTAATGGCCATAGGCGATAGCAGTGTTACGGTAGGTTTGGACACGTTGTGGAAGAGCAATCCTGAAAAATTTGTTGCTGCCGGAGGTGTAGATTCTTCCGTTCCTTTTGGAACTATTTTTACCGGAATGATGTTGGCCCAGATTTATTATTGGGGCACCAATCAAGCGATATTACAGCGTGTTTTCGGAGCTAAAAACTTAAAGGAAGGCCAGAAAGGGATGATCCTTGCCGCTTTGGTAAAATTCCTCATTCCTGTAATCGTTGTACTTCCCGGTATTATTGCCTGGCATCTTTTTGAGGGCGATTTAAGCAATGCGGATCTTGCCTATCCAACACTGGTCAAGACCGTTTTGCCCACTACATTTATAGGGTTTTTTGCCGCCGTATTATTTGGTGCGGTATTAAGTTCCTTTAATAGTCTGTTGAATAGTAGTGCCACCCTATTCGGATTTGATCTCTTTAAACAATATTTCAAAAAGAATGCATCAGAACTACAAACGGTGCAGGCTGGTAAATCATTTGGAATGCTCTTGGCAATAATAGCGATGTGTATCGCTCCTTTTATTGTTTATGCCCCGGATGGTCTGTTCAGTTATATCCAGGTCATGTTGGGAAGTTTAAGCGTACCTATATTTGCGGTGGTAATTATTGGTATCTCTACCAAAAAAGTACCCGCTTTAGGGGCCAAGGTCGTTTTAAGCTTCGGTGTGGTCATCTATCTTATTAGTCAGTTTGTATTCAGCCCTAGTTTTGTTGATAATGCACTGGCAGAGGCCGCGGTAAACGGGATAACCGATCCAAAAGCCCTAAGTATCATAAAGGCCGAAGCCTATCCACATTTTTTACATGTAATGGGCATCCTGTTTGTTTTTAATATTATTATCATGTTGGTTATTGGCAAGCTGTTCCCTAGAAAGATGGCCTATGTGCCATTGACCACCGATGAGATCAACATCACTCCTTGGAAGTATGCCATGCTTGCAGGTGCACTCATTACCCTATTGGTTTTAAGTACCTATTTAATATTTTAATGCCAACCAATACCGGAACCGTTCTGTTATGGAATTTTTAGAGCACTTTACCCCAGCGCTTATCATTGAATCCCCCGGAAGAATAAATCTCATTGGGGAGCATACCGATTATAATCTAGGCTTTGTATTGCCTACGGCCATAGAAAAAAAGATAGTCTTTAAATTTCAAAAGAATGGCAGTGCAACGGCATGTAGGGTATATAGTGCGGGATTTGATGCCGGGGTCACCTTTGATCTGGATGCTATTGCCCCAAGTAAAGTGGAATGGGAGAATTATATTTTGGGGGTAATCCATGAGATTTCCAAAAGAACCAATGGATTAAGAGGTTTTAATTGTGTCATCGAAAGTTTTCTGCCACAAGGTTCAGGGGTCAGTTCCTCGGCAGCATTGGAATGTGGATTTGCCTTTGGATTAAACGAACTCTTTGGATTGGGGCTCACCAAAAAGGATATTGTAACGCTATCCAGGGATGCCGAACATAATTATGTAGGCACCCAATGTGGTATAATGGATCAATTTGCTTCTGTAATGAGCAAGGAAGGCCATGTCATTTTATTGGACTGCAAGTCCCTGGAGCATGTCTATATCCCAATCACTATTGCGCCCTATAAAATTGTATTGCTCAATACCAACGTTTCACATAATCTGGCATCCAGCGAGTATAATACAAGAAGGGCCGAGTGCGAAAAAGGCGTTGCCATCATCAAAAAAAAATATCCCGATGTCTCTTCACTTAGGGATGTTACTGCAGCTATGCTGGACGCGCACAAGAACCAAATGGATAAAAGGGTGTATAACAGATGTGCCTATGTTATACAAGAAAATAAACGCGTCCTAGAAGCTGTTGTGGCCTTAAAGGAAAATAACCTGAAACAATTGGGAGCATTGTTATACCAAACTCATGAGGGATTGAGTAGACAATATGAGGTGAGCTGTCCGGAACTCGATTTTCTGGTCGATTTTTCAAAGGAATACGATTCGGTGCCAGGGGCAAGGGTCATGGGCGGTGGTTTCGGGGGCTGTACCATAAACTTGGTACATGAAGATACGGTAGATACCTATATCAAAGAGGCCTCAGCGGCGTATTTCAAAGCATTTAATATAAAGCTTACCGCCTTTGAAGCTTCGCCGAGTAGCGGAACATCCATACAATATAAGGAATAGAAGAC
>JBATTK010000105.1:0-54764 GCA_049670505.1 Saonia sp.
GCATTTGAATCTGATCTTTAAAGCGCTCCACCACCATGTTCATCATGCGTTTGTTCAGGGCAGAGGAATTTTGAATATACGCCTCGTATTCCTCTATGGTAAAATGACCAATGATCATTCCCTTTAAGGAATTTCGGAATTTTATATCTTTTTGAACCGCATTTTCAATGTACCCCATTCTTTTTTCCAAGGAAAAATCATAAAATTTATTTTTATGTTTTCTGATATAATTCTTGAAGGCCGCTATCAATAAAAAATTCTGCAGTTTAATAATAGGCCGGAGGGTTTTATTCTGAAAACGCTCATCAGGGCTCATATTATCGTTTACTTTGGCGGAGGGAATCTCTGGACGAATCTGTAACAGATGATGAGATCTATCGTTCATTACATGAAGTTTTCATAAAGATAGCGATAAACATATATGCCGTTTTTAGCGGTATAGATTAGTTTTTAACGGGTTTATGAACAAAGGATGACCACATCAATATCCTGCCGCCTGCCCATCTTTCCGTGATTCGGAAGCACCGTAGTACACCTTGTTTTCCAAATCTACCTTAATGGCCTGATACCCTCCATATATGCCTACTGCAAAGGAAATGTTATGTCCTTTTTTACGCAGCTCCCGAATAGTTTCATAATCGAACCCCGATTCCAGGTTCAAAGTACCCCCGTCCTTCATGCGATAGCCTGTGGGCTGGGAAGAACCCCTATGCCTCATACGGGGTGCATCACCGGCCTCTTGAATACCCATTTCAAAATCGATAAGATTGACCACGATCTGTGCATGTCCCTGTGGTTGTATTGCACCTCCCATAAGCCCATAGCTTACCCATGGTTTACCGTCTTTGGTGATGAAAGAGGGAATAATGGTATGAAACGGTCGTTTACCGGGTGCCAATGCATTAAAATGATCTGCATCCTGCACATTGAACATCTGTCCCCTGTTTTGAAGTACAAAACCAAGTCCGTCCGGTACCATACCGGAAGCAAATTCCGAATAGATACTTTGGATCAATGATATGATGTTACCATCCTTGTCGGCCACTGTTAGATAGGTAGTATTGCCAGACTCAATTTCCTTAGCTCCGGAAGGATAGGTATCGGCAGCTTTTTGTTGATGTATGAGCATACGCCGCTGATCGGCGTAGTCTTTTGAAATGAGCCTTTCGGTGGGGATTTTGTTAAACTCGGGATCCGCATAGAATTTTGCCCGATCTTCATAGGCTAATTTTTTGGCCTCGGTAAGCACATGCAAATACGCCGCACTCCCAAATCCCATAGCTTTTATATCATAACCTTCCAGAATATTCAGCATCTGCAAAGCTGCCGTTCCTTGGCCATTGGGCGGTAACTCCCAAACATCATAACCCCGATAGTTGGTTTTTATGGGATCTACCCAGTTGGAAGTATGGTTTGCCAGATCTTCATAGGCTAAAAAACCCTTGTGCTTTTTCATATAACGATCAATCGTACGGGCAATATCTCCTTTGTAAAATGCATCCCGACCTCCTTGTGCGATTTTTTCATAGGTATTGGCAAGGTCCGGGTTTTTAAAAATCGCTCCCTTTTTGGGTGTTACGCCCTTGGGCATATAAGTTTCCTTGAAGCCGGGCAGCTCTTTCTTCCGTTCATAGTTGGTATTCATTTCATAAGCGATTACTTCGGAGACCGGGAAACCCGCCCTGGCATAATCAATAGCCGGTTGTAGTAACGCTTTCATGGGAAGTATACCATACTTTTCGTGCATAGCGAACCAGCCATCTACACAACCTGGTACCGAAACCGGAAGTGGCCCTAAAAAGGGAATAGTTTTCATCTTTCGATCTACAAAATAATCTATGGAAAGCCCCATTGGCGATCGCCCACTACCATTAAAACCATATAACTTTTCTTCCTTGGCATCCCAAATAATGGCAAATATATCACCTCCAATGCCACAGCTTGCCGGTTCTACCAGGCCAAGTACCGAATTTGCCGCAATAGCGGCATCAATTGCGCTGCCCCCTTTTTTCAATATGTCCAAGGCTACCTGGGTGGCCAAGGGTTGGCTGGTAGCGGCCATTCCGTTTTGTGCCAGTACCTCTGATCGGGTGGCGAACGTTTTTCCCGTCAGTCGATCTTGTGCCATAACTAGCAACGAACTACTAAGGCATAGGATAAAAAAAAGTGTTTTTTTCATAGTGGCTGAATTTATTTTCTTGATTTTAATCATTAGTTAAAACTCCGCATTCGACGGGTAGGCCTGTTTACCGCTAGGTAGGTATGCAATTTCATTATAATACTTTAAGTTTCCAAGAAACTATTTCATATTTGACAATGTGCCTTCGATACGATCGTTTCTCTATCACTCAGGCACCCAAGTATGGTCATTGAGTGATTTTCGAATGGAAAATCGTATCGAAATGACATTCCAGTTTCCAGTAATCAGTTTTCAGCGTCAAGCTTCCGGTGATCTAGTTATCCAGCGGTAAAGACCCACTTCCCCATCTGACTACTGAATACTAACTGCCGTATACTATCTAACAATTTGATAACCCAATAACTACAATTTCAATCCTGATTTTTAAACCTTTATACTTTCAGTGCTTGGGGGGTTATTTTTCAAGTAATAAACGGATAATAAATCTAGCAAAAAAGGACTATAATCTACGATAAAGGGCACTTCATAAATAGGTGTTGATGATTCTATGCATTAGAAGATCTTTTATTGGAAAAAAGTTGGTAATTTTCCTTAATTATTAATAGTAACATAAGGTATAATGAAATTTGGAAAAGTAGAACAGCCGGAATTAGTAGATTTCACTATTCCCGATGATCATCCGGATACGGAAGTGGTATTGTCTAAATTGGGAAAAGAAGAGCCTTTAAGCGTATATATCGGTTGTGCAAAATGGAATCGTCAGGATTTAAAGAATTTCTATCCCAGGGGCACCAAGGATGAGTTGCAATATTATTCCTCCCAGTTCAATTGCATTGAACTCAATGCCACTTTCTATAGGATTTTCCCCGCAGAACAGTATGAAAAGTGGTATGATAAAACACCGGAAAATTTTAAATTTTTCCCAAAGGTATCCAATGAAATAAGTCACCTCAGAAGACTCAATGACCAAATATATCCTACCATAGATAGGTACTTGGAGGTGACCGCCAATTTGAAAGAAAAGCTTGGGACTATTTTTTTACAGATGCATGGTAATTTTGGTCCAAAAAATTGGGATAGGGTAGTGCGCTTCGTGGAATATTGGCCCAAGGAATTCCCGCTAGCCATGGAATTCAGGCATACGGATTGGTTCAACGATAAAAAAGTGGCGCAGGAATTATATCATTTACTGGAGGAAAACAATATTGCCAACATATTGGTGGATACCGCGGGCAGAAGGGATATTATGC
Source organism: Saonia sp. (assembly GCA_049670505.1). Taxonomy (GTDB): domain Bacteria; phylum Bacteroidota; class Bacteroidia; order Flavobacteriales; family Flavobacteriaceae; genus JBATTK01. The sequence continues at coordinate 3,391 of JBATTK010000105.1, forward strand.
ATATGCGATTGACGAATAAGGAAGCATTTATACGTTACGTAGGAGCCAACCATGACAGTGATTATTCAAGGATGGATGATTGGGTTCAACGATTAAAACGATGGTACGATCTAGGCTTGCGCAACATTCACTTTTTTGTCCATCAAAATCTGGAATTAGAGTCGCCCTTACTTTCCGCATATTTTATTGACAAAATAAATAAAAACTTGCCCGTAACACTGAACATTCCCCAGACACTTATAAAACCAAAGACCCTTTTTTAGTGGGTTCAATAGCTGGCACCCACTTCAACAAAGGTGTTCTTTGAGTGAAACTTAGGGACTTCGGGAGCAGCCATACAACAAGTAGAGCCCAGATAGAACAGGGCAATCTCTTCCAATTTGTCCACTTCTTGTCCCAAGCGTATGTTTTCGGATAGTTCTATGGTTCCTACGGCTGGGCCACCAACTATGGATAAATACCATATACGATTATACGCATCGGTAATATCTATGTTATAGCGCTCGTTTCTAAAGGCAGGTAGGGAAGGATTCTGTTTGTATATCCATGGGCGTAGGACCACAAGATCTCCCGGCACATGTTGGATCCTACTTATCTTTCCACGGATGGGCGAATGAATGCGATGATAATTCTTGTTGTGCAGAAATACATTGGTAAAGTTATAATTATCGGGAATATGGTCCTTCTCCAATCCAAAAATGGTTGCTACGTTACGCTCATCGCATTTTACCTTGATCGTATCTATGTCCCCTACTTTACCGGTGTCACAGAGCAGCCCTTCACAGGGCCAAACGGATGGATCCGTACTTTGGGGCAAGGATTTGAATTCCCTTGTAAAAAAATCCTGAAAACTATCAAAGTCCGTTTTTCCCTTTGGGGGTTTAAACTTGTCCAAATAGTTTTTGTCCCGATAATTAATCCTAATATATGGCTTTATAATCCATTTAGAATACCGCTTGTCATAGGTAGACGCATAAGTGGAAGATACTTTTCTTTGAATATGGCTAGGCAAGTTGCCCCATACATTTATGGATAAGAACTTATATAGATCCGCTCGCCATCCGGGGACTTTGAATACGGTAAAATGTGGATCGGAATAATATGATGCGGTTTGGAAAGAGGTTTCCATAGTATCTTAATCGTTTTTTCTACTATCCCATAATACATTGATGATTTTCCATTGGTCGTCTATTTTCGCCAAATGCATATAGTCATAAAAATCATATTGGTTGGTACTTGCCTTTATGCTGGCAATAGGACCGTCTATATCTAATATGGTTACATCTACGGATAACGGCATATCCTTTTCCTTGGCCCACTTTCTGCCATCGAGTTTAGTGAGGGACACCAATTCCGTATATCCCATGTTTTTTACAATGGGAAAGCCTTCACGCTCTATAACATGCCTTTTGGCCACTTCATGGTGCACCGCCTGTTCCATTTGAGCTTGATTACTGTTATAGTAACTCTCCATATAATCTACTGCCGCTTGTTCTATGGCCTGTTCATCGGATGATTGGCCTTGTGTGAGGTAGGATAGGAATAAAAGAAGAAGGGAGACAAAAAACTTACCGATTGTCTGCATGATGTGTTGGATTAGGTTACTTAAATGTATTTTTTATTGCAGAGACCTAATAGTGAATTAAGAAAAGTTTATTGTAAGCTTAACATATTTTATTAAAGCGTTTTAATTTTATGTTAAATACAATCATTAACCGCTTATATTCTGTTAAATCGCTGTTTTAAATCATGGTACGCTTTACTTTTACGGTAGAACATATTTCCAATAAAAGCAACAAGAAAAATGAAACTGACTCAAAAAAAATATAGCATAGCCGTAGTACTTTGCTTTACATCCTTGGCCTCGCATCTTGCTTTCGGTCAAATAAAACAGGACAGTGAAAATATTCCCTATAAAACCGGTAATCCCAATGACTGGCCCCAAGATCAAGACGCTATGGTGGCCGCTCCGGGAAATCACAAGGTCTTAATGGAAAACGATAACGTAAGAGTATTGGAAGTTACCGTTTTACCCGGTGAAATAGAACCTGTTCATCACCATCAATGGCCAAGTGTGTTGCACATTACGGAATCTGGAGATTTTATTGACCGTGATGCCGAAGGAAATGTGATATTGGATACGCGCCAATTGGCAAAACCATTGGTTTATCCTATGACTGTTTGGAAGGATCCAGAGGCTCCGCATTCGGTAGAGAATTTGAGTGATACACTGACCATTCGGCTAATTCGTGTAGAACTGAAAAAATGAGATAAAGTGTGAATTGAACATTTATTGCCTTGAAAAACACATGGGTGGGCGCCTAAGCGTTAATGGTATCAAAAGAACCGCTTTCTACAATGATGCGAATTGGTTTTTTTTCCTTCTTAAAAACGAATCTAAAGAAAATGGTCATTTACATTTAACCTGTCCAAGTAAGAAACAATGCACTGATTTATTGATAAACCCCTATACGGATTACTTCACTGGGCTTGCCTTCGCCCACCGGTTTATGATGGTAGGCGATTTATTCGGAATAGCTTCTTTTTTATTAAATTATCTCAAAAAGGGTAGTGTCCTTAAATTTACCATTTACTTTTGTAATATCTTTCGCATTAAAGAATAGCCCTTATGAGCAAATTACACGTAAATTCGTTACCCATTTTAATTCGATATTCAAGGAACATGAGGTTTTTATCAATCGTCCTAGTTGCGTTTTTCGTCGTTTTAACGGTACGATCACAGGAAAAGGTAGAATTTCCTTCACAGGACGGTCTGGAGATTACGGCCGATTTCTATACAAAAGAAAACTCCAGTACCATAGTCCTATTGTTTCACCAAGCGGGTTGGAGTAGGGGAGAATACGGGGAAATAGCACCAAAACTAAATACTATGGGTTACTCCTGTCTCGCTGTTGACCTAAGGTCCGGAGGAGAAGTCAATGGTGTTAAAAATGAAACCCATAAAAGGGCAGCTTCCAAGGGAAAACCTACCGAGTACAAGGATGCCCTGCAAGATATTGAAGCGGCGGTAAACTATGTAAAGTCCACTTACCGACCGGAGAAAATTATTCTTTGGGGAAGTTCATATTCTTCGGCATTAGTATTAAAATATGGAGGCGATCATCCAGATGCCATGAATGCAATACTATCATTTGCGCCAGGGGAATATTTTGGTTCCAAAAACTACATATCCGAAAGCGCCAAGCATATTGAGGTCCCGGTTTTCATCACATCGGCCAAAAATGAGCATAAAAATTGGAAAGCCATATATGAAGCTATTCCCATTGCTACAAAAAAATACTATTTACCGGAAACAAAGGGCAATCACGGATCAAGGGCACTTTGGGAGCAATTCGATGATAGTTCTGGGTATTGGGACGCTGTGACCGACTTTTTAAATACAGTTTAAAACTATTGAATCAAATTTATGAATAGTGCCTGCAACTTAAAACGATGATTTCTGAGTCTTTTAAAGTTACGGCTACCCTTAAAAAAACTAAAAAATAAACAGATGAAATTCCATACAAGAAAATGGGTAAAACCCGAGGATTTAAACGCCAACGGAACCTTATTCGGAGGAAAAGTGTTGGCCTGGATAGATGAGGAAGCGGCATTGTACAGTATTATTCAACTGGAGAGTAAAAAGGTGGTTACCAAATATATGTCCGAAATCAATTTCATGAGCACTGCCAACAAGGGGGATATTGTTGAAATAGGGGTTGAAGTAGTGAAGTTCGGGAAGACGTCCTTGACGCTTAATTGTGAAGTTCGAAACAAAATGACACGGGAAACCATAGTCACCGTGGACAACATCATCATGGTGAACCTAGATGATAATGGAAAACCCAAGACCCATGGAAAGACCAAAGTGGAATTTGTAAGGGATAGGTTGGCCGCTGAAGATTAACTGTCGCCCATCTCTTTGGCAACTTGTTGTACCTCATCGAGCACACGCAGCAAGTTGCCGCTCCATAATTTTTCTATTTCCGCTTCCGTATAGCCTCTTTTAACAAGCTCAGAGGTTACATTGAATGTTTCGGATGCATCGGACCAACCTTCAATACCGCCGCCACCGTCAAAATCCGAGCTTATTCCAACATGATCAATGCCTATTAGTTGCACCATATAATCAATATGGTCCACAAAATCGGACACATTAACTGCCGGAGGTGCATCATCTTTCCCTTTCACCATCTCTTTTGCCATACGGGTCACCTTAGGGTAGTTTTCCATAAAAGCTGCTTTTTGTTGGTCATTTAACGCTCTGAACTCCGATCGCTCATACCAATCCACACCTAAGGAATCGGCCACTTTTTGATAGATTTCCTTCATATAAGCCGCTCTGGCCTCATGTTTTTCGGTATTGAGATAAGAACTAAAAGCCACGGTCTGCACTACACCACCGTTTTCCTTCATTAACAACAATTGTTCGTCATCTAAATTCCTACTGTGGTCACAGAGTGCCCTGGCGGATGAATGCGAAGCAATGATAGGCGCTTTGGACAAGGCTATCATTTGAACCATAGATGCCTTGGATGGATGGGAAACATCTATCATCATGCCTAGTCTATTCATTTCATTTACAGCGGTTTTGCCTAATTCACTTAAACCATTATGTAACCATACACTATCTTTTTCACCGGTATTGGAATCACAAAATTGGCTATGCCCGTTATGGGACAAGGAAATATATCTGGCCCCTAGCTCGTGATATTTTTCAAAATTGGATAGATCCTCGCCTATGGGATATGCATTCTCCACACCTATCATGGCTACCTTCTTTCCAGATTCATCAATTCTTCGTACATCATTGGAGGTAAGTGCCAGTTCAATTTTATCCGGGGCGTATTCCCTGCAAAGTCGGTGAATGGCATCAAACTTGGCGAACGCATTTTCAGATGCCTTTGCATATCCGTCGGCATTTATCGAATCCTGACCTGTATAAACGATCAGCCAAGTAACATCTAGTCCGCCTTCGACCATTTTGGGTAGGTTTACCTGTGTATCCAGATTTTGGGTATAGTTGATACTGTCAGTGAAATTTTTAACGTTAATGTCGTTATGGGTGTCCAAAGTAATCACCTTATCATGTATTCTTTTGGCCTTTTCCTCCATACTTTCAACGTTTTTTTTCTCGCTCCTGCCACAGGAAAATAAGGTCAGGAAACAGAAAAACAAGATGCAATGCTTCATGGTGTAAAATTTTATACCTACAAATAAAGCACTTTGACAACAAAAAACGAAGTCTAGGTAACATTTAGTTGCAAAGCTTCAATGAATAGGAGATTTTTAGGATAGTTAAGAAAAGAATGTTAAGCAAAAAAGAGTTTAGCGGATAAAACCTAAAATTCTTTGAATAAAATAAATTTAATTAACACAAATCGCATCTCCTTTGAAATCGAAAGACCTACTTTCACATTTATCCCTTTTGGAAGCTAAATTGAGTGATTTTTCCTTTGAAGAACTGACTTCCAATGAGGCATCCCTATTAAAAAAATCATTTTTATCCTTTAAGATAAATTTAGAGGAAAAAGTTCTTAGCGAGAAAGTTCCACTTTCTGTCCCACCTAACACTGGCTTCAGCAAAAAAATAGCCGATATCACGGATAATAAAGTGGAAAAAATAGCAAGCCATCGGCCCCATGAGTCGGAGAGTAAGCTTATTGCCAACGTAAGCCACGAAATTAGAACACCTTTGAACGGAATTGTAGGGTTTACGAATCTTCTTAAGGAAAGTAAGCTTACGGAAGAACAACAGGGGCAAGTGGACGCCATTCAATCTGCTTCACATACATTAATGGATATTATTAATGAGCTATTGGAGTATTCCAAACTATCCGCAGGACAGGAAAAATTGGAATCTGTGGACTTTAATTTTTTCAGTATGGTCAGCGATTTAATGTATCTCTGTAATACCCTTATTTTAAATAAGAATGTGGAATTAAAGGCAGATATAGATCCTAGTATCCCCGAAATACTGGTAGGCGATCCATCAAAACTATCGCAAATTCTACTCAATCTATTGGGCAATGCGATCAAGTTTGTCGAAAAAGGTAAGATTCATTTAAAGATTACCCGGAAAAAGAAAAAGGGAAGAAAGGTTTTGTTGGAATTTGAAATTTCGGACACAGGTATAGGTATTTCTGAAGTTGGCCTTAAGCATATTTTTGATCCTTTTAAACAAGCGGAATCGGATACTTTTTCCAAATATGGAGGCTCCGGGCTTGGGCTGAGCATTGTAAAGCAGATCATTGGAAATTTAGGAGGTAACATAACGGTTTCCAGTACCCTGGGAACCGGGACAACGTTTAAGTTTCTGCTACCTTTTAAGGAGAGTGCTCATCATACCTTTCCCAAAAAAAAGAAAATCCCCTCGGCCACTGCCAACAAAAAAGAAATAGTCAAGGGTATGCGCATCCTTGTCTTTGAAGATAATTTACTTAATCAAAAACTTATAGAGCAGCGATTGAAACTGTGGGAGTGTCCCGCATATATTACGGACAATGCCCTATACGGCCTTGATTTTCTAGAAAATAACCGGATAGATTTGGTCCTAATGGATCTACGCATGCCCATGATGAATGGTTTTCAGGTGACCCAACGAATAAGAAGCAGTAAAAATGCACACGTAAACCAAATACCGATTATAGTCCTTACGGCGGATTTTACCATACAGGATAAGGAACAATGTAAGTTGTATGGTATCAACGATTATATCTTAAAACCTTACAATCCGGATGAACTATTATTGAAAATAGTAAAAAACAAAAAAGACATGGATAGCATCTATACGGTAACATCGGCAACGATAAATCCCGAAAACATGAAAGTAAATAACACTACCAAAATTAATCTCTCGCCCATATTGCAAGAATGTATGGGGGAAATGGAATTGTTGGAAGAGTTGATCCGTTTGTACAAACAAAATACGCTCGAATTTATAGGCAAGGCCAAACTACATATTGACAATGGGAATATTGGTGCATTGGAATTTGCCATACATAAGATCAAATCCGGACTGGCCATGTTGCAGACCTATAGTTTGCATACGATTGTTGAACAAATGGATCAAGTATGTAAAAACGATAAGGACATAAAGCATTTGAAGTTCCTTTACGGATGTTTTTTAGAAGAATATCCAATTGTTGAAAAGGCCATAGCGGATGAAGTCAAAAAATTGAATAAGAAGTAAATCAGGGGAACAATGGAAAAGAAAGGACTTTTACTAGCGGAAAATGATGGATTATTGGACACCTTGGGCCAATCACTTTTACATGCAGAGGTGTATGGGGAAGAAGTAGTCAACATTTCCCTTAAAAAGTCCATGGAGGATATTATACAGGAATTCGATGGATTCCCCGAAACAGAATCCATAGCGGATGAGCTTATAGATTTTGATTTTTTGCCTTTGGTCATCGCTACGCCCCAGGAATCCGATACCGTTGTTTTGGAAGAGCGCCCGGACAGAATAATAGACAGAACGATACATGCAGCATCCATAAGCGAGGCTACAAATAATGATACCGCATATTCATATTCCCAAAGCGTATTTAAGCCCTTGTACTTTGACAATGACTATTACAATAGGGTATTGTTATTGGATACTATTGGAGATGTTGGGGATAAACGGGAGATTCCACTTCTAAAGGAAATAATCGTAAAAGAAGAAAACACAGCTATTCGCACTAGTGCACTCGATATACTAAATGAAATATCCGGGAAGAATTATCGGTTTATAACGGAGGAGGCCGCTATTGTAGAAAACAAGGATTTTATGGATAGCAGTATTTTTAAGCGACTTTTTTGTGGAAGGGATACAAGCGTCAAATTAATGTTGTTAGATGAAATAGGGACATTGGGAGATACAAGGGAACTAGCATTTTTGAATACCTTGGTAAATCATTCCGATAAAAAAATAAGGGACAAAGCACGGAAGGTAAAAGTGCTTCTAGAAAAAAGATGCGAAGAAGAAGTTATAAAAAATACGACAACGCTATCGGAAAAAATAAACGGACCACAAGATGAGACCGTCTATTCTAATGAAAATAGACCTCAGGATTCTTTTTTTGATAATCTATTTCCCCTACGCGTAAAAATCGTCCACATGTTCAATTACGTATTAAATCTCATGCTGTGATGAGTATGTTAGTATTCAGTAAGCAGTAAGCAGTATTTCGTCCTTTATCTTTTTTCCTTTTTCCTTTGTTTTCAGAAAGTAGCGATGGTCGGCAGTTATGTTGTTTCCAGTATTCAGTTATCCAGTTTCCAGTGTCCAACTTCAAGTTTCTAGTTTCCAGTTTTTCGTCCTTTATCTTTTTTCCTTTGTTTTCAGAAAATAGTGACGGTCGGCGGTCATATCGTTTCCAGTTATGAAGTTATCCAACGGCAAAGCCCACTCATTGTCACTGCCTACTAAATACTGCCAACCTATTTACCATCAGTGCAAGACATTTAATTTCCAAGAAACCGTTCAATATTTGCTAGTGTGCCTTCGATACGATCGTTTCACGATCACTCAGGCACCCAAGTATGGTCATTGAGTAATTTTCGAATTGAAAATCGTATCGAAATGAAATAGCAGAAGGAATATATGAACGATGCCTTCGATATAATGGGTTAAATTCTAGTCTGGATGGCCAACGCCCATAAAATTAACTTGGTTTACAACAAAAAACGGTAAATACACCACATTTTGTTGTCCCGGCGAAGTAGAATGGATAAGTTTACTATGTAATTATTGAATCCCAAATCTCAATATAACTTAAACCAAAGCTTACCATGTTATACGATACCTACGGAGAGGAATACCTAACATTCCTTAAAGATTTAAATGAAATTTTAAGTTTAAACGAATTAGCTGAGCTAGACTATATTTAGTCTAGCCAGCTTTTTGTAAAACCAGCAATTATGGCAAATCAAAACCGCGACAATACAGCTTATTTGAATTTCATTGAAGATTTGAATGAAATTCTGGTGGATTACAATATTAGCAAATTGAGCTATTCATAATCGTTATCCATACGTTAGATTAAAAAGGAGTCCTGGCCATACCGCTAGGATTCCTTTTTAGTTGTTACAAACCCGTAGCTACCCTAAATACGCCTTTAAAAGTTTGCTTCTGGAGTTATGCCTTAATTTCCGTATGGCTTTCTCACGTATTTGCCGTACCCGCTCTCTTGTAAGATCAAAAGTCTGTCCTATTTCTGCAAGGGTCATAGACTGTTGGTCTCCAATACCGTAATACAACTTCACAACATCCGCTTCCCTTGGTGATAACGTTTCCAATGCTCTATTGATTTCCGTATTTAGGGACTGTCGCATCAAAATATTATCCGGTTTTGGAGATTCCCCTGAACGCAACACATCGTAAAGGTTGGAATCTTCGCCTTCGGTTAATGGGGCATCCATGGAAACATGACGCCCGGAATTCTTAAGGGACTGTTCTACCTCCGTTATGGTCATTTCCAATTCATTGGCTATTTCCTCCGCAGATGGAGGTCGTTCATGTGCCTGTTCCAAATAGGAAAACGTCTTTTTAATTTTATTGATGGAACCGATCTTATTCAATGGTAAGCGTACAACGCGCGATTGTTCCGCCAATGCCTGCAAAATGGATTGGCGTATCCACCAAACGGCATACGAAATAAACTTAAACCCCCTGGTCTCATCAAAACGTTTGGCAGCCTTCACAAGGCCAACATTCCCTTCGTTGATCAAATCCGGTAAATTCAGTCCCTGATTCTGATATTGTTTTGCGACAGATACTACGAACCTTAAATTGGCATTGGTCAATTTTTCCAAAGCGGCTTGATCACCATCACGTATTTTTTGCGCCAATTCAACTTCTTCATTGGCCGTAATCAATTCTATTTTACTGATATCCTGTAGGTACTTATCCAACGATTTTGACTCCCTGTTCGTTACCTGTTTGATAATCTTTAGCTGCCTCATATATACTGTATGCTGTTTTAGATGTTACGTAAACTCTCATTATACATTTTTATAACGTATTATCCTAATAACAAAGGATATTATTATACCGATTTTATAAAGAAGAAACTGTTTTTTAAAATGACCGGTATATTTTGTACCTACTATGGATTACTTATCCTATTTTTGACATTGGGCCATACCCTAAAATCCAAAAGGCCCTTATTAGTTTTTGAAACGGAAAACCTATATCGATTATGAGTAAGAGGGCGTTGACAAGTTATTTGGCCGGACTTGGAAAAAAAGAACTAGAGGAACAATTACTAGATTTATACCTCCGTTTTCCTTTGGTAAAGGAGTATTATGATTTTGTTTTTAATCCCAAGGAAGACAAGCTTGTCCAGGATGCCAAAATCAAAATTTCAAATGAATACTTTCCGATAAAAAGAAAAAGACCGAAAGCAAGACGATCGGTGGCCCAAAAATTCATTAAACATTTCATCAAATTGGGGGTGGACCCCCACTTGGTCGCTGACATAATGTTATACAATTTGGAGATTGCTCAATCTTTTTCCGAAGAAAAAAATGTGCCGGACGCCTTCTATAAAAGTATGCTGAACTCATTTTCCGAGGCTGTACACTATATTTCCGTAAACGCAATGGTACCTGATTTCAAGGAACGTATCGTTTCTATTTATCAAATTACCCAAGAACGGCAATGGTTGTTCAACGAGGGTTTTTCCCGTGCGTTGGACATTTTGGATTGAAAAGAAAGTTAAAATATAGATTTCACCTATAATATTTCTTTTAAGGATAAAAAACTTCTAGTTTTGCAAAATTGGACTCTCAACAAACGTCCCATTCAAAAAAATAGTAGTATCAAAAACTCACCTACACCTTTGGAAGTACAGACCAACAAAAAGCAAAAGACGCTCTACAATTATCAATTGGAGGACCTGAATACTATTTTTAAGTATTTTGAAGAATCTCCGAGCGATAGTAACCTGCTCTATCAGTTGCCTACGGGAGGTGGTAAAACAGTCGTATTTTCGGAGATAGCCCGGAGATATATCAATGAGACCCAAAAAAAGGTCGTGGTCCTTACCCACAGGATAGAATTGAGTTCCCAGACGTCTAAAATGCTTCATGGTTTTGGGGTACATAACAAAATTATCAGTAGCGATGTAAAGGAATTACGCGATCAGGACGATTATATGTGCTTTGTTGCCATGGTGGAAACCCTTAACAATAGACTACAGGAAGATAAAATAGAAATTAATAATATAGGGTTGGTAATTATTGACGAGGCCCATTATAACTCCTTTAGAAAGCTCTTTAAATATTTTGAGAAATCCATTATTCTTGGGGTTACCGCCACCCCGTTGAGCTCCAACATTAAGCTGCCCATGAAGGACAACTATCAAAAATTGATCGTTGGCGAATCTATTTCCTCCCTGATAAAGAAAAAGTTCTTGGCCAAAGCCAATATGTTCAATCACGACGTGAGCTTAAAAAGCCTAAAGCTTGGAATTAATGGTGATTATACCGTTAAATCTTCCGATGAACTGTATGGGAACCAAAACATGTTAAGCAAGTTGTTGGGAGCTTATGAGGAAGTGGCCAAAGGCACAAAGACATTGATATTTAACAATGGAATAAACACCTCTAGATACGTTTACGAGACTTTTAAAAAAGCCGGGTACAACATTAGGCACCTGGACAATAAAAATAATGCTTCCGAACGTAAAGAGATATTACAATGGTTTTCGGAGACCCCTGATGCCATCTTGACTTCGGTCAGTATCTTAACAACTGGTTTTGACGAACCTACGGTGGAGACCATTATGCTGAACAGGGCTACCAAATCCCTAACACTCTACTTTCAAATGATAGGTAGGGGGTCGCGAATCCTACCTCATAAAAGTGAATTTACCGTTTTGGACCTTGGGAATAATGTTGCCAGGTTCGGAATGTGGGACGCTCCCGTAGATTGGCAAGAAATATTTCACTTCCCGGATTTTTATTTGGAGAACATAAAGAATGATGAGGATATTGAAAGGGAATTTGTTTATGAGATGCCACAAGAGCTCAAGGCACAGTTCAATAAATCGGAGTCCGTAGCATTTGATATCAAGGAAGAATACAAAAAAGTGTTTGCCCAAGGTCTTAAATCCAAAACGGTATTGGAGCGCAGTATAGAACAGCATGCCCAAATCTGTGTAGAAAACAGTGAGGACGTTTTTGATGCCCGTATCCTGGCAAAGCAGCTTAAGGAAGAAATCGCTTATCGGGTACGTCAATACTCCTATTGTATTATGAACAATACCAAGAACTATAAGGAATGGTTGGAAGAGGACTATGAACGTAAACTTCGCTTGAGCATTTCCCAAAAGTTTGCGGCTAAATTGTAATGTTGGCAGAAGAAACTTCTATAAAAAAGATACTGATTATAGGTTTTGTTTGGCCAGAACCCAATTCCACTGCGGCCGGTAGTAGAATGCTACAGCTCATCCATTTTTTTATTCAAGAGGGATATCAAGTTACCTTTGCCAGTACTGCAATAGAAACGGAATTCACAATGGATTTAACCGAACTAGGAGTCTCAAAGGCGGCTATCCGTTTAAATCATTCAAGTTTTGATACGTTTATCAAAAAATTAGCCCCGGAAATTGTTTTGTTCGACAGATTCATGGTAGAAGAGCAATTTGGTTGGCGTGTGGCCCAACATGCCCCAAAGGCCCTACGCATATTGGATACCGAAGACCTTCATTCCATTCGATTCGTTAGGGAAGCCACCTTTAAGGCCAACCAACCCTTTTCAATGGGGGCCTGGTTAAAGAGCGATATGACCAAAAGGGAAATAGCCAGTATCTATAGATCAGATCTTTCCTTGATTATTTCTTCCTATGAAATGGAACTTCTACAGCGGGTGCTCCGGATGGATGAAAAGTTGATCGTACACCTCCCTTTTCTTTTAGATCGTATTGAGGAGGTAACCCCTAAGCAATGGTTACCCTTTGAAGAAAGAAAGGATTTTGTTTGCATAGGCAGCGGAAAACATACACCTAATAATGATGCCGTACATTGGCTAAAAACCGAGATATGGCCACTAATACGGGCTCAGCTGCCAAAGACCAATTTATACATCTATGGATCTTATCTGCCGGATAACATTAAAAAGTTGCACGCACCCAAAGCAGGGTTTTATGTTATGGGCAGGGCCCAAGATTCCGGACAGGTTCTGGGTAGTGCCAAGGTAAGCTTGGCCCCGTTGCGCTTTGGGGCGGGAATAAAGGGGAAACTAGTGGAATCTATGTTATGCGGAACTCCCAATGTGACTACCAGTATCGGAGCGGAAGGGATGTGCGGACCTTTACATTGGAACGGGAAAATCGCCAATACCCCCGAAACGTTCGCCAAGGCGGCGGTAGACCTTTACAAGGACAACTTTCAATGGGAGCATGCGAGACAAAACGGGATAGTAATCATCAATGAATGGTATGATAAGGACTTCTTGATCAAAAGATTAGCTACAAAAATGGAAACCTTAACGCATACTTTGGAAGCACATCGAACCCAAAACTTTATCGGTTCCATGCTACAACACCATACCATGGCCGGCACCAAATATATGGCGAAATGGATCGAGGCCAAGAATAGGGAATAGCGAAGGTTTCGTTATCGAACTGGCTAAAAATCGTCTCTTGCTAAAGGAAGATATGGATTTTTAGTTCCTGTTAGCGTATCTTTTGTGCGCATTAAATAAATTATCCCGATAAAATTTAAGACTCTAACATGCACATTTTTTTGCATGAATCAAAAAGAATATAAAAACCAACAAGATACTAACCCCTCTCTATCTTCTTTGAGTATTGGTGTTTCAATCTACTCAATCATTCGTTCTTTTTCACAAGTGTCGCACTTGTAATGATAAAATTGTACCGTTCCTTCACATGATTTACATTGCCATCTTTTTTTTTGAAATTCAAGGAAATCGTCTAACCCCATAGTTTTTAATTTTGCAATAACAGCGGGAGTTTCATGTCTATAAGTATATTTGGGATCGTCAGGATGAGAGTTAATAAATTTCTTTTTAATTTTCTTGCAAGGATACTGATTACATTCTATACAAAAATCAAGACCTTTTTCCTCGTAGCAACAAATTCTAATTTCACAACTGAACTTACTTTGTCTTTTCTGATTTCTGTCTTCTGAAGCACATCCCTTACAAGTCTTATTAAATGATGGACATGCACCACAATAAACTCCACATGGGGCTAATTCATTTATTCTAATTTTCTCAGGTTTCATAATCTTTGTATTGTTTCCATTGCATGTGTACATCGGTTGCGTACTTGGCCAAATTTCCAATTACCCCTGCTTTTAAAAATAACACAATTAGAACTTTGTCAAAATGATAATTATCACTCAAATAGTTGATGTTTGTCGTAAAGGAGTTTTAAATACACGCTAACGTTAAGATATCATTCTATTTTAATAAATTATACCGTTCGATAACGCGGTTAGGAGGTTTTTTCTGCTTTTCAAGTATCTATAAAAATGTCTCTTTACCTAGATTTTAAATAATTAATAGAGTTATATCTGTAATAAAAATGTTCTTTACGGATTACACCTGGATAGTACCCTATCCATCTAAAGACAGATTTAAGGGTGCATGACGAATGGGTTTTTTAGATTTTGAATCCGTATCTTTATTCCTTTAAAATCACAGCAAAAAAATGAAATCACCCAACTGGAAAGTCGCCCAAGAGTTTAAGGACATCACCTATAAAAAATGTAACGGGGTGGCCCGTATCGCTTTTAATAGGCCCAATGTGCGGAATGCCTTTAGGCCTAAAACAACAAGTGAGCTGTACCAGGCTTTTTATGATGCCCAGGAGGATACTTCCATTGGGGTGGTATTGCTATCCGCTGAAGGCCCCTCTACTAAGGACGGGGTATATTCCTTTTGCAGCGGTGGTGATCAAAAGGCCAGAGGGCATCAAGGTTATGTAGGGGAGGATGGCATGCACCGACTTAATATTTTGGAAGTACAGCGTTTAATACGTTTTATGCCCAAGGCAGTTATCGCCGTGGTTCCCGGTTGGGCGGTTGGCGGTGGTCACAGTTTGCATGTAGTATGCGACCTTACCTTGGCGAGTAAGGAACACGCCATTTTTAAACAGACCGATGCCGACGTTACCAGTTTTGATGGGGGATATGGGTCTGCATATCTGGCCAAAATGGTAGGACAAAAAAAAGCAAGGGAGATTTTCTTTTTGGGTAGAAGTTATACGGCCCAGGCGGCCTATGAGATGGGAATGGTAAATGCAGTAATCCCGCATGAGGAATTGGAAGATACCGCTTACGAATGGGCCCAGGAAATCTTGGCCAAATCGCCCACATCCATAAAGATGCTAAAGTTTGCCATGAACTTAACGGACGACGGTATGGTGGGGCAGCAGGTTTTCGCCGGGGAGGCTACACGTTTGGCCTATATGACGGAGGAGGCCAAGGAAGGTAGAAACGCCTTTTTGGAAAAAAGAAAACCCGATTTCGGTAAGAATAAGTGGATACCTTAAAAAGTTCAAGGTTTAAGGTTCAAGGTCCAAAGTTTTCAGTTTTTGGTTTACGGTTTCTGGTTTCAAAGTTCAAGGTTTTGGTCTTTTTCCCTTGTCCTCGGGATCTTTGGAGATATGGTATTCAGTTTGCAGTATTGAGTATTCAGAATTCAGAATTCAGAATTTGGTTTCTGGTTTCAAAGTTCAAGGTTCAAAGTTTTCAGTTTGCAGTTTTTGGAATTCAGAATTTGGTTTCCGGTTATCAAATGCCTAATACCTTATAAAGGAAAAGGGGAGGCCCTAAACTAAAAAGAGCCTTATCGGTTAAGACAAGACTCTTTTACGAGAACACTATATGAAAATGAAAAAATTAACTCCTTATTTTTAATTACACTGTAAACATACCACGGAAATCTTCCGTAGTGAAATTATTGTTGTGAACCGATCGGGTTTTGTGGTCAGCAGTGTAGATTTTGATATTTAGGATAAAATAGAACGTTCAAAAAGCCCTTGAAAAAAGGCAGCGGCGGATTTGTTAATCTATAGCAGCTATAATCTCCTTCAAAAAGTCGTTCGTGCTAAAATGAGGTTCCCCCGTAAGGCCTGTACGTACAATGACCAAATCCTTAGACGGAATAATAAATACACGTTGTCCTTGATAACCATTGGCCGAAAACAAATCCTTGGGTACATCTGGATACTTACCTCCAGCATTCAACCAAAAATGGGCGCCCGCTATTTTTGTGGAATCTGCCGGTGTGGTAACATAATCTACCCATGAAGGACTAAAAATCTGCTCTCCGTTCCAATTTCCTTTTTGTAGATATAACAACCCAAATTTAGCCCAATCCCTTGTATTGGCCCAGCCATAGGACGAACCGACAAAATTACCGCTCATGTCCGTTTCAATAAGCATGGAGTGCATCCCAATTTTATCGATCAAGGCAGTATACGGAAAATCTAAATACGCTTGATGTGTGGAAAACTGCTTACGTAAAATTCCCGATAACATATTTGTAGTTCCTGAGGAGTAGGTTCGCATTGCATTGGGCCGGGTAGCTATTTTAGTTTTTTCCTGGGCTTTGGTCATATCGGAATCTAGGAACAACATTCGCGTAACGTCCGAAATAGACCCATAGTCCTCGTCCCATGCCAATCCACTTTGCATACGCAATAAATGGTTCAGGCTAATGGCATCCCATCCTTCTTTTTGGGAAGTTTTGAACGGATAATATTCATCTAAATCGATTTTCCCTTCGTACTCAAGAATACCGTATAGGGTAGCCAAGATACTTTTTGTCATGGACCAACCCAATATAGGGGTGTCCTTAGTAAATCCATCTATATAACGTTCAGAAACAATATGCCCTTTATAGGCTACCAGTAAGGTACGCGTTTTTTTAAGCTCAGGGTCGGTAAAGACATTGTCCATAACCTTCTCCAATTGTGCATAATTTATATTGGGAAAAACGGTATCTACAGTTCCATTATTTCCATAGGGAAAGGGGAATCCATTATCCAATCGTGTCCGTTTGGGTTTAATAGTAATTTCCGCAGCGTCCTTTTCTCCGTTTAACAAAACACACCCGAGTCCATCCCTATAGACCGCTTTTCTTTCCATTAATCCGAATACCGTGGCGGTAGCGGTTTTTGCCTCCTTATCTACCGTTACCTCGGCCAATTTGATCAAAGGAACATTATTGTCATTTTCAGTAACGGAGTTGATACTTCTATGCCCGACAAAAACACTGGAAGCCATATTTTTGGCGGCATATCCGGAAATGATATTGAGTTTTGGATAATTATAGATTACTGTTCCTATGATTATTAGCAACAGAACAAAAACGATACGCTTAAAAATTTTCATTGGGCGATAGAATATTGTAATTTTAAATGGCGAATATAAGCAATTGAATTTATGTCCAACATCGGATTAATTATTGAAGAAAGAAGCAGGGATATAGGGGATTTCCTTGTGGGTAGATTGATTCCTTTCCGGAAAAAACGCATGATAGGTCCCTTTATCTTTATAGATCATATGGGGCCTACCGTATTGGGGCCAAATCAATACATGGATGTGGATCAACATCCCCATATTGGCTTGTCTACCCTTACCTATCTATTAGAGGGAGACCTTATGCACGCGGATAGTATTGGAACCCAACAACGTATTACCCCAGGTTCCGTGAATTGGATGGTAGCGGGGAAAGGCGTTTCGCATACGGAGCGAACACCTCCGGATTTAAGGAACGGGCATCAATTTACCGCGCACGGGTATCAAATATGGGTTGCATTGCCCAAGCATCTGGAAGATATAGCCCCGGAGTTTCATCATATTGAAGCCGAGTTGCTTCCGCAATGGAACGACGGTACGGCGCAATTTACCTTGGTTGCGGGAGAAGGGTATGGTCATAAATCACCTGTACCCGTTCATTCCCCTTTGTTCATGGTAGAAATCAAGAGCACTACCACCTATGAATTGAATATTAAAGGCCATCTTAAAGGAGAAATAGGGGTGTGTATTGTAGATGGGGCTATCGAAGCCTGTGGGGAGACCATAGAAAAAGGAAATATATTGGTCTCCAAAGTGGAGGATTCCTGTACCCTGGTTTTAGCACCCAATACCCATCTATTGCTTTTTGGTGGGGAAGCCCTTCCGGAAGAACGGCATATCTATTGGAATTTTGTTTCCCATAGCAAGGACAAAATCGAAAAGGCCAAGACCGATTGGAAAAACAAGTCCTTTCCTATGATGACTACGGATAACAGTTATGTTCCGTTACCCTAGCTATAGCCTTTCCCACATTTTATCGGGACCCAATCTAAAACTGCCCAAATGTTCAAAATTACATTCGTCGGGAGAAATCAAGGATAGAAAAGTGCTCTGGTCTTTAGATCGATACAGATGGTAGGTTTTTCCGATAATCGGTTCAAAACTGTACTTGGAGCTATATACCAGATTATTGTATTCATACTCCTCCATCATTTTTTCGTATTCCTGTTTAATACTCTCATATCTTGCCTTGAACTGAGTGTTGGCACCTATGATATTGGTATTCTTCCAAGAAGTAACATCGGGAGGTGTTATTTTGGGAGCACCTACGCCACTGGCGTACGGCAATAACTTTGAATGGTAGGTCTGTGATTCCTCATCGAAAACTACAGTATCCGGTTTTTTCTTTTTCTGCATAGCACGCAAAATTAAGAAAAGTCGGCGATTTATTTTTGGATACGGCCGGTTTCATTTTTATCTTTCCAGAACATTGGATAGCTATGAGGCTTACAAAAGACATGTCGACTATTATATTATATCCCATTTTATGGGTCGGTCTTGTGGGATGTGCAGATAAAATAGACAAGGTAAAGGAGGACGTTTATGTTTGGAAATCTTTGGAAGTGACCGCTACGGCCTACAATTCCCTGTCGTCACAAACGGATAAGCAGCCAAATATTGCCGCCTGGGGCGATACGTTGAAACCGGGAATGAAATGCATAGCGATCTCCAGAGACCTACTTGCATTGGGCCTAAAACATAACACGATGATCAAGATCGACACCTTTGCAGGAATATATCTCGTTAAGGATAAAATGAACAGGCGATGGCGCAATCGAATTGATATCTATATGGGGGAAAGCAGAAAACGGGCAAGGCAATGGGGAAGAAAAAAAATAAATATACAGTACGCCATTAAAAAAGATAGTACGCTAATGGAAACGCATACACCATGAATGTGTACTTTTATGGTTTAACCGTTCAAATGAAATATCTAATTTACCTAAGTTGCTTTTTTGCGTGTTTTTCCTGTAACACATCCAAGGAGATGCTGATTGTGGACAAGCCCATTGTATTCAACAAGGAACGTAGTCAAATGACCTTGGATTATCTTTCGGACCGGTATGGGCTACAACAAGATATTCCTTCCATAACGCCCAAAATAATTGTGCTCCATTGGACCGCCATTCCGACTTTTGAAAAATCCTATGAGGCCTTTGAACAGCCTAGACTGCCCAATTGGCGACCGGATATTGAAAATGTAAGTGGGCTTAATGTATCTTCCCAGTTTTTAGTAGATCAGGATGGTACCATCTATAGGTTGATGCCAGAAACCACAATGGCACGCCATGTCATAGGACTCAATCATTGTGCAATAGGAATTGAGAATGTGGGCGGTACGGACCAAGTTCCCCTGACCAAAAAACAAAGGGATTCCAATATTTGGTTGGTCAAGTATTTGAAATCCAAATATGATATCGACTATTTGATCGGACATTATGAATATACCTATTTTGAGGGCCACGAACTTTGGTTGGAAAAAGACGAGGGGTATAGAACGGAAAAGACCGATCCCGGAAAGGAGTTTTTGGCAAAAGTAAAGAAAGCAACTAAAGACCTTAATTTTAAACCAACACCGAAAAAAAATACCTATGATCAATAAGTTTCTGATTGCGTTAATCGCTATTTTCTTCATAGCACCGGCAAAGGCCCAGGAAAAGGATATTACTACTTCTCTTTATAAAACCTATGAGGAATTTAAGGAATCCGCACTGGATAAAAGAAGGATCAAACATCATGAGATCCAACCCCTGATTACCCAATATAGAAAGAATCCAAAGTTCAAGGTGCAAAAGGTGGGTGAATCCATTGAAGGTAGGGATTTATCCTTGATCAGTATCGGGTCCGGTGAGACCGATGTTTTTCTTTGGTCACAAATGCACGGTAACGAACCTACCGCCACCCTGGCAATTTTTGACATACTTCGTTTTTTGGATAGCGATACTTTTGTAGCGGAAAAGAAGGCCATTCTCGATAATTTGACCCTTCATTTTTTACCGATGTTGAATCCCGATGGGGCAGAAGTCTACCAAAGACGAAATACGTTGGGGATAGATATCAATAGGGATGCCCTGCGATTACAATCTCCTGAAGGAAAGACTTTAAAGAGGGTGAGGGACAGTTTGGAGGCCGATTTTGGTTTTAACCTGCACGATCAAAGTACATATTACAATGCCGAACTAACCGAAAAACCAGCGACCATTTCCTATTTGGCACCTCCCTATAATTATGAAAAGGATATCAATGAAGGACGTGGTAATGCGATGAAAATAATTGTTTTTATGAATACCATTATTCAAAAATATGCACCGGGGCAGGTTGGGAGGTATAGTGACGATTTTGAACCCCGGGCCTTTGGCGATAATATCCAAAAATGGGGTACCAGTACAATTTTAATAGAATCGGGCGGATATACCAAGGATGTAGAAAAGCAGGAAATACGAAAGCTTAATTATGTATCCATACTTTCTGCAGTGTATACCATTGCCCAGGGTAGTTATGCGAACATTCCGATCGAAGATTATGAAAAGATTCCAAAAAACGATCGCAAGCTGTTCGATTTAAAAATCAAGGAAGTTACCTATGAATTGCAGGGCAACGACTATATTCTGGATCTGGGCATCAATCGTTTGGAGGTAGATAACGAAATGCATACGGATTTTTACTATAGCAGCAGAATCATTGATCAGGGGGACCTTTCTACTTATTATGGGTATGAAACCTTGGAGGCTTCCGGGTATAGCATAAGGGCGGGAGCCGTGTATCCTGAAACCTTGGATACGCTAAAGGATCTGGACTTTATTTCGCTATTGAAATCCGGTTTTACCTATGTCCGGGTTAAAAATATATCAAATGATGCATCCCACTCCCCATTTCCTGTCCATATCATTAGCGAGCGATATGAGGTACCCGAACTTCATTTGGAAGTCGGTATCAATCCTACTTTCCTTTTGGAAAAGGACAACGAGATCCATTATGCGGTTATCAATGGATTTCTAATCGACTTAAAAAAAGGTAAAAAACTTATACTTTTTAATTTAGGCGGAAAAAAAGTTAACGCCATGATATATCGATAGCCTCTCTAGTATCCGAACTGAATACTCATCTGCGACCCGTATTTCAACAATATCACCAACATGGTCATTAAAACCGTTACAATGGAAGAAAATAATAGGAGTACCAGGCTTTTATACCATTTTGATAGGGATCCTATTGCGCTTTGACTTATAATTTCGTTGATTACATCCATGATTTCTTTCTTTGCGACCCTAACTATCGGGGGTCTAGTTAAACATTATCATAGTTCTTAGGATGTAGTTTAAGTTGTAACGTACAGATTTGGAGTTGTTATGTAAGAAACAATTATCGGGCCAAAAACCCTACTGAAATGGGCTAAATAGTATATAAATCTGTTCAATTGCACCTTATACTCGTTATAACGGGCAAAATCAACATACGCTGATATAAAATTAGAAACTAGATAGTTGGAAGCTGGAGACCATATTTGGGTGCCTGAGTGATCGTGAAACGATCGTATCGAAGGCACATATAGTTTCTTGGGAACCGGAAGTCATACAATGGAATTAATTTCGTTTAACGTTAAAAGTTAACAGTAGGTTTTTCCACAATCGGCCTTTAACGTTAAACCATCAACGAATAACCATTGACTTTCAATACGATAAAGTGTAGCTACTGAAAATCACTCCATGACCATATTTGGGTGCCTGAGTGATCGTTTTACGATCGTATCGAAGGCACAGGGTCATTTCAACTAATTATCGGAACCAATAAAAAAGGTCCTGACAACTTCGTCAGGACCTTTTTACTTATATGGTATGCCTTACAGTTTACAAGCTTTCGGAATCCAATAAAGCAAAGAATTTATCCAGATTAGGAATAATAACGATTCTTGTACGTCTGTTCTTGGACATATTCTCTTTAGAATCATTTTCTACCAAAGGAACATAGCTGCTTCTTCCGGCAGCGATTAATTTGGAAGGATCTACCTTATATTCATTTTGCAAAATTCGAACGATGGAGGTAGCCCTTTTGACACTTAGATCCCAGTTATCCTGAAATAGTTCCGTGCTAATAGTCTTGGAATCGGTGTGACCCTCTACCATAACTTCCATACTTGGCTCCGAATTAATGACCTCTGCCAATTTGTTTAAGATATTATCGGCTTTACTACTTAACTTGTAGCTACCGCTTTTAAACAATAGTTTATCGGAAATATTGATCATGACTACCGTTTTGTCTATATTTATATCAACATCATCTTCCTCATCGGCAATAGACTTTTTTAAGTTGTACGAAACCGCCAAGTTAATGGAATCCTCTAAGGTTTGGGCGTTCGCCAAAGCTGATGGATCTACTTTACTTAAGGTAGTCCTCATTTTTTCCTTGGTGTTGTTGCTCATTACCGCAACATCGTCTACAGAAGTAAGTTGACTGTCGTTCATTTCCTTAAGGGAGTTGATTTTTTCGTTGTACTCGGCAACTCTAGCCTCTATCTTGGAAACTTTGGCCTCCAATTCTTCTTTCTCAACCTGTGTCTTCGTCAATTGACTCTGTGTATCGGCCAAATTGCCTTCCAAAGCCACGTATTTTTTCTTGGATACGCAGGAAGTCAGGACAATTAGGAGCATTGTGCTCATTAGGGATAATCTTTTCATTTTTGTTTTCTTTAAATTAATGTTTAGAATACCTTAGGTATACGATGACAATTAAAAAAAAGATGTTTTAAAGTCGTATTTATTGTGTCGACCAGTGGAGATTGGATACATTCCGGAGCACAGAACCTTAAATTAAACAACTGGGAATGAATCACTATGGGTAGAAAATCCGTGAAATTAATTTTGTTAAGCGTTAATTATTAGCAGTAGATTTTTTTGCATCCATAAGAATTTGGGTATCTATTTCCTCGCCCGGACCAATGGTCCAGTTTTATTTTTCGTACTATTTAATGGGGGTATCGATAATTGATCTTTTATCCGGAAGTGTTATAGCCTAACAGATAATTTTCCAATCTCGTATTTTTTAAAAAGAGGGGTTATATAGGCTTTGGGTTATTAAAAATCGATTAAATGGCACGCATTCTATTGTTTCGTTTATTGTGTTCTACTTCTGCCAGTCCAAGATGTTCCATAAGCGGAGGGATATACATTCCAAACCTTCCCCTAAAATTTTTCTTGAGACCGTACCAACCTCCAACAGGATTGCCAGAAGAACGTCCCCAATGTTCAACAGTATCCGGTTTTGTTTCTGCCTTTTCATCTTTGCTGCCTAAAAGCATCCAGTCTCCATGGGACTTGAGCATTTCATAAAGGTCTTGTATACATCTTATATCATAATGTAGGATAGTCTTACCTACGGTACATACCAATATTTCCGCACCATCTTTTTCTGTTACGTGCATTGTGTATGCTGATGATAAGGGTGGTGTTTTTAGAACTAATGGCTTGTCCGCTGTTCCAATTTCCGCTCTGTGGCTCATAAGTTTCGTTTTTCTTGTTCTATTATGTAATACATGCATTTGGCAAAATTGATCTATAAGGGAGTGAGGGCTTTTGCATCCTTGACCAGCACCAATACATCAAAATTAAAAATAAATTTTTTCATCGCTTCCGAGTATCCCTTGCCATAGGCAAACGCTCTAAGCGGTTCTAGATGAATAACGGTAAACTTTTTGGAAAAAGAAGGAACCATTTCGTATAGCTCCTTTGGCAATTCCTTTCTATTATCAAAAGGCGCAGTTGGGTTTTCTGCAAATGGGTTTCCTATCATGGCCTCACCCGTTATTCCGGCGACAAAAAAATGAAGGGACTTTTTATTGTTAAAAACAGCAAGCTCGGATGCATAGTTGGACACATCATAGATATTGGTCATGCTCAATCCTCTGGTAGCATGTGTGGCTCCAAGTTTAAAAAGCACCTTGGGCACCTTAGTTTGTTTAAGTGCTTCTTTGTAGTATCTGTTAAAGTTTTCTTTCATCAATTTCCCCCGCTCTTGATTGTTTTGATAGTATGCCTTTGTATTATTATATCCGTAAATCTCTTTGGTCTTCCAGAGGTGGTATAAAATGTCTTTTTCCTTGGCATCCGTACTTAATGCAACCAATTCATCATGGGTTGCTTGGTCATAAGTTGTCCAGAACATCTTTTCAAAGGATTTTTGGGCTATGCTTTGTGCATATGCATCTAGCGCCTGTTGTCTTAATGGGATAAGTTTTTTCTTTAAAGCGCTATTGTTGGTAGTTTGAATCAAGTAATCTAAATTTAAACGAAATTGTGCCATAAAGGTCTGGTCTATACCCCATATATGGCCTCCTTTGGTGACAACATTTTTAAAAAGCGGATAATCATCCTTTGAGTTATAGAAGGGAACGGCAAACGGAAATGCATCATTAAGCCTTTTTGCGGCTTCCAGCGGTTCGTTCAATGAGGCTATATGCGCTAACTTTTCCGCTAAAACAGCATCGGTTTCAATACACAGCGTTTCAAACCCTTTAGGATTTGCAAGGTTAAAAACGGCATTGGTGAATGCGCCTACTTCCTTAATGCCGTGCTGCTCTCCAATAAATATAAACTGACTTTCGGGAATTACTTTTTCAATAAAATTTAGAAATGGTTTTTCCGTAATTGAATCTACTTGAAAGCTATTTTCAGTTAGGTGCAGGTCATTCTGTGCCGTTAGTAAAATGGGCCCTGCTAAAAGGGAAAATAGAAAATACTTCATAGGCTTAAAATTCTTGTTTTCTCAAAAATAGGAGATTCGCCCATGCCGATTTTGAGTTTATCCGTAGAAGGCTGTCTTGAGCTTTTGAAGTCAAATAATAAAGGGATAAAGCCCCATAAAAGCATGATGAACTTTCTTTAAAAGCCATAAATCGTCCTGATAATATCGTTCAAATCCCTACATTTATTTGATTATTTCTGTAAACTATGGTACTTACGACCCATAAACTCCCCTTGTTCTGGCGCTTTTTAATCGCATTGATAGTGTCATCCGTGCTCTTTTTGATGATATGGGTTTTTTCCAAATTCAAAGAGCCTCCGCAACTTAATATTCTTATGAATTCGCTATTGGCGCTAATGGCTTTTCTAAGTTTTGAAACGGTTCATTTGGTTCAGCGGAAAATGCTGCAAAAATTGGTGGGGCGAAATCATTTTTTTCTAAGGCAACTACTGGTTTTTCTAAGCAGTGTACTACTAGGCACCCTTATCTATACCCTTCTGTTTTATGGGTTTAAATGGATAGACCACTTCCTATTTTATAGTGAACCTCCATTTTTACAGCATATGGTTGCAGCTGGTCTTATAGGTCTAATATTATCCATCATTTTTGGATTATTTTTGCTTATTCTACATTGGAAAGATCGTTACTATGGTTCCTATATACGCAACGAAGCTTTTGAAAAGGAGATCGTAACCACCAACCTCAACATGCTTAGAAACCAGTTGGACCCCCATTTTATGTTCAATAACTTTAATACCTTATATTATTTAATTGAAGAAGACCCTAATTTGGCGAAAAGGTTTTTGAACAATGTTTCAGGTATATATAGGCATATTTTACAACATACAGAGGGACATCTTATTCCTGTAAAAGAAGAATTTATAGTGGTGAAGCAATATTTGGAGGTGCTACAGGAACGTTATCGTAACGGACTAAAAATACAATATGAGGTAGCCGACATACATTTGGAGGGACGGTACATTCCTCCATTAGCACTTCAAGAACTCGTTGAAAATGTGTTTAAGCACAATCAAATCAATGAAGAAAAACCACTTACCCTTTGTTTCGTTTCAAGCTCGGAAACCCTTGCCCTGTATAACTCGGTTCGGCCCAAGATAGATGTGGACAGTCATAAAACAGGTTTACAAAACGTAATACAACGGTATAGCTTATTGACAAAAGCAAAGGTACATATTGAGGAATCCACAGCGAAATTTTCTGTAACCATACCTTTAATAGACATGGATCATGAAGGTTAGGGTATTAATTATTGAAGATGAGCCTAGTGCACAGAAGCATTTGATAAAACTGCTTAAGAATCAGGAATTGAAGATGGATGTTTTGGCCTGTTTGAGTGGGGTAAAAGATGCTGTCCATTGGTTAGAGGACCACCCTATTCCCGACCTTATCTTTATGGATATTCAGTTATCCGACGGTCTCTCCTTTGATATTTTGAATCATATCAATATTGAGTGCCCCATCATTTTTATCACAGCGTATGACCAATACGCTATTAGGGCGTTTAAGACCACGGGGATAGAGTATCTACTGAAACCGATTACCCAAGAAGATATTACTGTAGCATTGGAAAAATATAGACGTATGAAATTGAATTCACACACGGATTGGATGCTAAAGAATCTGGACACACTCGTTCACTATCAAAAGAAGGAAAGGGATGATTATAAAAAACGTTTTTTATTAAAATCCGGAAACTCCCTTGTTCCGGTGACCACCGATCAGATTGCCTATTTTTTTAGGGAGGAAATAGTTTTTATTAAAACATTTGACCACATGGTCTATCCAATAGATGGTTCTTTAAATCAACTCCATTCTCAATTAAATCCAACCCAGTTTGTTCGGTTGAACCGGAGGATATTGGTTCAGGTAGATGCTATAATTCAATTAAAGAATTTTAAGCCGGGACAATATAAGGTGGAACTAAAACCAAGCTATCATGAAGAGATTCAAATAAGTCAAGAGCGGTCTAGCTGGCTTAAGCGTTTTTTGGATAAGGATTTTAAATGATTCCTTTTTCGTAGACCTTAAGGGTTTAGCTTTCCTTTAATAAGCGTACCTTGATTTATGAAATAAACCCTTAAGGTTAGTAAAGTTCAAATAACTATAGATATTACTCACATCCTCCCGTAAAACCATTGGCGCTAAACTTAGTCTGTACGGCACCTTCCCTACTTCCGTCCTTAACCTGTATGGCCAAGTTGTTTTCCCCACTGCCATCCCGTTTGGGGCTACAATACTCAAATAGGTAGAAACTGCTGGCCTGCTGCGATACCCTAAAGGAAATATCGTTGAAGGTAGCTTCCAATTCCGCTTCGTTTCCTGCAAATACGCTAAACGTTTTTCCTATATCCGTAAGAACTTGGGTATCTATTTCCGCGCCCAGACCAATGGTAAAAAAAGAAATATTGGGATTGGCCCTGTTCACTTTGTTCAGGGCATCGTTTTCCGTAAAGCGAGAGGCTTGATCGGTACCATCGGTAAAAATGACAATGGAGGCCGCACCAATGATTTGATCATTACTGTTTTCCCTTAAAAGACCTTCGGCAATATCGGTCGACTTTATCACCGCGCCGTACAAGTCCGTGGAGGGATCGTTGCTAATATCGCTATTAATGGTATCAATGGCACTTATAAGCTCATCTTTGGATGAAGTGAGGGGATTTAAGAGGTGGAGCTCGTTTTCCCCGTCGAACCAATAAATGGCCATTTGAAAGGAGGGCGACTCCGTAGCCGGAATTACGTTGTTCACAAAGCTGATGGATGCCGTTTTAAGCTCTTCGAGACTGCTGCTCAACACACTATTACTGAGGTCTAACACCAAAAGCGTATTATTATTAAACACCTGTGAGTTGGGCGATATACGCGCCAAAGACTCCGAAGTGGATATGGTATTGAAACAGGCATCGTTTCTTCCCTGCTCGTATATGGTAAACTGATTGGCGGTAAGTCCGGAAACAGGAGTGCCATCGATATCGGAAACCTTAAAAAGAATGGACACTTTTCCGGGCGGGGTAGTAAACTGGTCCTGTATGGACAGTACTAGTTGGTCTTCTTCCAGACCCAAACAATCGTCGACAGGGCGACCTTGCCCCAAGCCCCCTTGGTTAAAATCAAAACTTACATCATCATCGGCATTTCCGCAGGAGAAAGCGAGTACAACACAGCAAAAAGCACTAAAAATTTTAGCGTATGGTTTCATTTTCAAAGTTTTTAATGTTCAACTAGGACAACGACCAAAATCTATTTTAATTATTGCCCCCCCCTGAAAAACACTGTTAAATAGTGTTAACATTGCGTAGCTGAGTGATTGTGAAACGATACGACTGCCGACCGTCGCTTTCCGCTGAAGACTATTTTTCCAAATACGGAAGATAAAGGACGAAAGACGAAAAACTAGAAACGAAAGACCGGAAACTGAATACTAGATACTGGAATGTCATTTCGATACGATTTTCTAGTCGAAAATCACTCAATGACCATATTTGGATGCCTGAGTGATTGCACGGCGATTATATCGAAGGCAAAGGAGATAAAGACAAAAGACCAAAACCTTGAACTTTGAACCTTAAACGAGAAACTGACTACTGAATACTGACTACTCAATACTGCTTACCGCCTGCTGAAAACTATCTTTCCAAATACGGAAGACCGAAGAAAAAAGAAAAAAGATGAAAGAGAATAGACAAAGGACCAGAAACCAAACCTTGAACCTTGAACTCTCAACTTTGAACCTTAAACGAGAAACTGAATACTCAATACTGCTTACCGCTTGCTGAAGACTATTTTTCCAAATACAGAAGACCGAAGAAAAAAGATAAAAGATGAAAGATGAAAGAGAAAAGACAAAGGACCAGAAATCAAACCTTAAACCTTGAACTTTCAACTTTGAACCTTAAACGAGAAACTGAATACTGAATACTGAATACTAACATACTTAGTACTATTTTGGAGAGCCATAGTTTTAAAGAATTGTTAAATCGGAAAGGCTTGCTGTTAAATAAAAAATGGTTACCTTTTATTTTTCCTAACTTGTTAGGAAATATGTATACAACTATAGAATAACCTAAAAAACATCGTTATGCCAACGTATCAATTGAAAGTAAATGGCGAATCCCATACCGTAGAGGCCAGCGAAGACAGTCCGGTTTTATGGGTTTTGCGCGACCATATGGATTTGGTAGGCACAAAATTTGGCTGTGGTATTGCGCAATGTGGCGCATGTACCATCCACGTGGATGGTAATGCAGTGCGCAGTTGCTCATTGACCATGGCCCAGGTAGAAGGGAAATCCATCACTACCATAGAAGGGCTTTCAGAAGATGGTTCACATCCGGTTCAACAAGCTTGGAAAACAGTAGATGTTCCACAATGTGGCTATTGTCAGGCCGGTCAGATTATGACCGCTTCCGCCTTTTTGGAGCAGAATCCAAATCCTAGTTCAGA
This sequence comes from Saonia sp., assembly GCA_049670505.1. Classification (GTDB taxonomy): domain Bacteria; phylum Bacteroidota; class Bacteroidia; order Flavobacteriales; family Flavobacteriaceae; genus JBATTK01. The sequence continues at coordinate 32,917 of JBATTK010000105.1, forward strand.
GGAGATCAAGAATGCCATGCAGGGCAATATCTGTAGATGCGCTTCTTACAACCGCATATACAGGGCGGTAGAGATTGCCGCGGATAAAATGAGTTAATCAACTATATGGTCCTTCCCGCATAGGGAATCCAGTTATAAAACCTTTCAACATGTCAACATCATCAATAGCATTTAGTAGAAGAGGATTCTTAAAAACGTCTTCTTTGGCAGGTGGCGGATTATTAATAGGTTTTAACCTATTCCAAGCCTGCAAACCAAAAGTAGAACCACCCGTTGATATTTCACAACTAAATTTCAATGATTTTAATGCATTCATAAAGATAGCCGATAATGGTGCCGTAACTATTTTCTCCCCAAATCCGGAAATAGGGCAGGGGGTTAAAACGTCTATGCCCATGATTATTGCGGAAGAGTTGGATGTTGCCTGGGACAATGTTTATGTACAGCAAGGAATCTTGGATACCAATAATTATACGAGACAGGTGGCCGGAGGAAGCCAATCTATTCGTTTTGGATGGGATGCCCTAAGACAAACAGGGGCTACCGCCAAACAAATGTTGGTGAACGCAGCTGCTTTAAAATGGGGCGTTGATGCTTCCGAATGTACGGTAAGCGAAGGTGTTATTACCAATGCCAAGGGCGAAACGCTGGGATATGGAGATGTAGTAAACGAAGCAGCGGCTTTGGAGGTTCCTGAAGATGTGGCCTTAAAAGAACCCAAGGATTATAAGATTATAGGTACGGACAGGGCCAATGTAGATATCGATAAGATCATCACAGGTAAACCGTTGTTCGGATTGGATTATAAGGAAGAGGGTATGGTATATGCGTCCGTACTACGTCCGCCAGCTTTTGGAAAAGTTCTGGAGTCCTATGATGATACGGAGGCCAAAGCAATGCCGGGTGTCATAGATGTCATCCGAATAGGGGAGAAGGTAAAAGGTCTCTTTGAGGAAATGCCAAGATTAAAAGGTATGCTGGGGGCCAGCGATAAAGTTGTGGTTATTGCAAAGACAACTTGGGAAGCCATGAAAGGCAAAAAAGCGATAAAAGCGACATGGATCGATGATTCCCGTATAGAAAGTACGGAATTTCAAGATCAGCAACTATTAGGGTTGTTAGACGGTAAAAAGTTTGAAACGCTTCGGTCCGATGGGGACGTAAAAAAAGCGTTTGCACAGGCCGATGCCGTATTGGAGCGAACTTATGAATCGCCTTTTTTACCCCATAATTGTATGGAACCCATGAATTTCTTTGCCAACGTTACGGGGGAGAAAATACATATGGTCGGCCCTATTCAAACGCCGGAAGGCACGGCCGGTTTTGCCGCTAAAATGTTGGGACGCGAAGCTACCGATGTACACTTGGAGATGACCCGTATGGGCGGCGGTTTCGGAAGAAGGCTTTATGGGGATTTTGCGCTGGAGGCCGTTGAGATTTCAAGCGCGATAGGCAAACCCGTTAAAATGGTATCTTCACGTGAAGATGATATGTCCACAGGGGTTTATCGTCCTGCCATAAAATATAGGATCAAGGCGGCCGTCAAAGATGGAAAGCTAACGGGATATCATCTAAAGGAAGCAGCGATCAATTCCAATATGTACGGACTCATTCCTAATTTCTTTCCCGCAGGTGCCATAGAAAACTATCAGGTAGATGTGGCCAAATATGACAGTAATATTACCACCGGCGCCTGGAGAGCACCATATACCAATTTCCTGGCTTTTGCCGAACAAAGTTTCTTTGACGAATTGGCTGAGATGATGGAGGTAGATCGCGTACAGCTTCGGTTAGATCTGCTCCAAAATGTAAAGGGCACCACCGATGAACGTATTCAATATGATCCGGAACGTATGGAACAGGTCATTAAAACGGCCGTGGAGAAATCTGGTTGGGGCACAAAACCGGAAGGTACCTATCAGGGTTTTGTAAATTATTATTGCCACAATACCCATGTTGCCGAAGTGGCGGACGTGGTTGTAGAAAACGGTGCTCCCGTAGTAAAAAAGGTAACTTGTGTGGTAGACTGCGGTATCGTAGTAAATCCCCTTGGTGCCCTAAATCAGATAGAAGGCGGTGTCATAGATGGTATAGGACACTCCATGTATGGGGACTTTGTATTTGAAAATGGTGCGCCACAGGCCAAAAACTTTGATGCCTATCGTCTGATCCGTATGAAAGAGGCCCCTATTGTGGAAACACATTTTATCAAAAATGAACTTTCGCCTACAGGTCTGGGAGAGCCAACATTGCCCCCGGCAGGAGGTGCCATTGCCAATGCAATCAAAGCGGCGACGGGAAATAGAATTTACAATCAACCTTTCACCAAATATCCAGAACTATTAAAAGTGCCCAGTAAGGAAATTTTAGGATAGACTATGACGATTTTACTATTTGGTGTCACCAAGGATATTGTGGGTAGCTCGGCTATATCCATGCCAACATCGAGCGAGTTTGGAATAAAAAAAACAAAAACGGTAGGGGAGCTAAAGGAATATCTGGGTAATACCTATCCCGGACTCAAAAAATTGTCTTCCCTGGCCGTGGCCGTCAATAATGCCTATGCGGACGATGATACAAAAATTGATAACTTTGATGAAATTGCGTTGATACCTCCCGTTAGTGGAGGATAAAGGGAAGTGAGAATTAAGAAGTTAGAAGTGTACATCGCAAACAATATGAATAACTCAGAAGTGGAAAGCATAGAATTCCTAGTTTTCTATTTCTGTTTTAGATTATAAAAATTGAATTTAGAAACTGAGCTCATCTTGAGGAGCTTTAAGGGCGTAAATTTGGTATTAACCAAAAGATGCCAAATCACTTTCTTTCCTATAAATTGAGGACCATGAAGGATGCAACAAAAATTTACGGTTTGGTATTGTCCGGCGGTAAGAGCACACGTATGGGAATAGACAAGAGTACCATAGCTTATCACGGGATTCCCCAACGTGAATATCTTTATCAACTATTGGAAGAGGTATGCGACAAAACTTTCCTCAGTGTCCGTTCCGAACAACAAGCGGAATTGCCCGATCGCATACATATTGTTGTGGACAAAAATGAATTCAGAGGTCCTTATAATGGCTTATTAAGTGCGCACGACCAATACCCAGATGTAGCTTGGTTGGTACTGGCCTGTGACCTGCCTTTAATGGATTCGGAAGCGATAGAACAACTCTTGACATCCCGAAATCCCAATAAAATGGCAACTGCTTTTTCCACTAGGGAAAGTGGATTACCAGAACCGTTGTGCGCCATTTGGGAACCACAGGGGTTAAAACAATCAAAGGAATATTTGATGGGGGGTACTAGTACTTGTCCTAGAAAGTTTTTAATACATTCAGAAGTAGCGCTTATATATCCAAAAAACGAACAGGTTTTGCTCAATGCCAATTCCAAAGAAGAATATGAGGAGGCCCTGTTAAAATTAAATGCCATTTGAACACCCATAGGTACATACGGCAGACCAGTCTAAAGGATTTTGGTCCTGAAGCCCAGCAAAAATTAACCAATGCCAGGGTCTTGGTCGTTGGCGTGGGCGGATTGGGGATTCCTGCCCTGCAATATCTTAATGCCATGGGAATAGGCACGCTTGGGATGGTAGAACAAGATATTGTGGAGCTTACCAATTTGCAACGCCAAGTGCTTTATGGAGAAAATGATATGGGCAGGCCTAAGATCCAGGTAGCACTGGAAAAACTACAGGCGCAAAATTCCGAAACCCGTTTTAATAGTTATGATACTTTTTTAACGAAGGACAATGCCTTGCAGATCATAGGAAACTATGATGTTGTAGTTGATGCATCCGATAATTTTCCAACAAGATATCTGATCAATGATGCTTGTGTTATGCTAAACAAACCATTCGTTTATGGTGCATTACACGGTTTTGAAGGCCAAGTAAGTGTATTTAATCATGCAGGAGGGCCCACCTATCGTTGTCTTTTTCCTTTGATGCCTTCCACAGATGAAATACCAAATTGTAACGATAATGGAGTATTGGGCGTTATACCCGGAATAGTGGGCAACCTACAGGCTTTGGAGGCGGTTAAGATTATTGCAGGGATAGGTGAAGTATTGTCCGGTAAACTATTATTGTTCAATGGATTAAATCAGTCGTTTCAAAAAATAAGCTTTCAACTTAAACCAGCTAATTTAAAGATTACCGTATTGCGGGATTCCTATGGTCAAGATCAATGTGTCTCGGTACCATCCATCTCCGTGCACGAGTTTCAAGAATTGATAGCTGCGAACAAACCCATGCAGATTATAGACGTTAGGACTTCCGAGGAATATAAAAATTATCACATTACCGATGCTGTTCATATACCTTTGCACGAATTGGAAGATCGCGTTGCGGAAATAGATTTGAATCAATCGGTATATTTCATATGCCAATCGGGGAAACGTAGCGAAATGGCGCTTGAAAAATTACAGGAAATCAGTCCAGGAACCACTTTATATAATATCTTTGGAGGCATTAATATGTTTCTAACTACATGTTCATAACCGACCAGGAACTTATTTGGATTATTGCCGGGTTCTTTATCATTGCTACCTTGTATTCGTCTGTCGGTTTTGGTGGAGGTTCTAGTTATTTGGCTGTTTTGGCCTTGGTCTTCACCAGTTTCTTTGCCATACGGAGTACTGCGCTCTTATGCAATCTTATTGTTGTTTCGGGTAGCAGCTATCTATACTTCAAAAAAGGGCATTTGGACTTTAAGAAGTTCATCCCCTTTATTATTACCAGTATTCCCTTGGCATTTATTGGAGCGTCTTTTCGACTTAAGGAACATATATTTTTCATTATACTTGGATCTGCGTTGATCATTTCGGCATTGGCCTTGGTCATACAGACCTTTATGTCACCAAATGGTGTAAAGCTCAAAAAGGACTATCCCCCATATGTCACCTATCTATTGGGAGCGGGAATAGGTTTGTTATCAGGTCTTGTAGGAATAGGAGGTGGAATTTTTTTAGCTCCGGTCCTCAACCATATGCGTTGGGATAGTTCCGTGAAGATAGCGGCATTGGCAAGCTTTTTTATATTGGTGAATTCACTATCCGGAATAGGAGGACTGATTTATAGTGGCACCTTTGAGGTCCCATGGTCATTTGTTATTGGTCCATTGTTAGCGGTCTTTCTGGGGGGACAATTGGGAATTCGCTTGAGTTTATCCAGATTAACCGGTAATGGCATTCGATTAATTACAGCGTTCCTTGTATTTATAGTAGGAATAAGGGTTTTGGTCAGTAACGGTTTACAACTTAGTTTTTAGGACGGCATCTTCCTTTTCCTGTCCGCCAAAACGAATAAAACGATAGAAGCATTCAAAGTTGCCGTTATACCATATGGCCAGAAAGAAAACCACATATAGCACGGCATCTGCAACCACTGCAATGTAAAAATAGGTGCTCAACACCAATAATAATAAGGCCGTTAGTGCTACACAAAACGCAACGACCGTTTTCCGACCTTTGTTGTTCAGTAAAATCATGATGAGAATAATGATTCCCAAAACTGGCTTTGCATGCAATAAGAATGGACCCATTTGACTGGTTTCTATATCAAAAAACATGAGGATGGCACCCATATAAGCAGTAATACATAAAGGGCATTTGGGAAGTAGGATCATTAGTATCGTGGAAAAAATGGACAGTGTTCCGTTAGATCCGCTAGCCTTTCTAACAGGGATCAATTTATTCTTGCAGCAAGATGACTTTACCGCTTCCATTTTATCAGAATTTATTTCTATACGGAACAAAGGGATATACTTCTCCTTTTCTAAAGTTACTCTTATTCTGGGGTAAAACCAAAAAACCATCGGTCTTTACCAAATTTGCATAATCTCCTGAACCATTTCCTTTTATGGGAGTAGCCAAAAGAATGCCATTGGGATTACTCTCCAAAACTGCTTCCAGAAAGTACACCAGATCAGGTGCGAAATCCACATCCTTGGTCAAGCTTACGTATAACGGATTATCTGTTATGCCTAACGACTTTTTAAGCCAAAATCGGAGGTATATATACACGCATACAAAAGCTGAAACCGGATTACCGGGAAGAGCGAATATTTTCTTATCATCGCTACTGGCCCCGAACCAAAAAGGTTTTCCGGGACGCTGTTGTATTTTGTGAAAATGTTTCTTTACCTGCAAAGATTCCAATACATCGGGGAGAAAATCGAATTTCCCTTTAGAGACTCCACCTGTAAATACCAACAATTCGTAATCCTTTAGAAGTTCACTGATTATCGCATGCATTTTCACTTTATCATCCGGAAGATGTTTTAGATCGGCAGTAAGCCCCCATTCGTTTAAGGTATTTCTAATACCATACACATTGGATCTCCGTATTTGATGTAATTCAGGGGTTTCCTCTACCGTGACCAATTCGTCACCACTGGAAAGAATAACCGTTTTGGGCATGCGTCTTACCTGAAGGGAAGCTTTCCCTACAGCTGCGGCTATATTTATTTCCGCACTGGAAAGTTGGTGTCCTTTTTTAACAATACGTGTACCTTTTGCTATATCGATGCCCTTAAAATGAATATTTTGTTGATACCTAAGACGGTTTAGATGAATGGTCGCTTTACCGTGATTCAAGGTCAGGTCTTCATATCTAATTACCGTATCCGCCTGCATGGGCATAATGGCTCCGGTCATTACCTCAATACAGTTTAGGGGGTTTTGTAAGCTTTGTTGTGGACTTCCGGCCGGTGCAGTGGCCTCTATGGTAAATTCTCGCTGTCCCAGTTCAAAAGCCCTATAGCTAATGCAGATGCCGTCCATAGTTACGCGGTCAAAGGGAGGAAAATCGCGATCGGCGATCAAGTCTTCGGCAAGATATGCGCCAACACTATCTTGTAATGACCTGGTTTCTATGGGAAAATGATCCTTATGGGTTTCAAGAATGCTTAAGGCAGTTTCAAACGGAATAAATGTGTTTTCCATATCATCCTCCAATAACACTCATGCTTTCCAACGACTTTGATCCGTCTTTGCGAAGTTTCTCCGCGGCAAAACCGTCCTTGGGTTTTAACCGGATCAATTCTTCAAACTTTGATCGCAGTGCTATATCGGTAACCCCGGAGCGCATATAATCCCGTATATTGAATACCCCATCATCATAGAGGCAGGTTTTAATTTCCCCTTTGGAAGAAATCCGTAATCGATTACAGGTGTTACAGAAAGTCCGGGAAAAAGCCGCAATCACACCAATATCCCCCTTAAATCCAGGTACCGTATATCGCGTGGCGGTCTCTCCGTGGTTCATGGCGTGCTTTTCTAGCAATGGAAAGGTTTCCTTTAAGTCGCTATAGATATCCGCAGCACTATACAAGTCCACATTTTTTTTATACCCTCCGTTAAAGGGCATTTCCTCAATAAAACGGACCGCAACAGGGTAATCCCTGGCCAATTTGGCCAAAGGAACAATATCCTGGGTGTTGATGCCGTGCATAACAACCGCATTGAGTTTTAATGTAAATCCGTGCTCCAATAGCAAATGAAACGTACGTATGACCTTATCAAAATCATTGCGCCGTGTAATTTTATGAAACCGTTCCGGATCTAAGGAATCTATACTTAAATTAATATGGGTAATGCCCAAAGCTTTAAGTTTGGGAATATGTTTTTCCAAAAGAGTACCATTAGATGTAATATGAATGGAATTGTAATAGGACAGGTCCGCCGTATTTTCCAATAGCTTTATAAAATCTTTTCGTAAGAAGGGTTCCCCTCCGGTAAAACGCACCTTTTTAAACCCTATTTCCCCCAAAACACCCAATAATCTGGTAATCTCCTCGTAACTCAATAGCTGTTCCCTGGGCTCATAGGGAATCCCTTCCTTGGGCATACAATAAAAACATCTCAAATTACATCGATCTGTAACTGCGATCCTTACATAATCAATTTCCCTATGGAACGAATCTTTCACTTTTTTTCAACTATTGGATTAGTACCTTACTACTTTTTAATCTTATATTTAGGAAGAATGAATATAGGAAAATTAAAATATATTCACCCCCTAATAGGAAGAAAGTGGAGCTTCTTTAGGAAGAATTTATAATATGGAACGGCAAAACCTAATTTCCAAAGGGTAAATTTTTAAAATGTAAATGTGAAAGAGATAAAAGCCATAATTCAACTGTATAACGCTACCAAAGATCTAAAGGAGAGAGCGGCCATTGCACAAGTGGTACGTGTAGAGGAATCCTCATACCGGCGTGAAGGTGCGCGCATGCTCGTTTTTGAGTCGGGAATTTTTGAAGGAGGAATTAGTGGCGGATGTTTGGAAGGCGATGCCTTGAAAAGGTCGCAAATCGCTATTTTGAAACAACAACCCTCCATTGTCACCTATGATACTTCCAAAGAAAAGGAAATAGGGGTGGGGCTGGGTTGCAATGGCGTCATCGATGTTTTAATATCACCGATAACCAAAGACGCCGAGGCCATTAAAGTACTAGAAAACTGTGTGTCCGATCGTAAGTCCCATATTATCGCCACGGTAACCGCTTTGCATACCAGTGCGGATAAAATAACCCTAGGGGACAGTTTTTATTTTGATAGTAGTACCGGTAAATTAAGTAATTGCCCACACAAAGGTCTGGAACATTTTATAGTGAACAACATTTCTGATGTGTTGGAAAGAAAAAAATCCAATACCTATCATCTTGCCACGGAAGAAATAAATGCAAGCGTTTTTATTGAATTGATACCCCCGCAATTTCATTTGGCCATCTATGGTGACAATTATGACGTGTATCCGATGCTGGAATTTGCCAAAGTGCTGGACTGGGAAGTGAGTTTGGTCGGGAATATTCAAAAGCTCAAGAAAGATAAACTACAATCGGTAGCCAATATATATCCAAAGGATTTAGAAGTGCGACCTTATATAGACGATCGAACGGCGGTTGTTTTAATGGCGCATGATTTTAAGACCGATTTTTCCAATCTTAAGGAGCTCATAAAAAGTCGGGCTCCCTATATCGCATCATTGGGACCTCGAAAGCGATTTGTAAAAATGTTGGAGAAATTAAAGGAAGAGGGAGTTGTAATATCGAAGCAAGACCAAGATCGGATATTTGCACCCTGCGGTCTGGAAATTGGCGCAAATACGCCCGAGGAAATCGCTACCAGTATTTTTAGTGAAATCCTTAGTGTATTTTCAGAAAATACGGGAGGGATGTTACGCCATAAGCAAGGGCCTATACATGAGCGGAGCTAAAAATATTACCTTCGTTCCCACAAAATATTATTCTCCCGCTGTTTCCCTACTGCCTCGGAAACAATAGTAATCGCTTTATCAATATCCTCCTCGGTGGTATAACGTCCTATGCTTAAGCGTAAAGAGGCATAGGCCAAACTGCGTTCAACACCCATGGCCAGTAACACGTGCGAAGGTGCTACAGAAGCTGAATTACAAGCAGATCCATTGGATACAGCAATGTCCTTGCTCAATGCCTGTAACAAGGTTTCACCATCTACATAAGGAAACGAAATATTGACCGTGTTGGGTAATCTATCCGAGGTTCTACTGTTGGATGCTGTTAATTCGATGGCCAGTAGACCTTTTTCTAGCCGATTCCTAAGCGCTTTCAAGCGTTCCCTTTCCGTTTCCAAGTCTTCGTAGGCCAAATATACCGCAGTTGCCAAACCGATGATTCCCGGAGTATTTAGGGTTCCGCCACGTAGCCCTTTCTGTTGTCCGCCACCCTGAATAAAACTATGCATTAAAGCGGTGTCCCCATTTTTTGCATACACAAAACCAACGCCTTTCGGCCCATAGACCTTATGTGCGGAAAAACAGGCGAAATCTACATTTTCCAAGAGTTCGTTAATTTCCATTTTACCGAGCGCTTGTGTAGCATCCGAAAATAATAGGGTTCCATTGACCTTTGCTGCATCGGATATCGCTGCTAAAGGTTGTATTACCCCGGTCTCATTATTGGCATATAAGACTGCCGCTAAGACGGTTTCCGGTTTTAGTGCAGCCCTAAATGAAGCTATGGGAATCAGTCCGTCCGCATCAACATCCAAATAGGTAACCTTAAACCCTTCGTCTTCCAAAAACTTACAAGTGTCCAGCACCGCTTTGTGTTCCGCTTTAGAAGTGACAATATGATTTCCTTTATCGTGCCTATTTTTGCAAACACCCTTTAGAACCATATTGATGCCTTCCGTTGATCCGGACGTATATATGATACCATTTTCGGAAATCCCCAAAGTATGCGCTATTTTCTGGGTGGCTTCTTCAATTGCATTTTTGGATAGCCAACCGTATGCATGATGACTGCTTGATGGATTTCCAAAATCCTCATAAAAATAGGGAAGCATGGCATCCACTACCTTTTTGTCACAAGGCGTAGTCGCATTATAGTCGAAATAAAGTTGGGTATACATCAGTGAATATCGCTTTAAGATATCAAGTTTAAAAGTAGTGAAAATATCAAAAAAGTGCTGCACATATCAAATGAGGCTTTTAAGAGACTGTTTTGAAATATGTGATTAGAATTTCTATAGGTCATTTTAGTGTAATATGAGGCGAAGTTTTTAAGCATAGCCATAGCTACGGTTCTAAATTTCAACAGGGCAGAAAGAAAAGGCCAACGATTTGGCCTTTGAAAGAGGAGCCAGCTGGCGTGTTGGTCGCAAAAAGGGGCATAAAAAAATAATTGACATATTTCAAAACATTCTCTAGGGTTAATGAATTATTATAATTGTGTAATGGAGCCGGTCTTTTATTGCAATACCCGAAAAAAGAAGCTATATTTAATAGCTATTATTTAAAATTTATCCTAAAAAATTATGATTCCCGCTAATTTCACTTATCACAAAGCAACATCCATAAAGGATGCCATTGCTTTATCCGAAACCCATGGCGAAGATGCCAAGTATATGTCCGGTGGACATAGCCTCCTGCCCATGATGAAACTTCGTTTTGCTACACCTGCCCATATTATAGATATTAGTAAGATAGATGGCCTATCCTATATTAAGGAAGAAGGTGATGTATTAAAAATAGGAGCGCTAACTACACAGGCAGAGCTGGAGTTTAACGCCCTGATGCAAAAAAACTATCCCATTTTTATGGACGCGGTCAAGCTAACGGCAGATCCCGCAGTACGGAACGTGGGAACCATTGGCGGCAATATTGCCCATGGAGACGCGGCCAATGACCAACCGGCCATTATGTTGGCCATGCGGGCTACTGTTATTGCCGAAGGAGCCGATGGAAGAAAATCGATTCCCATAGACGAGTTTTTCCATGGCTTTTATATGACCGCTTTGGAACCTTCGGATGTGTTAGTGGAAATTCAGGTTCCAAAAGTAAAAAAGGGCGTTGGTGGCGCCTATCACAAAGTAGAGCGTAAAGTAGGGGATTACGCCACGGCTGGGGTCGCCGTTCATATAGAACTTGATGATGCCGGAGTTTGTACCAAGGCTGGAATTGGCCTCACCAATCTAAGCGCAGTACCCTTACGGGTTTCCAGAGCGGAAGATCTTTTAATGGGGAAGTCCATTACGGATGATATTATTGATCAAGTGGGGGTTATTGCGAGCGAAGACTGTGAGCCCGACTCCGACCTAAGAGGTTCCGAGGCGTATAAAAGGGCTATTACCAATTCAATTACCAAACAGATGCTTCGGAAAGCGTTGGAGCGTGCAAAACAATAAAACAGGTCTAAAATGAAACATGAAATAACAGTAAAAATAAATGGCGAAAGCGTAACGGCCGAAGTGGATTCCAGATTGCTTTTGGTACATTTTATACGGGAAAATCTAAGTCTAACAGGTACGCATATTGGTTGCGATACCTCCAATTGTGGGGCATGCACCATTTTGCTCGATGGTAAATCGATCAAATCCTGTACCTATCTGGCGGTTCGTGCAGATGGCGCTGAGATTACAACCATTGAAGGCGTGGCCCCAGACGGAGAAAACCACCCTTTACAACAAGCGTTCCATGACCAACATGGATTGCACTGTGGATTTTGTACCCCGGGAATGATCATGCGGTCCATAGATTTTTTGAAAAATAATCCATCGCCTACCGATGAAGAGATACGTTGGGGCATCTCGGGCAACCTCTGCAGATGTACCGGCTATAACAATATTGTAAAGGCCGTTAAACAGGCTTCCGAAGAAATGAAAAAAGAAAAAGTTGAATCTTAATTCCATATGAACATGTTCAAATGTAAAACATCAAAAGAAGTGGGGGGCATGGGCCACTCCGTTAAAAGAAAAGAAGACGCGCGTTTTTTACATGGGAAAGGGAATTATGTAGATGATGTAAAATTGCCCGGTATGTTGACCATGGTGATGGTGAGAAGTCCATACGCCTACGCAAAAATTAAAAGTATCAATAAAGAAAAAGCTTTGGCCATACCCGGAGTACTCGCGGTAATCACCGGAGAGGATCTGGCACAATACAATCTACATTGGATGCCTACGCTTTTATCCGACACGCAAATGGTCCTGCCAACGGATACCATCATGCACCAATCCCAGGAAGTATGTGCCGTAATCGCTACCGATCGGTATATCGCCGTGGATGGGGCGGAGGCCGTGGAAGTAGACTATGAGCCTATGCAGGCCATTGTAGATCCCTTTAAGGCCTTGGATGATGGTGCGCCTCTGTTAAGACCGGATAAGGAAGGGCAGAAAGACAACCAAATTTATCATTGGGAAAAGGGGGATAGGGCTAAAACGGACGAGGTAATCAGCAAAGCGGATATTGTGGTAAAAGAACGTATTTACCTCCCTAGAATCCATGTAGCTTCCATTGAAACCTGTGGCTGTGTGGCGTCCTATGATAAGGATACACAAAAACTTACGGTTTATCTAACCACCCAAGCCCCACATGCCATTAGAACGATAGTGGCATTGGTTGCCGGCCATGTAGGTCTTTCCGAGGAAAAAATACGTATCATCTCCCCGGATATCGGAGGTGGTTTTGGTGGAAAGGTTCCGGTATACCCCGCTTACGTAGTAGCTATAGCGGCCTCATTTTTAATCGGGAAACCGGTAAAATGGATAGAAGACCGTTCCGAAAATTTGGTCAATGGTTTTGCCCGTGATTACCATATGGATTGTGAACTGGCAGCGACCAAAGAAGGCAAAATTCAGGCTTTTAAAGTAAAAACACTGGCGGATCATGGCTATACGGATTCTTCCGCCAATCCCTCCAAATACCCTACAGGAATGTTTTCCATTTGTACGGGATCTTATGATTATGAGCATGCTTTTGCCGAACTGGATGCCGTATATACCAACAAGGCTCCGGGGGGAGTTGCCTACAGATGTTCTTTCCGTGTTACGGAAGCGGTACATGCCATAGAACGTATGGTAGATAAATTAGCGGATAAAATTGGTAAGGATCCAGCGTTGATCCGTTTGGAAAACTTTATTAAAAAAGAACAATTTCCGTATGCCTCGCCCTTGGGGTGGAGTTATGATAGTGGTGATTATGAGGCCACCTTGAAAAAGGCAATGGACATGATAGGCTATGATGACTATAAAAAGGAGCAGGCGGAAAAACGGAAGGAAGGAAAATTAATGGGTATCGGTATTTGCACCTTTACCGAAGTGGTAGGAGCAGGCCCCTCCAAAGATTTTGATATTTTGGGCATTGCGATGTTCGACAGTGCGGAAGTGCGGGTACATCCTACCGGAAAAGCACTGGCACGTTTTGGAACCAAGTCTCAAGGTCAGGGGCATGAAACCACTTACGCACAGATACTTGCGGAAGAATTGGGCATCCCATATACCGATATTGAAATAGAAGAAGGGGATACAGATACGGCACCCTATGGTTTGGGCACCTATGCTAGTAGAAGTACGCCAACGGCCGGTGCCGCCGCCGCCATTGCCGCAAGAAAATTAAGAGATAAAGGCAAGAAGATCGCGGCCTACCTTTTAGAAGTCAGCGAAGAGGATATTGAATGGGAAGTAGGGAAGTATTTTGTGAAAGGAGCTCCTGAAAAATCAAAAACAATCCAAGATGTCGCTTTTGCGGCCTATACGAATTTTCCTCCGGGAATGGAACCGGGATTTGAAACCACCCATTATTACGATCCACCCAACCTCACTTTCCCTAACGGCGCATATATCTGTGTGGTAGAAGTGGAGCAGGAAACCGGACAAATTGATGTGAAACGTTTTGTGGCGATAGATGATTGTGGAAATATCATCAACCCTATGATCGTTGAGGGACAGGTTCATGGCGGACTCACCCAAGGTATTGCCCCGGCCATGTACGAAGGTATAGAATACGATGATGAGGGCAATGTACTCAATGGTACGTTTATGGATTATCTGGTGCCAACGGCGGTAGAATCCCCACATTGGGAGACGGGACATACCATCACACCATCACCACATCACCCGTTGGGGGCAAAGGGCGTCGCCGAATCGCCAACGGTTGGTGCACCTCCGGCCATTGCCAATGCCATTATAGACGCCTTATCGCCCTTGGGCATAAAACACTTGGATATTCCGATTACCCCTGCAAAAGTATGGGAAGCCATCCAAGCGCATTCTTAGAGACTGTACAGTCTCATAATAGGAAAAAGGAGTAAAGAACAAAGACATGGGACAAATGATAACAATGCATGGTTTTATGTTTTAGGTTTAGAAATAAAAAAGGAAAAGAAAAATGAAAACAACACTCGAAAAGTCTTTTGAAGTCACACAGGTACCGGCTTTGGTTTGGGAACACCTTATTGATCCCGAAAAAGTGATGGATTGTGTTCCCGGTGTTTCTATTGATGAAAAAGTGGGGGATAATCATTACAAAGGAAAGGTTGGAATGAAATTTGGCCCCATAGGCGCCAATTACAACGCGGATATCATTTACGATGAAATAGATACGGAAAATCAAAAAATAATACTTAAAGGAAATGGTGTGGATGCCAAAGGTCAGGGCAATGCCGAAATGAAAATGTCTATGGACATTACCGAAACGGCGGAAGGTGGATCAAAACTGGATGCTACCATGGATGTTACGATCAATGGAAAAATTGCTCAATTCGGTTCCAGGTTGGTACATAGTGTTTCCAATCAGCTGTTCAAACAGTTTGTATCCAACTTCACCAAAAAATTAAAAGCGGCGGAAGAAGAAGCCAGTGCCTAAAGAGCACTCCTGACCCAAGTTTTTGAGTTTTAATTTTAAATACGTATCTATTGAACAAGGCCATCGATGATCTTATAAAAGCCTTTGAAAAACACGAGTATATTCTAGGGGAAGAACTGGCTACTTCTATTTTTCTACTACAAAATTTGGAGAAACCCATACTATTGGAAGGGAGTCCGGGAGTAGGAAAAACAATGGTCGCCAAAACTTTGGCAGCTCATCTTCAAACCTCGCTTATTCGCCTACAGTGTTATGAAGGATTGGACGTTAACACCACTATTTATGAGTGGAATTATCAAAAACAATTATTGCACATCAAATTATTTGAACAGCAAGAGGATAAAAAGGCCTTGGGCGATAAAATCTTTGGAATGGATTACATCCTAAAGCGGCCATTGTTACAATCTATAAGTGCTGACAAACCCGTTGTCTTGTTAATTGATGAAATTGATAGGGCCGATGAGGAATTTGAGGCCTATTTATTGGAGTTGCTGTCCGACTTTCAGATCAGCATACCGGAACTAGGCACTATACAGGCAATCTCCAAACCTTTGGTAATTCTAACATCAAATAGAACCAGGGAGCTTAGCGATGCTTTAAGAAGAAGGTGCTTGTACCATTGGGTAGATTTTCCGTCGAAACAAAAAGAAATAGCTATCATTCAAAGAAAAATACCGGATATTGACGAACATTTGGCTTCGCAGGTAGTCACTTTTATCCATAATTTACGGATGTCGAGCTTGCACAAACCGCCCGGAATAGCCGAGTCCCTGGACTGGGCCAAAACACTGCTTTTAATGAACGCCAAGAATATTACGGAGGACATGGTGAAGAATACCATCGGTTGCGTGTTAAAACATCAGGACGATATCAATTTCGTAAAAGGCAAGACCGTGCAAGAGTTTCTTTATCCTATTGAAACTTAGTTTTTTGTTTTACAACACCTTATGTTGATCGAAGTAGATAAAACATTTAAAGAAAGACTGGTCGACTTTATTTTTTATTGTCGGGAACGTCAGTTTGTGTTAAGTCCGCAACAAACGCAGGAAGCCTTTGAAATATCGAAGCGAGGATATATGCTGGACAGGAAATTGTTCCAATACAGTCTAAAAGCTATTTATTGCTCGCGCAAAGAACAATTTGATCGTTTTGATGAGATGTTCCAGCGTTTTTGGAGCAGGTATTATGAAGAAAAATTGGAAGGCAGAAAGATTCCGGTAAAGCCTAAAACAGAAAAAACCGAGGCTTCTTCCATCATTTTTTTGGGAGCCACTTTTCCAAATCATCAAAAAGCTGAAGAAAAAGAGACCAAACAGACCAAGGGAGCCAATGAAACTACAAGATTGCGACGCACCGATTTTTCCAAAATCGATGTTACGGACAAGGAAAAATTGGAAGAATTGGCAGAAGAACTGTTCCATCAAATGAGCGTGCGTTTTAAAAGACGACAGGAAAGTGGAAATAGGGGAATGGTCGATATTCGTAGAACCGTTAGAAATAGTGTTTCCAAGGGTGGATTGATGCTGGATCTATCCCATAAAAAAAAGAGAAAGGAAAAACGCAAAGTAGTTTTTTTACTGGATGTAAGTGGTTCTATGGATACCTACAGCTTTTATCTACTGCGTTATGTAATGGTGTTAAAAAAGTATTTTAAGGCGCTGGAATTTTTTACCTTTAGTACGCACCTTACCCATGTAACCCCATTGCTGCGCGGAAATAATGAAAAGGATATATTGGCGCTTATCGGGAGTAATGTTCAAACTTGGTCCAGCGGAACAAAAATTGGCGAATCCCTTACAGAATTCCTATCCGAATTCGGGAACAAGTTTTTAAGCCAGAAACATATTGTAGTCATCCTAAGCGATGGTTTGGAAACCGGTAACGTTACGCAGCTTAAAGAAGCCGTACGTACCATACAAAGAAAATGCAAGACTTTAATATGGCTTAATCCCCTAAAGGGAATGAAAGATTATCAGCCCATACAAAAAGGTATGGTAAATGTAATGCCGCATCTAGATGCCTTTGAGTCCGCCCATAATCTGGATAGCTTATTAAAACTAGAAAAATTGTTAATGGATGTTTAACGAATTAGCATTAAAAATAGAGGACTATTTGGCCAGAGGCGATGACTTTGCCATTGCGCAGGTAATAGACAGACAAGCCCCTTGCTCCGGCAAGATTGGGGATAAGGCCATTATTTTGGAAACCGGGGAACTTATTGGTTGGATCGGTGGAGGATGTGTTAGGGGTATTGTTATCAAAGAAGGTATAAATGTGATACGAACAAAACGATATCGAAGAGTACGTATTTCCCCGGAAGGGGGAACCAGGGAAACCGCTAATTTTAAAGAATATGTTATGTCATGTCAGAGCGAGGGTACGGTAGAATTATTAATTGAGCCTATTTTTCCTCAGGCCGAAATCATTGTAGTCGGGAAATCCAATATCGCCAGAAAATTGGTAGCATTGGCAACCACGGCAGATTTTAAGGTAACCGCTATGGCGACCGATGCCGATAAAGCACTATTTCCATCCGCATTTGAGATTATGGACACCGTGGATTTTGGAGGGATAAAGCATTTTAAGAATACTTATATTGTCATAACCACACAGGGGGAAAATGATGAACAGGCAGTCTCAATGGCATTACAGACCCCTGCAAGTTATGTGGGTTTTGTTTCTAGTAGGAAAAAAGCGGATAGGGTTAGGGAATATCTAATCGGTGCGGGCATAAATCAAGAACGGGTAGGGGAATTAAAAAGCCCGGTGGGGCTAGATTTGAACGCAAAACTGGCCAGTGAGGTAGCTATTAGTATTCTGGCGGATATTATAAACCACTTTAGGAACAAAACGGCAACGGAAGCTTCTACGGAAACTGTTGTATCGGACTCGGCCACTTCCGGGGCTACCGATGCATTTGCGGAAGAGTATTATATTAATCCCGTTTGCCAGGTTCCGGTATCCAAGAAAAATCCAAAGCATATCATAGACTACGAAGGAGAGAAGGTCTATTTTTGTTGTGATGGTTGTAAGGTCAGTTTTGAAAAAAATCCTTCACAATATATGACCAAGACCGATTAGCTTTCAGTAAGCAGTAGGTAGTAGCCAGTAGGCAGTGGCGGTCTGCATCCGTATCGTTTCTAAAAATCAAGACAAAGGATAAAAGACGAAAGACCCGAAACTAAAAACTGGAAACTGAACACTGATAACTGTAAGATGGAACGTCATTTCGGTACGATTTCCAAACAGAAATCACTCAATGACCCTGTTCGGTGCCTGAGTGATCGCCTGCAATCGTATCGAAGGCACATGGTAGGTTTTTCCGCAATCGACCTTTAACCAACAACGAACAACCATTAACGAACAACCAAATAACAACGCCCATGGCCGATACAAAAGCTAACATTGCCATACTCATTTTGGCCGCAGGTGCCTCCAAACGAATGGGAGCTACCATAAAACAATTATTGCCATGGAACACTACAACCTTATTGGGGAATGCGATCAATACGGCAAGAAAAAGCAGTGCAAATCAGAGTATTGTGGTATTAGGTGCCCATGCATCCGTTGTAAAAAGTGAAATCAAAAATTTGGAGCAAGTAGCCATTACCCATAATACCGACTGGAAATTAGGTATGGGTAGTTCCATTGCCTGTGGGGTTCGTAATCTCCTTCAAAGGAGTACTCCCCTAGATGGTGTTTTAGTCGTATTGGCAGACCAACCTTTGATAGATACGGATTACTTGAACCATATGATCGATCATTTTAATGAAAAAGATATTATAGCGACCGACTATGGGGAACGGAAAGGAGTACCTGCACTTTTTGGAAAGGCTTATTTTTCTGAATTGGTAAAACTAAATGCCGACTATGGGGCAAAGGATATCCTTGAACGGCATAAAGAGCACATTTTTGCAATAAAACCCTATGGAAAAGAAATTGATGTGGATACCTTGGAGGACTATCATAAACTGTCTAAAAAATAATGCGCCGTTCCCATGTAGATTAATATTCCTTTAACGATCGGCTCTAACAAAAATTTCTATTTTTAGCGAATGATAAAAAAATACGCTGCACTGGTATTCTCCTCAATCCTTTTTGTATCATTCACCATAAACGCCCAGCAAATGGGTTTTGAGGAATACAACCCTACATCCACTTTAGTGGTTCCGACAAACGAAATAAAAAAGGCCATGTTTCCCTTTATTGATGTCCATAGCCATCAATTTCAGATGGCCACCCAAGATCTTTCCAAATTAATTGCGGATATGGACCGACTCAATATGGGACTTATGGTGAATTTAAGTGGCGGGTCCGGTGAAGGTCTCAAAGCTATGTTGGCCAATGTCAACAAGAATTATCCCAATCGGTTCGCCGTATTTGCCAATGTTGATTTTGAAGGTGTGGGAAGTCCGGGCTGGTCCAAGAAAGCCGTAGCGCAATTGGAAGAAGATTGCAATAACGGGGCAAAAGGTTTAAAAATTTATAAAAGTCTCGGGCTTCGTTATAAAGATACTGATGGAAAGCGTTTGGCAATCAATGATGTTCGTCTGGACCCTATCTGGGCCAAATGTGGGGAATTGGGAATTCCCGTATTGATCCATGCAGCCGACCCCAAATCTTTTTGGGATAAGGTAGACAGCAAAAATGAGCGCTGGCTAGAACTAAAGACGAGACCAAGAAGAAAGCGCTCCGATACGGACCCGGCACCATGGCAGCAGATTATTGATGAACAACATGCGATGTTCAAAAAACACCCGAACACCAAGTTTATCAATGCCCATATGGGCTGGTATGCCAATAATCTGGAAAAGTTGGGAGAACTTATGGATGAAATCCCAAATATGTCCGTAGGTATAGGTGCGGTCATAGCTGAACTGGGCAGACAACCACGGAATGCCAAGGCTTTTTTTATGAAATATCAAAATCGGATTTTGTTCGGTAAGGATAGTTGGAAACCGGAGGAATTCCCCACCTATTTCAGGGTATTGGAAACCGATGACGAGTATTTTCCCTACTATAAAAAATATCATGCCTTTTGGGCCATGTACGGCCTAGATCTCCCGGACGAAGTATTGAAGAAAGTATATTACAAAAATGCTTTGGCCCTTATTCCCGGACTGGATAAATCCTTGTTTCCGGAAGAATAGTTTTGGTAGGGATGCCCGTCTTTGGCTAAAACTGCGTAACTTTATGAAAACACTTTAGCTTATTTACAGCATTCCAAGGCTGGGAATTGAGTGTTTTTCAAAGTATTTACATGTTTCTAGGACATATACAATCTCATTTTTAAAAAGATCTTAACTATTATTATTTGACATTTAAGATAGAACATACGTACTTGTAAGAAGTAACCCTTATATCTTATAGTACCATGTGCGATAAACATCAGTGCCATATAGTTCCGCCCTATATTTTGGAGGAACTGGCAAAAAGAGGCAATAATAGCTGTAAAAAAACATTGAACGACACCCATAGGATCCTTCAAAAGCGAAATACAATTTTAAACAATATGCTATTAGAAGAGCTCACCCCGGGAAATGGGGACCGTGCCATTTACGATAGTGAGAATCAGTATCGGCAACGTGTACGATTGGCCAGGGAAGAGGGCGGTGCCGAAACGGAAGACCAAACGGTAAACGAAGCCTATGATACTTCAGGTTTTGTACGGGAATACTTTAAGACTACATTTGATCTAAACTCTATGGATGGTAATGGGATGGACATTATATCCAACATCCACTATGGGACGGATTATAACAATGCTTTTTGGGATGGGGATGAAATGACCTATGGAGACGGGGATGGTGTAGAGTTCACCAACTTTGCCAGTGCTATAGATGTAGTGGCACATGAGCTGGTCCATGGTGTTACCCAGTTCTTGGCCAACTTGGAATACCAAAGTCAATCCGGAGCGTTGAACGAGCATTTTTCCGATGTTTTCGGAACTGTCATCAAACAAAAGTATTTAAAACAGGATATTTCGGAGGCCGATTGGCTTATTGGTGACACCGTGGTAACGGACGCTTTTCCCGGACAGGCCATTCGTTCCATGAAAGCTCCAGGTACTGCCAACGATTTTGACACGCAGCCAGACCATATGGATAACTATTATTCCGGAATGGCAAATAATCAGGGGGTACATATTAATTCCGGAATCCCCAACAAGGCATTTTATCTAAGCTGCTTGGAAATCGGCATAGATGATTGCGCCCTGATCTGGTTCGAAACTTTAAAGGTACTTTGGCGTACGGCCGATTTTAATGATATGTTGGATGTACTCGTACAAACCACCGAAAAATTAGTGGCCGAAAACAAAGTTTCCAATGCGGCGATAGAAGCCATCGAAAAAAGTTTTTCAGCAGTAGGATTAATCCAAGTAGCGGTATGAACTATCAACTTTTCATAGAAGGCGGTTTTATGGGTATTTCTCAAGAATATAAAGGGGAGGTAACCCTGGGAGAAGTATCTAAAGATATCTTGGTGCAAACAATGAAAGGGCCCATGAAACGATCCAATACAAAATTGAGGGACGGATTGAAGTACAAATTGGTGCTTCTTGATGGGGATCGTACCTATGAAAGGGAATACGATGAAAGTAATTTGCCCGAACCGGTCAGGGTTTTCATTAAGTCCGAATTGAACAAAAAATTAGGGAAACGTTAGGGTCTGGGTGTTAAAAGAGATTTCATGAAATACCTTGGTTTTATCT
>JBATTK010000106.1:0-94213 GCA_049670505.1 Saonia sp.
GGTCAAAAGCGATCTGTACGACAAGGAAGAAGCGGCTATTGGGACCTATATTAAAATACAAGGAGTCAATTTTATGGTAGTAGGCACCTACAAGAAGAAAACCAATGATGGGGACGGTGAAGAAGCACAGAGTCAGATATTTGTACCCTTCACCTCTTTTTCCCAAGCCTTTAATAAAGGAAATGATGTAGGTTGGATGGCCATTACGGCCAATGATGGGATGTCCATCACCAGTGTAAAAGAGAAGATCGTGGATGTGGTAAAACAGAATCATAAGATTCATCCGGAAGATAAACGCGCCGTGGGTTATTTTGATCTGTACGAACAATATAATAGAGTAGAGAGTCTTTTTGGGGCGATGCAATTGATTGCGTATTTTGTAGGGATACTGGTATTGTTATCGGGTATTATAGGGGTCAGTAATATTATGTTGATCGTAGTAAAGGAGCGTACCAAGGAAATAGGTATCAGAAGGGCATTAGGTGAACATCCCTGGTCTATTAAACTACAGATTTTAATGGAGTCCATCTTTTTGACCATCATATCTGGAATGGCGGGGATTTCCGTAGGGGCCTTATTCATTTATGGTATCAACGCCCTGTTGGAAGCTAATGGTCCCGTTGATATGTTTGTGAATCCCAGTGTAAATTTGGGCGTTGTAGTGGTGGCCTTGATTATATTGATCATATCCGGGTTATTGGCCGGTTTTATTCCAGCTCAAAGTGCAATAAAAGTTAGACCTATTGATGCCCTAAGGACGGAATGAGACACTGTCATTAGCGTTGTTGCCAAAAGAGAGCAGTAAAAAATAACATGATAGGACCCTTAAAATAAAGTAACTCCCCCTTTTGGGAGTAAGGCTTATTGTAGTTGGATGATTTGACAAACATCTAAATTTTAATGATACTAGAAACAAAAAATAGCAATCAAAGCATAAATTAATCAAATCATGAAAAAATCGATTACCATTATCATTCTATTATTAATTGTAGTAACCTTCGGGGCATCTATGTATTATTTGTATCAGAAAAATGCGGAAGATCCGATGGTCTATGAGACGGAAGAACCTTCAAAGCAGACCATTATTAAAAAAGCTGTGGCAACGGGCAGTATACTTCCGCTGGAAGAAGTACTTATAAAGCCAAATATTTCAGGGGTAATCCAAGAAGTTTATGTAGAAGGGGGCGATTTTGTGAAATCAGGGGATTTACTGGCAAAAATAAAAGTGGTCCCAAACCTCAATGCACTGAACGATGCCAGAAATACCATTGATGTGGCAAGAATTGATTTGGATGACCAAAAACGAAACCTGGACCGTCAAAAAAGTTTGTTCAACAAAGGGGTAATCTCCAAAGTGGATCTGGAAACCGCGGAGGTGGCCTATGATCAGGCAAAGCAATCTTACAACGCTGCCAACAAGGGTTATGACATTGTAAAGACCGGTACTGCAAAGGGATATGGAAACGCTGCGAATACGTTGATACGTGCAACGGTAAGTGGCATGGTCCTGGAAGTACCTGTTGAGGTAGGCAATCAGGTAATAGAGAGTAATAATTTTAATGAGGGGACTACCATTGCCGCTATTGCCGATGTCGGAAAAATGATTTTTGAAGGTAAGGTAGACGAATCCGAGGTTGGAAAGATTACCGAAAAGTTACCCTTGGAAATTACCGTAGGAGCCATAGAGAATAAAGTTTTTGATGCGGTGCTGGATTATATCGCTCCCAAGGGAAAAGAGGAAAATGGCGCTATACAGTTTGAAATTAAAGGAACACTTAAAAAACAGGATTCCATTTTTATCCGGGCGGGCCTGAGTGCCAATGCGTCCATTATTTTGGGAAGGGCGGATAGCGTTCTCTCAATTAAGGAAGCTTTGGTACAATTTGACGATAAAACCAAAGAGCCCTTTGTTGAGATTCAAACCGGGGATCAACAGTTTGAACGTAGGGACATTGAGTTGGGTTTAAGTGATGGAATTTTTGTAGAGGTTAAATCCGGTATAGACCTAGAAAATAAAATAAAAGTCTGGAACGAGGTAAAACCCGATGAATTTGCAGAGAACTAGTTCTTTTTAACAAAATATTTAGACCCATTGTTGTAACATTTTAACGACTTGGGAGTCATATACAAAAACACAGGGAAAACCCATTTTGAGACGATGGGTTTTTAAAAATTCTAAGCTCCCAAATACGGGCAAAACGGCTAAAAACATCCGACCATGATTGAAATCAAAGATCTTCATAAGTCTTATAAAATGGGGAGCAATTCCCTGCATGTCCTAAAAGGCATCAACTTTTCCGTTAAGGAAGGGGAATTGGTCGCCATTATGGGTTCTTCCGGTTCAGGTAAATCTACCCTTTTGAATATATTGGGCATGTTGGATGTAGCCGATGAAGGGGAATATGTTCTGGATGGCGTTCCCATAAAGGACCTTAACGAAACCAAAGCGGCAAGGTATCGGAATAAGTTTTTGGGATTTGTTTTTCAATCCTTTAACCTGATCAATTATAAAAGTGCCCTGGAAAATGTGGCACTGCCCCTGTACTATCAGAAAGTCCCTAGAAAGGAACGTCAAGAAAAGGCCCTAAAATATTTAAGTCAGGTAGGCCTTAAGGAATGGGCCACCCATTTACCGAGCGAGCTTTCTGGAGGACAGAAACAACGCGTTGCCATTGCAAGGGCCATGGCTGCGGAACCTAAGGTGTTATTGGCAGATGAACCTACAGGAGCATTGGACAGTACCACCTCCTATGAGGTAATGGAGCTTATTCAAAAAATAAACGATGACGGCAATACAATCTTGGTCGTAACGCACGAAGAGGATATTGCCCATATGTGCAAACGTATCGTACATCTTAAGGACGGTGTTATCGTAGAGGATAAAAAAGTAAAGCAAGTAAGGGCATCGGCTTATGTTGGATAGAGACATTTGGCAGGAAATATTTCACAGTATCAAGAACAATAAGCTCAGAACGTTCTTGACCGGCTTTTCGGTAGGTTGGGGCATATTTATCCTTGTGATGTTGTTGGCTTCCGTTAATGGAATGCAAAACGGGTTTACGGGCCAGTTTAACGACGATGCCACCAATTCTATTTTTCTTCGCCCGGGAAACACTTCCAAAGCATATGCAGGTTTTGAGGCTGATCGAAAAATTCAGTTTAAAAACGATGATATCAATTACATCAAAAAGAGCTTCACTAAGGATTATGAGCATATCAGTGCACGATTTTTCAAGAACACTACGGCAAGGTATAAAAGTGAAACGGGAACCTACTCCATACAGGCGGTCCATCCCGATCATCAGATCATTGAAAAAACTATCGTTACCCAGGGAAGGTACATCAATACCAACGATCTGGTCTCCAATGCCAAGGTAGCCGTAATCGGTAGAAAGGTAGCGGAAGATCTTTTTAAACAGGAAGATCCCATCGGAAAATTTGTAGAATTCAACGGTTTGCCATTTCGCGTTATCGGGATTTTTATTGATGAGGGAGATGATAATGCGGAACGTGGGATTTATGCGCCAATTAGCACCTACCAACGTATCTATGGGAATACGAAAAACATTGATCAAATACTGCTCACCTATAATTCCTCGTACGATTTGACAAAGGCACTTCAGTTTTCTAGCCGTTTGGAGGATATCATGAAGCGACGGCATAAAATAGCTCCCGAAGATCAATCCGCTATACGTGTATGGAACTATGCAGAGGCTTTTTCCGATATCAGTAGTTTTACGGGGGTATTGTCAGCGGTTAGTATAGGAGTGGGACTTTTGATCTTGATCGCGGGAATTGTGGGAATCGGCAATATCATGGTCTTTATAATCAAGGAGCGTACTAAGGAAATCGGTGTTCGGAAAGCTTTGGGGGCAGAACCTGCCCAAATCGTTAAACTGGTATTGTTGGAGTCCGTTTTTATTACGGCCTTGTCCGGCTTTATCGGATTGTTGTTCGCTACCGGTCTGCTGTCCCTGATCGGCCCTAATATTCAATCCGATGCATTTGCCAACCCTTCGGTAAGCTTTTCTACCGTGGTAACCGCGACTATAATTCTGGTCGTAGCCGGTGTTTTTGCCGGATTGATACCCGCTATAAAAGCGGCTAGTGTAAAACCAATCGTAGCACTTAGAGATAAATAATATGTGGTTGTTCGATAGAGATTTATGGAGAGAAGTTTTTAATACCCTAGGTAAGAATATGTTCCGGACTTTTCTCACCATGTTAGGGGTCATATTCGCTATGATTATTCTAATGCTATTGTTAGGTTCCGCTAACGGTATGAGTAATGGTTTTGACAAAGTGTTTGCCGGTACCGCCTCCAATAGTCTTTTTATTTGGAGCCAAAGAACAGAGGAACCCTATAAAGGATTTGAACGGGGGAGAAGGATCAATTTTAGAATCGAGGATGCTAGCATCATTAAAAAACAAATTCCTGAAATAGAAGTATTGGCACCAAGAATTGAACTGGGGAGCCATAGGGATGTAGTCACTGTGTATAGAAAAGGACGTAAAAGCGGCTCAACGGTATACGGGGATTATCCGGCCATTGATAACATTACCAAAAAGAGACTCGTTGAAGGACGTTTTTTAAATCAAACGGATATAGACGAATCCAAAAAAGTTTGTGTTATCGGAGAGGAAACCTACAAATTACTTTTTGATAAGGGAGAAAGAGCGATCGGGAAGGATATACGGATCAATGGTGTCTTTTTTAGGGTCGTAGGCATATACAAACCCAATAACAACATAAATATCGATGGTGAAAATGCCGTTTTTATGCCTTTTACTACCTTTCAAAAGGCCTTTAATTCAGGAGATCGTATGGGTTGGATGGCCATAGCGGTCAATTCGGATACCAAGGTACCCGTAGTAGAGGAAAAAATAAAGAAACTGCTGAAGGCAAAATATGATATTCATCCAGAGGATGAACGCGCTATCGGTAGTTTTGATATGTCTGAAATCTTCAACAATATTTCCGCCTTTACCATGGTCTTAAAGGGCTTCTCTTTTTTCGTGGGTATTTTTACCCTACTTGCAGGGGTAATCGCCATTAGTAATATCCTATTGATTACGGTAAAGGAGCGGACCAAGGAAATAGGGGTCAGAAGGGCATTGGGGGCCACACCAAGAATAGTAAAGCGCCAAATTGTATTGGAGGCTATCGTATTGACCGCCTTTGCAGGTCTTATAGGTTTTGCCCTTTCCGTAGGCATTCTAGGGGGCTTGGATGCGGCCTTTGGCCAGGGAGATGATTTTCCCTTTAGAAATCCCATGGTAAGCATTCCGCAATTTGGCATATCGTTCCTTTTAATGGTGGGCCTAAGCGTATTGATAGGATTGATCCCCGCTAATAGGGCCGTAAAAATTAAACCGATAGAAGCATTAAGGGAAGAATAAAAAGTAAATAACAATCAAATAGCTAATAATGAATAAGTACGTAAAATATGGATTAATAGGGCTTGTCTGTATAGGAATTTTAGGCGCAGTAGCCTTTTTTATAAAAAAGAACAGTACACCCGCAAAGTTGTATGAGACAGAGTCGTTGGAAAAGAAGGATATTGTACATCAGGTCATCGTTACGGGAAAAGTAATCCCCGAAGATGAAATCAATATCAAACCCCAGATTTCTGGAATAATCGATAAGATTTATCTAGAGGAAGGAGAACAGGTGAAGGAAGGAGATCTTATTGCAACCATTAAAGTAGTGCCCAATGAACAAGCTCTGGCCAGCGCCCGGGGAAGGGTCAGAAATGCCGAGGTAAATTTGGCAAATGCTAAAATAGAATTTGACAGGAATAAGGGTATTTTTGATAAAGGGGTTATTTCTAGCCAGGATTTCAACAACGTAAAATTAACCTATGATCAGGCCAAGCTGGAATTGGAGAATGCCAAAAACGACTATCAAATTATCCGTGTCGGTTCGGCAGGGGGTTCCTCTAGTGCCAATACCAATATCAGGTCTACGGTTGCAGGTACAATTCTGGAGATTCCGGTCAAAGAGGGAGATCAGGTGATCGAAAGCAATAATTTTAATGATGGTACTACCATTGCTACCATAGCCGATATGTCAAAAATGATTTTTGAAGGCGAAGTAGATGAGGCGGAAGTGGGTAAACTTAAATTGGGCATGCCCTTGCAAATAAGCCTGGGAGCCTTGGAAAAATCTACTTTTGAGGCCAAACTAAAATTCATTGCGCCTAAAGGGGTAGAAGAAGAAGGTGCGGTGCAATTTAAGATAGAAGGGGATTTGGTCGTAAACGACAGTGCTTATGTTCGTGCAGGTTATAGTGCCAATGCATCCATTGTACTAGAGGAGAAGAAGGATGTTTTGGCCATAAAAGAGGCTCTCTTACAATTCGATAAAGAAACCGAGAAACCTTTTGTGGAGATAGAGACCGGGGATAATACCTTTGAGCGCAAAGAATTGGAACTGGGCGTGAGCGATGGAATAGATGTGGAAATCGTTTCGGGAATCGATGAAAAAGCCAAGGTCAAAGTTTGGAACGAACTAGAGAAAAAAGATGAAGATGAAGGTTCTTAAATAAAAGCAAGCCCACCCTAGTTAGTTGTTATAAAGGAACAAGTATATACCTATGAAATCATCAATCATCAATATAAATAATCACCACATGAAATTTAAATTAATAATACTTCTGGCCCTTTTGTCCATAGGGACGATGTCGGCGCAGATGAAGAAATGGACATTGGAGGAATGTGTCTTCTATGCAGTAGAGAACAATTTGACAGTTCAACAGTTTGAATTGGATCTGGAGGATGCAAGAATAGATAAATCCGATGCTATCGGGGCCTTACTCCCCGATTTAAACGGTAGGTCCAATCTTTTTGGCAATCAAGGACTTTCCTTTAACCCTGCAAATCAGGATCCGGTTACCAATTCAACTTCAAATTTTGATGCGAATATAACTTCTAATCTTACACTTTTTGACGGTTTACGCAGTTATAATCGATTGAATAGGGCGAAAATGAATGCCATTGCCAATCAATATAGGTTAGATGATCTTAAAGATGATATTCGCTTAAATGTTGCCAACGCTTATTTGTCCGTATTGTCCAATAAAGAATCGCTTAAAGTCTTCAAGGCCCAGTACGCGGTGACGGAACAGGATTTAAAGCGGACCGCGGAACTGGTAGAATCCGGGGTAGTACCCAGGGGAGACCTGTTGGAGATAGAAGCTACCGCTGCTACACAAGAACAACAAATAGTAAACGGGGAAGGTTTGGTGATCATATCCCGTATTAATCTGGCGCAGTTGTTACAGATTACCGACTATGAGAATTTTGATATTGCCGATGAGGAATTCGATATACCACCTTCGGATATTTTAAATAATTCCGCCAAAGTAATTTTTGATAAGGCCCTAACGTTTCGTAACGATATTAAATTTTCGCTATCCAATGTAGCACTTGCAGAAAAAGATTTGGATATTTCCAAAGGGGCAAGATATCCTACATTGAGTGGATTTTTCAACTACAATACAAGATGGACGGATCAAAATAATGCTATCGGGGGATTCACCGATCAGTTGTATATATTCGATGGTATTAGGTATGGTGTTACACTGGATGTTCCCGTATTCAATGGTTTTAGTGTGCGAAATAGTGTTTCACGCTCAAGAATAAGCTTGGAAAAGGCCAAACTACAGTATGAACAGGATAAATTGGATCTGGAAACCAATATCAATCAGGCCTATGTGGATGTTACCACCTTTTTTAAGGCCTATGAGGCAGCGGAGAAGACCTTGGAAGCAAGGCGTTTGGCGTATGACTATTCCAAGGAACGGTTTAATGTAGGTTTAATGAACGCCTTTGATTTTAGTCAGGCACAATCCCGGGTAGACAATGCCGAAGCCGAGGTAATCCGTACCAAATACGATTATATCTTTCGCTTAAAAATATTGGAGTTCTATTTTGGTATTCCCATTAGGTTGAACTAATAGAACTGAAGTATATTTGTGGCCATTATGGCATATATACTCAATTTAGAAACCGCTACCACCAATTGTTCGGTAAGTATAGGAAGAGATGGTGAAGGTATTGTTTTAAAGGAACACAATAGTCCCGGGTATTCACATTCGGAACAGTTACACAATTTTATAAAGGAAGTCTTGGACGAGGCTTCCTTGTCTTTTAAAGACCTTGATGCCATTGCCGTAAGCAAGGGACCGGGATCCTATACCGGACTGCGAATAGGGGTTTCTGCGGCCAAAGGCCTATGTTTTTCACTGGATATTCCCTTGATTTCGATTGCTACCTTGGAGAGCATGGCGCATCAGGTAAAATTGGAGAACATTGATTTTATTATTCCCGTTCTGGATGCACGAAGAATGGAGGTCTATGCAACTGTTTTTGATGGGAAGGGCAGCGAGGTACGTGAAACGAAGGCGGAAATAATCGATGAGAATTCCTTTAAGGAATTTGTAACAAGGGGCAAGGTGCATATAGTGGGTAGCGGGGCCAAAAAGTGTGCGGCGCTCTTAAAAGACCCCGGTTTTAGTTTTGATACGTCCATGGTGCCATCGGCCCAAGAAATGTGCCCACTTTCCTACGAAAAGTTCAAACAAGGTAATTTTGAGGATCTGGCCTATTTTGAACCGTATTATCTTAAGGATTTTATGTTGTCACAACAAAGGAAGAAAGGAAAATAAGAAGTTTATTTTACAATAAGGAATTGTAGTGGTCCACTAATTTTATCATATCTTCTTCTTGCTTAAGCTTTAAGTTCTGTTCCGAAATAAAACTTTTCAATGCTGCGGATTTATCACTTAACAATGCGAGAATATCCTTTTTTTTCAATCTGATTTTCTCTGCGGAATCCTTTCCTTTTTTTAAGTAATATGAGCTTATCTCTATATAAGTAGGAGGAGAATATCTATCATAATTGGTAGAAGGTATTCTGGCACTTTTTAATTTTACTTCAGGTTTGAATAATAGCACTGTCTCCCCTTCATTTAATGGATTGAAATAAGCGGTTCTTTCCAAATCACCTTCTTTGTAAGTAAAGATTTTAAATGCCTTACTTCCTATTTTGGCAGAAATATAGGATCTTTTAAGTAGTGAAAAAGAAGTATCGTCCTTTTCAAGAACTTCGACCTCACTTCTGTGCGCGTTATATCTTAGTTTGCCCCTAAGCGTTACTTTTCCATTTATTATAACCTCTCCGGCTTTATATTCCTCATCCAGAAAAGGAGAGCCATTAGCTTTGACATCTGAATAGTCGATACTCTTGGTACGAAAAGTTAGCACAGAAGTTTCATCGGGAAGGGTTTGGTCTATTTGGCCCAAGAGAAAAACAGGAAACAAGATGCCTAGAAGGAAAGTAAATTTTGTACTCATTATAGCAATTTTTAAATTTAAATCAGCTGCGAAGATATTGCTTAAAGCTTAGAAATAATAGTTTGAAATCATAAAACTTTAGGTCTTGTTAAGAACCACTCTTTGTGGAAACGGTATTTCAATATTGGCCTCGTCAAATCTATTTTTCAGTTCCTCTATGACATAAAAATGGGCCGCCCAAAAAACCTCATTTTTTGCCCAAAACCGTAGGGTCAGGTTAACGGAGCTATCGGCAAGTTCCCCTACATATACTTCAGGAACAGGTTCTTTAAGGATGTTCTCCTGATCGGCACAGATCTGCAATAAAATATCTTTAGCTTTTTTAATATTGGAACCATATCCTATACCAATGTCGATCTTATCCCTTCTCGTATTTTCCGCATTGTAATTGATAATATTATTGTTGGAGAGCTGCCCATTGGGAATAATGGCGACCTGATTGCCAAAGGTATTCAACTTTGTAGTGAAAATAGTAATTTCCTTAACCGTACCGTCTACCCCTTGGGCAGATATAAAATCGCCTACCTTGAACGGTTTAAAAAGTAAGATCAATACCCCTCCCGCAAAATTGGCTAGGGATCCTTGCAAGGCCAGGCCAATGGCCAATCCGGCAGCACCTACTATGGCGACCAGCGAAGATGACTTCACTCCCAATTGGGTAATGACCAGTACAAATAGCAGTAGTTTTAAGGTAATGCTTATAAAACTTTGAAGGAAGGTCTCCAAGGTAGGGTCGTAGTCCTTTTTCAAGAAAAACCTGCGCACCATCCTATTGATGAATTTGATGACCCATAATCCAAAAAAAAGGATAATTATGGCCAATATAAGGTTAGGGACTATGGTCCATATCCAATCTATGGCCTTGTCAATATGTTCTTGATAATCGCTAAATTCTTGCATATTTTTGTTAAAGATTACAAAACAAAATAAAATACCGGCACAAAGCAAACTCTAGGAATTAAATTATTATTAATATTCCGGTCAATAACGTATTTGGGTCAAAACATCGTTCGTTTGCGTCAAGGGCAACTTGCACATACCATTTACACAGACATAAATAAATGTTTCCCCTTCCTGGAATCTATTTTGCAATAAATGAAGGTCTCCTTGCTTTTCGGATGCTACAAAAATTGCGTTTGGAAGATAGTTCCGATAGAGTTCTTTAGCCTTTTTTTTATACTCTTTCCCTACGATTGCAATTTCATAAAAAGGAAGGTTATGGTAGAGGATGGTATGCATCCAATTGGCATATCCCTGCCCGTTCTTTTGAAAATTTTCCTGTACGTTTTTTATCATTCCATGGGCTATATCATCATAGTCGCTTTCAGGGAAAAGTTTGGAGAGACGATATAAATTTTTTGCCATTATGGAGTTCGATGCCGGAATTACATTGTCCGATGTTTCAATGGTTCTACGAATAACAAAATCATCTTGTTTGGAGGAAAAGAAAAACATTCCGCTATCATCATCCATAAAGTTACGAATGCAATAGCCCGATAAGCTCTTGGAAAGTTGCAGCCATTTTTCGTCAAAGGTAATTTCATAAAGCCCAATGTACGCGTCAATAACGGTTGCGTAATCCTCTAAATAGCCATTTATAGTGCTTTTGCCATTTTTGTGATTGTGAAAAAGGCTATAGTCTTCTCCCATCATCTGGTTTTGGATGAAATGGGCATTTTTGAGTGCTAGATTTAGATATTTTTCCTTTCCAAGGTATTTGTAGGCATCCACCAGGCCTTTGAGCATAAGTCCGTTCCAAGAGGTTAGGATTTTATCATCCAATCTTGGTCTGTTTCTTTTACTCCGTTCCAAATCCAATAGTTGCAGGCTTTTGGTAATGATTGTTTGTAATTCTTGAATGCCGATATCGTGTTTTTTTGCTATTTCCGCATCGGTAGCATCCCTGATCAATACATAATTCCCATGCTCCCAATGACCATATTTGTTGATATTATAGTAGTCCTTAAAAACTTCAAAATTATCCCCTAGCAATTTTTTTAACGTAGCTTCTTGCCATACGTAATAGGCACCTTCTTCCAATACTGAGTTCTCGTTTAGACTGTCGGCATCCAGGGAAGAATAGAATGCATTATTGGCATCCATGAGTTCTTTGGAGATAAAGGCTATAGTTTCCGTCACCACTTTTTTATAGAGCTCATTTTTGGTAGCTGCGTAGGCTTTGGCGTACAGACTCACCAATTGGCCGTTATCATACAGCATTTTTTCAAAATGGGGTACATGCCATTTGGTGTCTACGGCATATCTGGAGAATCCACCACCTACGTGGTCAAAAACACCGCCATAGGCCATTCGTGTCAGGGTAACGTTCACATATTCAAGGATACCTTTCTTCTTTTGGGCAATAGCATAATGCAATAAAAAATCTAGATTACCGGGCATCATAAATTTTGGTGCACGTTTATGTCCGCCTAAAAAGGTATCGAAGTATTGCGACCAATTTTTAACGGCATCGTCCATTTGGTCCAAATTCATGATATCCGAATCCGTTTTTGTTTCAATGAGGTTGAGGGACTTTATACCATCGGCCAGATTCTGGCCATAACCAATGACTTTTCCAGGGTTTTTTTGGTAGAGTTCCGCAAGCTGTTCCAAAACCTGTATCCACTTTTCTTTTTGAACATATGTAGCGCCCCAAAAAGGCCTACCATCCGGCAGGGCCACAATATTTAGCGGCCAACCTCCACTGCCCGTCATCAATTGTAGTGCGTCCATATAAATATGGTCCACATCTGGCCGCTCCTCTCGATCAATTTTAATATTGATAAAGTTTCTGTTCATTACTGCTGCCACTTCCTCATCCTCAAAACATTCCTTTTCCATGACGTGACACCAATGGCAGGCTGCATAACCGATGCTGATGAGCAACAGTTTGTTTTCGTTTTTTGCCCTTTCCAAAAGTTCCGGGCTCCATGCTTGCCAATTTACCGGATTATGGGCATGCTGCAACAGATATGGACTTGTTTCGTTAATTAGCGCGTTGGTGTGTTCATAGGTCATAGTGTCTTCTTTTTTTTGGCCACAACAGAGCAATAAACTTAGCATTACTGATATGAAGGGTGTTTTTTGGAACATACCCAAAGTTAGCGGTAAAACCCGAGAAAAGTTCCATAAAAAAAGCGCCTGTAAAAGGCGCCTTAACTTATTTTAAGATGTGCGTTCAATTTACTTCAAAAGTAATCTTAACATTTACACGGAATTCGCTTACCTCCCCCTCTTTTACAATAGCGCTCTGTTCCTTAATATATACCGAGCGTATATTTTTTACGGATTTGGAGGCTTGTGAAACTGCTTTTTTCGTTGCGTCTTCCCAACTTTCATTAGAGTTCGCCAATACTTCTATAACTTTTAAAATTGCCATAATTAGTGTTTTTTAGATAACTTTAAAGTTAACGAATAAAAAGCAAAAAGCCCAGTAAATATCAACCGTTTAGGGCAACTACTTCATTTACCTTGTCGCCCATCATGTTCTTCAACATGTTTTCAATGCCATTTTTTAGCGTAAATGTAGATGAAGGGCATCCGCTACAGGCACCTTGTAAAATAACATTCACCGTTTTGCTCTTCTCCTCGTAGGATTTAAAGAGAATATTGCCGCCATCACTTGCAACGGCAGGTTTCACATATTCTTCCAGGATATCTATGATTTCTTTGGAAATATCGTCCAGGTTCTCGTTTTCCAATTGTTTTCTGGGTGCTTCTTTGGTCTTTTGCGCA
This sequence comes from Saonia sp., assembly GCA_049670505.1. GTDB lineage: Bacteria > Bacteroidota > Bacteroidia > Flavobacteriales > Flavobacteriaceae > JBATTK01. Next base: position 13,093 of record JBATTK010000106.1, read on the forward strand.
ATACTGTTGGCAGAGACCACTTCCTTGCCCTCTGCGATAAAATCCCGTATCAACTCACGCAGTTCAAAGCTCACTTCGTTCCAATCGGCTACATCATATTTGGTTACCGAAACATAATTTTCATCTAGGAATACTTCTTTTACAAAAGGAAGATGGAACAATTGTTTTGCCAGATTGGAGGATGTGGCTTCATCAATGTTCTTAAATTCAAAAATAGTGGGCACTATTCTTTTATTCACTACAAATTTCATTACCGCCGGATTCGGGGTGACTTCGGCATAAACCGTAACAGCAACTTTTTTTGTGTTTTCTTTTTCAATGACCACAGGTTCTCCTGCATTAAGGTATTCTACCAATTGTTGTGCAACTTCATCCTTTACATCTTCCCATTGTACGATATCATAGCGCTCCAATGCTATGAAATTGCCCGATATATAGACGGTTTTAATAAAAGGAAGGTAAAATAACTGCTGTGCCAAGGGAGAATCCGCGGCTTCATCTATGTTTTTTAACTCGTAACTTCTATTATTGGTGATGAAATGATTGGTCTCAAATTTTAATATGGCCGGGTTGCTGGTTTCTACTACCGTGATTGTATACGCATCCATAACATTGATTTTTTACAAAAATACAAAGTAAATCCAAGCCTACCTATATATAATAATGTTGTATTTCATCCGTTATACTTAATATTTGAACGATATCTGAAACAAATAGCCCTACTTCTTAGATGAAAAATCGAATACTGATTTTATTTTCATTGCTCTCTTTTGGCCTTCAATCTTATGCGCAAGAGGGAATCCCGGTATATTTTGATTATTTAGCCGACAACTATTATCTGGTATATCCATCCATGGCCGGTATCGGTGAGGGGGGAAAGATACGATTGACAGCAAGAAAACAATGGTTCAGTGTGGACGAGGCCCCTAGCTTACAAACATTGAACGCCCATTTTAGGGTAGGGGAAAGCAGTGGTGTTGGAGGTATCATTTTTAACGACGCCAATGGATTTCATTCCCAAACCGGATTTAAGTTTACTTATGCACATCACCTAAGGTTCTCCAGAGATCTGCGTAATCTAAATCAGCTTTCTTTTGGTTTAAGCGCAGGGGCAATTCTGAGTAGCTTGGATGAAACCGAGTTTAGATCGGTAATTCCAGATCCTATAATTACAGGTACTAAAAACACCACCAGTTATTTTAATTTGGATTTAGGGATGTCCTATAACTTTTTAGAGTTTTATGCCCATGCAGCGATTCTGAACATATTAGGTTCGGGACGTGATCTGTATACCGCTATTGAATTTGATAATCTAAGAAGATACTTGTTTTCCGTAGGCTATGTTTTTGGAAAAAGCGAATGGCAAATAGAACCATCCGTTCTTTTTCAATTGACGGAGTTTACGGAAGAAAAAACAATAGATATCAATGCAAAGGTCTATCGTGAGGTAAGTTTTGGAACGGTTTGGGCAGGATTGTCCTATAGGAGAAGTTTTGATGGGGCCCAATTCCAGACAGATGGTAGTTTTGGGGATCAACGTTTGCAACTGTTTACGCCTATTATCGGATTAAACTACAACAACTTCTTAGTTTCATACAACTATTCCTATCAATCCGGGGATGTCCGTTTGGACAATGGTGGTTTTCACCAAATAACCCTTGGGTATAATTTTGGACAGGTTACGGAAAAACGTTACGATTGTAAATGTCCCGCCGTAAACTACTAAAAAAATTAATGGGCCTATCGTTTAATTGATAAACCCATTTAGATACCGCAACGGTAGCAAGCCGCATATAATCTTACTCTAATAGAACGGTATTATTCCCAGGTGTAATTTTTTTTGGCCGCCTGTTTCTTAATAGCGGATAACATGGCATTTTCCAGTTCTCCCGCTGCTCCCTCTTCTTGATGCTTTAAAATGTATGCGTCACGTTTTTTATTCAAATCTTGAATCTCTTTTTGGACACTTTTACGCTCCGCTTTTTTTTCTAGTATATATTTTTCTATTTCTGTTTTGGATTTACCTTGTAGCTCCTTGGGTAATTGGTCCTTTTTTAGTTTGGACGCATCAAAATCCTTGTCCTCGGAAGCATCCACTAGGTCCCATGCGGCATTGTTGTACAATCTTGAACTTTTGCTTACCGCTCTTTTCACGATTACCGCCTCTTCCAGTTCGGCCGCATTGGCATCCTGTGCGGATTGCATTTCCATCTTGGACGCGCCCATAGCCCCATAGGAGATATAGGTCTTGTTCAATTTGGAGTTCAGCCTAATGATAAGGTCGTCATAAGGGGTACTTATATGTACCACCTGCCTGTTATGGTCGATCGCTATATATTCACCTCCAGTGAGCTGGGCACCTTTTTTCCAATCCGTGGAAATACCTTGCTCGTAATTGCCACAGAAAATGGTATTTACAATGATGTCTTTTTCCTTGGCATTGCTTGTAGCATCTTTATAGTTGAGTTTTCCCTGTGAAAAAGGTTCGTTGCCCGCTATAAAGATCATTTTTAAATGATCCGGATTTTTGCCCCATTCCAATTGCTTTAAGGAAGTTTGGATGACTTCGCCACAATACTCCTCTCCTCCGTTAGTGGTCAGGGAGAACAGTTTTTCCGAAATCTCGTCCAAATCACTACTAAAACCAATGACCTGTTGGATATAGCCTTCTTTTGAGGATAGGTCGTCATTACCATATTGGTAAAGGGCTATCTGCAATTGAGGTCGCCCGTCATTACCGCATTTGGCATAGCTGAATTTGTTTACGATATCCCATAATTGTGCCTTTGCCTGATTAATCAATCCGTCCATACTATTGCTGGTATCCAATAGCAATGCGATCTTTACGAAATTCTTGGACGGTTTTTCGTCCGCGGTAATGGCTTGGGTCACCAAGGGCTGTTCCATTACTTTTTTGGTCTTTGGCTCGCAGCCAAAAGAGGTTGCCATAGACAAGCTAAGTAGCCCTATACTCATTATTGTTTTTACCTGTTTCATCTTTTTCTTTATTTATATGTTCAACATTTATTCATTTTTCTTCGTAATACGTTCCAGCAGTTGTAGTTTCTCAACTGCCAAAAGCATCATGTATGCGGAGAGTGCTATAAAAAATAACACCACCATTATTCTCAAGTAGATATTCACCGTCCATTCCAAAGCAACTTTTGTTCGCTGTAAAAAAGTGATTTTCGATACTTTTCCTTCCCATAGGGAGAGGCGTACGGTGCAGAATTCGTTTTCATCGTCAAAATTTCCAAGACTTACGCCAAGTGCTTGCAGTTGTTGCTCTATTTCTAGAATTCTATTCTCCAACTGCATGTACTCCTCTATTTTTCCACCTTTGGATTTTAGGACGATGAGGGAGGCCCGTATCTTCTCCAAGGAAGATTTTTTAGCATTAAGTTCATTGTATTCATTGGTCTTATCGGTCTTGATAATCTGTTTGCCCTTAACTTTTCCTATTTTGATCAAATCTTTATAAATGGAATCAAAGTTTTGCGGGGGGACCCCAATAAGTAGATTTAGTTTTCTATGGTCTTTGTTCCCACTTTTTTGTTCGAATTGAATTAAGGCATCAAAACTTTTTATTTTTTCCCGAACCCGTTTTTCTTCTTGGTCAAATTGGGTAGATGTTGTGTTTATTTCTGCGATCTTTTCATATTTCTGATCAACTTTTACCGGAGATTGTCCTGAATTACTGATCTTATACTCTTTGGAGGCATAATTTTTTCTCAGGGTACTAATAGTTTCAAAGAATTGGATTTGATCGGGAGTGTTTTCAATGACTTTGTTAAATCCATACATCAATCTAAATACAAACAATGCTATAAATCCAAGGAGGAGAATCGTTATGATACGCTTCAATTTTCTTTTCATTACCTGTTTCATTTATTGTTTTTTAGTGATAAACATGGGTTAAAAGTATCTCCAAACTTTTTTGCAAAAAACCGCCAATGAGGGAACAGGTGTTTTAAATGAGGGAACCGGATATCTGATTTCGTAAAGCACATAAATAGGTGCTTTTTAGCCTTGTAATACGGTTTTGCCTATTTTTTAAAACCGTAAAAAACACCTAAGTTTATCCTATCCAAATGATATATATGCAAAAGGTGCATTACATATTCCTAGTGTTTTTCTTCACCTTTTTTCTGGGCTTTTCCCAAACACAGGAAAGTGGGTCTAGTTTCCAAATTAAAGGTTCCGTAAAAGGAAAGGAAACCTATACCCCTATTTCGGGAGTTGCCATTTCCACTTCCAGGGGTGCCTACACGGTTACCAATGCATTGGGAGAGTTTCGTATCAAGGCTGCCGTAGGAGACGAATTGACTGTGTATAGCCCGGATTTTGAAACGGTACGCTATATCATAAAAAGTGATGAGGACATCGCTATTTTGGTCAAAGGATACGCAGCGGATACCAGAAGCCGGAGTGTTAGAAATGAAAAGGAAAAGGAGGCCATTACGTTACACGGGGTTTACCTGGATTCGGCCAATGTATATAAGAAAAGCAATATTGAAAAGAGCATAGATTTTATTACCCGATCTATAGAACAACTGGGAAAAAGGGGTAATAAAAGTCAGTTGGCCGCATCCTTAACAACTTTGGGCGAAGTTTACCAATATCATAAACAATACGATTTGGCCATAGCTAATTATAAGGATGCGCAAGAAGCACAAAAATCTGTTCGGACTACTTTGTTATTGGGAAAAACATACCTTTTAAACAAGGAGTTCACCAATGCGGAGACTACTTTCCTATCCTTGGGCAAGATAAAGAATATGGTGCCTTTTCAAAGAGTGCAACTCAATGAAGGATTGGGAGATACTTACAAAGGTCTTGGTGAGGTAGATAAGGCCGTCGCCTATTATAATGAAGGTCTTACGATTGCCGAAAAGAATCAGATCGTCCCCAAAATAACCGATCTGAATTCCAAAATTGCGGATGCCTATGCAGAGGATAATCGTTCGGTAGAGGCAGAAGGATATTTCAATAATTCGTTAAAACTGTCGAGAAATCAGGCCCCGCAACGTGCCATTCAAGAAAAGGAAAAAGTAGCCGATTTTTATAATAAAAAAAGTCGGTACGATGAGGAAATAGAACTTCGCAAGGAAAGTTTGGGCGAATTAAAACAACTGCCAAATGCAGCAGCGTCCAAGGGAGCGGAACCCAATGAGGCCGATTCCATTACCACGCAGCGCATCAATTATAAGATTGCCAATGCCTATATTGCCCAGGATAAATTGGACGAGGCCATACCTTATCTGGAGAAGAGCATCAATGAAGCGGATAGCGATGATGATCTAGTAGTGCAAAAAGATGCTACCAGAAAATTATCCGAAGTGTACAGATACAAAGGGGACTTTACCAAGGCTTTGGAGACCTATCAAAAATATGTGGCCGTAGTGGATACCCTCTATGTGCGCAAGGAGCAGGAAATTTCGAGGGCGGCCCGATTTAATCGGGAAATTGCATCCAAACAAAGCCGTATTTCGGGCTTGGAACAAGAAAGGGAACTTTCCCAGAGCAAATACGATTTGGCACTTACTTCCCAACAATTGGTGCAAGAGAGCAATAAAAGACAAAAATGGATCATTTATTCCTTGATCTTTGGAATGCTCCTCACGGCTTTAGCGGCATTCTTTTTTTACAGGAGTAACAGGCAGCAGAAATTGGCCAATAATTTACTGGCATTAAAGTCACTTCGCTCCCAAATGAACCCCCATTTTATTTTTAACGCCCTTAATTCCGTAAATAATTACATAGCCAAAAGCGATGAACGCAGTGCAAACCGATATTTAAGCGAGTTTTCAACATTGATGCGTGCGGTTTTGGAAAATTCGGAGGAAGATTTTATTCCATTGACCAAAGAATTGGAGCTATTGGAATTGTATACCAAGCTAGAGCATTCCCGTTTTCCGGACAAATTCGATTATGAAATAAATGTAGATGGGCATATAGATGAGGATTCCTTTCAGATTCCTCCCATGCTATTGCAGCCTTATATTGAAAATGCCATATGGCACGGTCTGCGATATAAGGAAGAAAAGGGGTTTTTAAAGATCGATCTTAAACAAAAAGACCGTGAAACCATAACTATAGAAATAACCGATAACGGTATAGGACGGAAAAAGTCGGCCGAATTAAAGACGGCGAACCAAAAAAAGCAAAAATCGAAGGGAATGGGAAACATTAAAAAGCGTATTTCTATTCTAAACGATATGTACAAGGATAGGGTAGATGTACATATCCAGGATTTGTACGATGATCAAACGGGAACCAAGGTAATATTGACCTTAAAAAAAGAGTAAGGCCTAACATGTAACACCTTCCTGGGGAGAGGGCCTGAGTGAGGGTTTGATAAGACCAAAACAACGTAAAATTTTAGCAGTGAAACTAAACGCGATCATTATAGAGGACGAAGCCAATAGCAGGGAAATCCTTCGGAATTATTTAGTCAAGTATTGCGCTGATGTTACCCTTTTGGGAGAGGCCACGACTATAAAGGAAGGTTTGGAGCTTATAAAAAAGAAAACCCCGGACTTGGTCTTTTTAGATGTGGAGATGCCCTTTGGCAATGCCTTTGACCTTTTGGACCAGGTGCCGGACCGTACTTTTGAAACCGTTTTTGTAACGGCCTATAATCAATATGCCATGGATGCCTTGAATAACCATGCGGCCTACTACCTAATGAAACCCATTAATATTGATGAATTAGTAAAGGCGGTGGATTATGTAATGGAAATAAAGCAGAAGGAAGATGCTTTGGAAGATCGTATTTTGAAACCAAAATTGAACAAGGCAGATGGAAAAATAACCCTTCCACAGCAAGATGGCTTTCAGGTATTGAACGTTTCGGACATACTGTATTGCAAAGCAGATGATAATTACACCGAAATATATCTGGAAAACCAACGGATAGTGGTAAGCAAAACCTTAAAATATTTTGAGGAAGCCTTAGCTAGTTTTACTTTTGCCAGAATCCATAAGTCCTATTTGGTGAACGTCAACGAGGTCGTAAAATATAAAAGGGGAAAAGGCGGCAGTGTTGTCATATCCAATGGAAAGGAACTATTGGTCTCCGCATCAAAGAAGAAGGAACTTTTATCTTATTTCGAATGAGTTTTTTTTAATTTTATCTAACATCTAACATCTAACATCTAACATCTAACATCTAACATCTAACATCTAACATCTAACATCTAACATCTAACATCTAACATCTAACATCTAACATCTAACATCAATGATCACAAAAACCATTAACGGAAAATCCCCCAAAATAGGTGAAGATTGTTTTATTGCCGAAAATGCGGTTATCGTTGGCGATGTCGTAATGGGAGATCAATGTAGCATTTGGTTCAACGCCGTACTCAGAGGAGACGTGCATTATATAAAAATGGGGAACAAGGTAAATGTCCAGGATGGTGCCGTAGTACACTGTACCTATCAAAAATCACCCACCCATATTGGCAACAATGTTTCCATTGGCCACAATGCCATAGTACATGGATGCACTATTAAGGACAATGTTTTAGTAGGTATGGGGAGTATTGTCATGGATGATTGTATAGTAGAAAGTAATAGTATTATTGCGGCCGGTGCAGTGGTGACCAAGGGTACCCATATTCCTTCGGGAACTGTTTTTGCAGGGATGCCTGCAAAAAAAATCAAGGATATTAGTCCGGAATTAAGTTCTGGTGAAATAGATAGGATCGCCAATAACTATGTTACCTATTCCAGTTGGTTCAAGGAATAACGGATGATGGTGGGATCTATTTCTGTTTGACCCGGCGGAGTCATGATCTCCTTTTACTTAAAAACTGTTTCGCTAGTTGGTTTCAATCTTCTGAATCCAGGGGATTACACTTTTTTCAATGAAATAATCACTATTTTTGTCGCTACCAAATACCAAAAAAATGAACGCATTTATATTTCCAGGGCAGGGAGCACAATATGTCGGGATGGGTCTAGATCTTTATGAGAAATACCCCTTGGCACAAGAACTGTTCGAAAAAGCAAATGATATACTTGGTTTTCCTATTACCGATATCATGTTCGAGGGAACAGCGGAGGATTTAAAACAGACCAAAGTAACGCAACCTGCTATTTTTCTGCACTCGGTAATCTTAAGCAAGGTGATGGGGGAAAATTTTAAACCTGATATGGTTGCGGGCCATTCCTTGGGTGAATTTTCAGCTCTGGTCGCCAATAGCACTTTAAACTTTAAAGATGCACTGCGATTGGTATCCCAACGCGCCTTGGCCATGCAAAAGGCCTGTGAGCTACAGCCAAGTACCATGGCAGCAGTACTGGGATTGGAGGATGCAGCAGTTGAAAAAATATGTGGGGAAACAGAAGGCATAGTAGTTGCCGCAAATTACAATTGTCCAGGGCAATTGGTCATCTCGGGGGAATTGGATGCCGTGGATACGGCTTGTGAAAAATTAAAAGAAGCTGGCGCAAGAAGGGCTTTGGTCCTGCCTGTTGGTGGCGCTTTTCATTCACCTTTGATGGAGCCTGCCAGAGCGGAGTTGGCTGCAGCAATTGAAAATACTGAATTTGGTGTTCCGGCCTGTCCCATCTATCAAAACGTATCTACTACAGCTGTTCTAAATGCGGAAGAAATCAAAAAAAATCTAATATCCCAATTGACGGCTCCGGTAAAATGGACCCAAAGCGTACAGTCTATGATCCGGGATGGTGCAAGCACATTTACGGAGGTAGGTCCGGGAAAGGTACTGCAAGGGCTGGTGAAAAAGATAGATGCAACGGTCGAAACCGCTTCGGCGACCATCCTATAGCGGACGTTTATCCTAATATTTTGCATTTCAACTTAAAAACTTAGATTTAACCTCTTTTATTCGTAGCAAGGCGGTTTTTTTAGTATTATTGACACCCAATTTTACTAGGCTTAATTCCCCCTGCTTTGGCCTGAATTTTAATAAATTCGTAAAACAGAACAATGGGAATATTCCACAGATATAATTTTCTTTCCGCTTGTTTTCGTATGGAATACCTTAAAAGAGGAGTATTTTTTTTGACATTCTTTTCTTTAGGTTTTAGCGCGTTTGGGCAAGCAACTGTTCAATTTTCGACGGCCGCTAGTTCTGACCCGGAGGCCTCGGGCGGGAACCTCCCGACCCTTGTGGTGGACGGCGATGTTGTGGCGGCGAGCTCGGTGACGCTTACCGTTGGCGGTAGCGCCGCGGGTGGCGGTTCGGACTATACCCTTGCCGGCACGACGATAAACATCCCTGTGGGGACCTATACCAATACGCCCATCGCCCTCGGCCTTGGCATAGTGGACGACGGTGCGGTGGAGCCCGACGAGACGATAGTTTTGGGGCTGGTCACGCCCACCGGTGACGCCTCCCTTGTGGCACCGACCTCGACGACCTATACGATAACCAACGACGACGGTTGTGCCGCAGGAACAGCTGCGCCCCTTTTGAATGCCGCCACACCTACGGTATTTTGTGACAATATTAATCAAAACTTGGACGATTATACCAATACTCCTGCACCTCCCAACTCCGTGCTTACCTGGAGTACCAATCCAAATCCTTTGGTTACCGGAGCGCATTTGGGAAGTAGCATAGTAAACGTAGCAGATACCTATTATGGGTTTTTCTATGATGCATTAAATAATTGTGCAAGTGCTACTTTAGAGGTTACATTAACTGTGAACAATAGTCCCTCTCCTGGAACTCCTAATAACGTTTCTTCCTGTAACACGGATGCGGATGGGCGTCCTACAACCGTTGATTTGGATAGTCGCTTAACAGGAGCAGATCCAGGGACATGGGCCATTACCACGGACCCATCCGGAGGTGCAATAACCATAGGAGCAGGTAATATCGTCGATTTTGATGGTCAGCCCTTGGGGATTTATGAGTTTACCTATACCACATCTGGAGCTATAACACCCTGCTCCAATCAATCTACCTCGCCACCCCTGAGGATTACGGTAATTGATTGCTCTCTTCCATGTGATGCCGGTAATGCGGCACCCGTATTGGACACTTCGATACCTACTATTTTTTGTACAGAAGATGTACTTCCAAGTCTAAACGACTATACCAATAGCACCCCCCCTGCGGGAAGTGCGCTTATTTGGAGTATAAATCCTGATCCTTTGGAGCTTAGCGGACACCTGTTCCCTAACGAGGTAGACAATCCGGATCCGGTCACTTATTTTGGGTTTTTCTATGATTCCGTCAATAATTGTGCAAGTCCTACCCTGGAAGTAGAACTGACACGAAATACTACCCCTACTGTTCTAACTACCATTCCAGATACAAGATGTGGTCCGGGTACATTAAGCTTGGGAGCCACGGTAAGTACCGGAGGTGTTTTAAATTGGTATGCTACTGCTACAAGTACTATTGTTTTGGCTACGGGAACAAGTTTCAATACGCCGATCATATCCACCACCCAAGACTTTTTTGTGGAAGCAACCGCTAACGATTGTACATCGGAAAGGACCGCAGTGACCGCAACGATCAATGAAACACCTTCCGCGGGTACCGCAACCGATACAACGGCATGCAATATTACCGGAAACGGGGGACCTACAAGTGTGGATCTGGACGATCAACTTACAGCGACGGATACCGGTATTTGGACTGTTACCGCAGTTCCCTCTGGAGGTGCCGTAACCATAGGAGCAGGTAATATAGTAGATTTTAATGGTCAACCCTTGGGAAACTATGAATTTACATTTACGACTACGGGTGCGGAAGCTCCTTGTACCAATGAATCTGTTACCTTGGCAATTTCAGTGATTGACTGTAACGTAGATACGGACAATGATGGTTTAACGGATGGTGAAGAGGCTGCTTTGGGAACAGATCCCAACAACCCGGATACGGATGGCGATGGAATTAACGATGGAGACGAGGTTTTAAACGGTACAGACCCCTTGGATTCATGTGACCCTAACCTGACTCTGGACTGTAATCCCGAGGATATTGATCTTGCCATAGAAAAAACTTTGGATACCGATAGGGCCCGTGTAGGGGACGAGGTTGTTTTTACCATTACGGTGACCAATCTTACCCAAGATAGAATCCTAAGTATTAGGATAAACGAATTTATCGATGAAACCCTGTCCGGGTTTCAGTATGTTTCGCACACGGCATCCAAAGGCATGTATGACGTAGAAAACGGAATATGGGAAGTCCTTGAGGTAAGTGCGGACGAAATAAATACCTTGCAAATAACGGTTGAAGTACTTGAAACGGGAAGCTATGAAAATACAGCTTTCCTATTGGAATCCTTTCCGAATGACGGGAACATAGGTAATAACGAATCCACTGTACAGTTGCAGGTAGATCGCCCTTCCAATACCGAATGCGGGTTTCTTTTCAACCAATTTTCACCCAACGGTGACGGAATCAATGATTTCTTGGTAATTAATTGTATCCAGGAAGAATTTCCAAATAATACGTTTGAAGTATATGACCGATATGGCAATGAAGTCTTTAGCGTCAATGGCTACGATAATTCTTGGGACGGCACCGGAGAAAATGGTGAATTGCCCAAAGGAACTTACTTCTACATATTGAATTTAGGAGATGGTTCCGAAGTTAGAAAAGGTTGGATCCAAATCATAAGATAAAGCAAGCAATGGATTATTCAAGACGTGGATTGCAATATAAAAAATTACTGTTTTTTTTCTTCCTAATAGGTTTTGCCATAGGTAACTCGTACGGACAAAAAGAACCTCAGTATACACAGTATATGTATAATATAGGCAGTTTTAACCCTGCCTATGTAGGTACTGTGGAGACACCGGAAATAGCGGCACTTTATAGGGCCCAATGGACGGGTATTCCAGGAGCTCCCAGGACCATAAGGCTGGGGATAAACGTTCCCTTTTCCAATGAAAAGCACGGTCTGGGATTTAATGTGGTAAACGATGAGTTGGGGCCCACGAGTCAGACCTATATAGATATTTCCTATTCCTTTCAGGTAAAACTCTCGGAAACCACTAAATTGTCTTTTGGAATAAATGCCGGGGGCTCTTTGTTGGATGTCGATTTTAGTAAGGGAGATTTTGAACTAGTGAACGAACCCCTCTTAAATTCGGAAAATGTAAATAGCTTCTATCCTACTGTTGGCGCGGGCACCTTTTTGTATGATGAAAATTGGTATCTGGGCCTTTCTGTGCCCAACCTTTTACCGGATGGTATCTATAATGACGAAGTAGCGGGTATCGTAGAAGAGGATATCCAATTCAATATTATTGGCGGATATGTGTTCGGTCTATCCGATAGGCTTAAATTTAAACCGGCCTTTCTGGTGAATTATCTGAGCGGCGCTCCGATAAATGTAAATGTCTCGGCCAATTTCTTAGTAAATGACCTATTTACTATGGGTGCATCCTATAGATGGGATAACGCCGTCAGTGGTTTGGTGGGGTTCCAGGTTTCCAATGGAAGTTTTTTAGGGTATTCCTATGATTACAACACAAATGGCTTAGGAGAGTTTAGTCAAGGTTCCCACGAAGTTATACTGAAATTTTATTTGGGCAGGGCAGGGGATAGAACTAAAAGGGACCGGACAAAAAATAAAAAAGGCAAACCGAAGCAGATCGATAGCCCAAGATTTTTTTAAAAGTGAATATATTTATGAAGTTTAGGAGCGTTACATTGTTATTTTTATTGACTACGATGGTGGCTATGGCTCAAAATACGGAATCCAAAGGCGACGTTTTGTTCTTTGAATACGCATATAGCGAAGCGATAGTTGCCTATCAGAAAGAACTGGGCCAAGGGCCTCTAACAAATCAACAGCTTTTAAATTTGGCAGATGCCTATTTGAAAACGGGCAATCATAAAAGTGCTTCCGAAATGTACTTAAAAGTATATAAGAAGGATAGCACTATGTCCAATCATTATTTTAACAAAATGTTACAGACCCTTTCCAAAACCTCCGGGAATGATAGGGCAAAAGCTTTTTTTGCAACACGTAGTGCAGGACTTTCCGATGAGCTCATGGAAAATGCCGAATTCAATTTTGAACTTTTGGGATCTAATGATGGTAAGGCGTCGGATTTTAAAACATTCAATATTAACGGCAATAGTCCCCAATCGGATTTTTCGCCGTCTTTCTATGACAAAAAATTACTTTTTACAAGCGCAAGGCCCTCCAAATCAAAAAAAATATACGCCCCAACGGGAGAATCGTATTTGGATATTTACGTTTCAAGGTTTACACCCGACGGAAATGTGTTTAATGAACCCAATATTTTTAAGGGTATTCCCGATTCCGATTTCCACAGGGCCACTCCATACTACTCTCAAAAATTGGATAAATTGTTCTATATCCTTTCCAATGAAGAGGATGGGGGCCTTTTGTTCGATGAAAACGGAAAAAATACACTGGCTCTAGGTATTGCAAAAAGTTCAATAGGACCTGATCGATCATTTGATTACCTACTGCGCGATTTAAGTACCTCCTTCTATTATCCCTTTTACGATGATGCAACGGGCAAATTATATTTTGCAGCTAATTTTGGGGATAGTTTTGGTGGAACGGATATTTATTTTGTGTATACGAACAACGGCCAAATTATGTCGGCACCTGTAAATCTTGGCCCAAGAATAAATACTCCAGGCAATGAAATAGCTCCGTTTTTTTTTGAGAACAGCCTCTATTTTTCTTCGGATATCTTCTATGGTCTTGGGGGGATGGATATTTATAAGGCCAATCTAAAATCGGATGATTCTTATAGTATCCCCATAAATCTTGGAACGGGAATAAATTCCGATGATGATGATTTTGGCTTTATCATAAGAAATGATGATGCCGATGGTCTTGTCGGTTATTTTTCTTCTAACCGGGAGGGCGGAAAAGGGAATGACGACATCTATGGTTTTAGGGTTAAGGAAAAACCAGGGCTAAAAACCTTGTTTCTTAGAGGTAAGGTAGTCAATCCTAAATCTGATCGGGGAATATCCAAAGCTTCCATAAAAGTGCTTGGTCCCGATGGTATTCTTGTCAAGGAAATCTACACGAACGAAGATGGGGATTTTCAGTTAGAAATACCTTGGAAAGAGCGCATTACTATGGAAGTTTCCAAGGAAGGATATTCTTTTTTTAATCAAACTTATGATGCGGTCACCTTGGATGGATTGCAAAAGATGATGCTAAAAATAGATTTGGATTCGTTGGATGATTTGGTAGAAGAAAAGGAAAACCAGACCGTTATTAAAATGAAGAAATTTTTCTTTGGAAGGGGAAGATCTAAAATTTTACCTGAAATTGCTTTGGAATTGGATAAGGTGGTCTATGCCGTGAAAAAATTTCCCAAACTCCAATTGCGTATAGAATCGCACACGGATAGTAGAGGTGGAGGCAGTGTAAATTTTAGTCTGTCACAAAAACGTGCCGATGCCATTAGGGATTATTTGATTCGAAACGGGGTTTCGGATGCAAATATTCTGTATACCGTAGGATATGGGGAGGACAAGCTGGTGAACAAATGTAAAAACGGGGTGTATTGTATAGAATACCTGCACCAACAAAATGAAAGATCTTTGATTGCGGTCTTGAACTACAATCTGTTGAACGACTCACCGTAAAATAGGGGTGTCCTAGGCTTGTGTGGTTATAACAAGCCTCTCCGCTCCGATTTAAAAAACAGGTCTTTAAGGGTTATCTCCTTGGTTTTTTTGAGTAACGAGATAATCTTTAAAAAAACGATTCCGGTAAGATAGGCATCCCCTGCTGCAGTATGTCTGTCGTGCTTTTTAAGATGGAACAGATTGCTTAGCTCATCAAGGGAATAATGTTTTTCCCTATCCGTACAAAGTCGGGTTTTTTTAAAAAGTATACCTGTATCCAATACCTTATTCTTTAATCTTGGAAGTCCCTGCCTGTATAAACAGGCATTGATCATCGCAATATCAAAAGCAGTATGATGGGCCACTAAAATGGCATCTTGGATATAGGTCAAAAATTTAATTACCGCTTCTTTTTCAGATATCTTCCATACGTTTTCTCCCTTTAGGATACCGTGTATGGCAACGGTGTCGGAATTGAAAACTTCCTGTTTAAGATATAGCTCTATGCTGTCCGACACATCCAATACATTTTTAACGATGGCCACGGCACCAATGGCCAAAATCCGATCCCCTGTAATATCCAGGCCAGTGGTCTCCGTATCAAAGACCACGAATCGGGCCGTTGCCAGATTTGCCTTCCTCTTTCCTTTGAAATGATCAATGTAGGTTGACCAGTAATCCGGATAGTTCCTAAAAGAAGGCCATTTCAACATATTACATGATTTGTGAGAGTTTAAAACGAACACGGATAAGCTCCTGAATGCCTTTTATAGGGGTGAAACAACCTTTAAGTTTTAACCGGTCTATTTTGCTCAGTGTTTTAAGATCGATAAACCGACCGGAATCATTCTTTTTAAGTCCTTGCTGTGTCCTGAACCGGAGGAGGATTTCGAATGCATCAATACAGAAGGTATACAGGTCTTTGTTTTGGGGTTCTAATCGCATCAATTCTTCAAACCGCAGAACAGTACTGTTATGACCCACTATTTTATGGGACAGTATCAATAATCTAGCGGCATCTACCAAAGGCATAATGGCCCTTGCCTTAATATCAAATTGGTCCTTGTGTTCCCCTCCCTGTTCTACTAAAAATTGTCTGAAAAAACTTAGGGGAGGAGGGTTTTTCAAGGCATTCAGCCCCAAAAAATTCAAAAAAATCTCGTAAGAATCTATGGATTTGAAGATGCTTTCGGACAGTTGGTCCACCAATTCATGATGGCCATAAACAAGATGATAATCAAAAAAGATAGTAGAAAGCATTATCTTATCCTCGTCCGGCTGGGTAATCCAGCTGTTGAATTGTTTTTTCCATTCACTTAGGGACATACACCACTTAGGATTACTGGCCATCATATCCGCCGGACAATATTCAAAACCGATTATATTCAGTTTTTTGGTGATGCACCTGGCAAGTCTTAAGAAGTAGTCTTTGGTATAGTCATAATCCGCCTTTGAAACGTCTTCAAAAACCAAAGCATTGTCCTGATCCGTAAGCAATAACTGTTCTTTTCTTCCTTGGCTGCCAAGCATTAGCCAACCAAAGCGTATGGGGGGTGGGGTATCCATTTCTTCCAAAGAAAGGTCAATGGCTCGCTGCACTAGGGCATCGTTTATCGCGGAGACGATCTTTGTGATAAAAGAAATAGGGATTTGCTGATCCAGATAACCGTTTAATAGTTGTTGGACTTTCTGTCTTACCGTATATAATTTATCCGCAGTTTTGGCGCGTTTCACCTCCTTGAACAAAAAGGAAGGGTTATTGCCATGTACGACTACAATATCATGCTCGGATAAAATACCCTTTAATTTGGAATTGGGGGTGCCGTCCTTGGTGATGCATAAATGTGTGACCCCTTTTTGGAGCATTGCGATTTGGGCATCGGCAACGGAAATATTTTTTGGATAGGTGATGACAGGAGAGGACATAATCTGTGTTACGGGGCCGTTAATGGCAAATAGGCCGGTGGCAATCTTATTGCGCAGGTCCTTGTCGGTAATGATACCTATTGGCCTGTTCTTTTCTGTAACAACAATAGACCCTACGCTCTTTGCACTCATAGTTTGTGCGGCTTCTTTGATCGTAGTACCGGGTAAACAGCTAATAGGATTTTTTGAATAGGGAGCGGATTGTAAATAGTTGAGATTAGATACGCCATTTCGGGAATTATCGGTTTTGTGGATCAGTTTTCCCTTATCTTCCTCTGGGTACGGGTTTCTGGTATTGGCCACAAAACTGGCGATCAAGAATTTGTTGGCATCGATATTAGTGGTGATAAACCGTTCCAATAACTGGGAAGAAATACCATAGACAATACTTTCCTCCATTGCCTTGGCACTTAATTGATAGTTGCTTTTTCTTAACAACGCCCGTAGTCCAAAAATATCCCCTTCATCACACTCATCTACCAGTGTCTCATCCACATTTCTGAAAATTCCGATAGCACCATCCTTTACCACATAAAAATAGTCATGGATTTCCTCGTCTTCTTTAAAGATAAACGAATTTTCTTCAAGATAGACTACGCGTACATCCGTGGCAATAGTGAAAAGTTCTTCTTCATGTAACACATTGAACGGGGGAAAGTTTTTTAGGAAATCATAGATCCGTTCTGCAATGGTATTCTTCATAGTACTAAAATAAGTAATGACATCGGTTAAAAACCTGAGACATATCATATTTTATATATCCTCCTCCTTAATAGATATGGCATCAAATGAGGGTTTAAAAGGAGTTAAAAAGGAAAACTTTAGTTAACTATAGGGTCAACTGAATTTCTGGGTCAAATCCGCTACTACATTTGCTATCTTTTTATTTTTTTCGGCCCCTTGTAAGATATGGGGAGGTGCCTTTCGCTCCGTACAATCCATAATGGCACACCGCTCGCAGGTCACCCCAACTTGTTGCTTTTTAATCCCGGCATCCTCCAGGAAAGCCATTTTGCGTTTTAGTTGCGCATTGATGAGCAGCCCTAAGCTAATACTTCTAAACTGACCTTCTTTAAAGGGGTCTCTTGTGGCGGACGACAGGACTAGATAGGATAGGTCGTCATTTACATAATGGGAAATCTGCAGATCGAACACATGCGCTTTCTTATGGGTAGCGATATCCTTTAATACTTTTAAGGATATCCATCGCCTACAATAGTGTTCGTTGGTTTCGTTGGCATGGGGAGAATGCTGTTGGGTAAGGTGGAGTTCTTTGTTCAAATAAAAATTATCACTTCCCGACTTATGCGTAAAACGCAAAAAGAATAAGTTTTGAATGTTAAAATCCTTGGGCAGTAAGTTGGTCAAACGCTGATAGAAAGATTCGGGCGAGGCGGTAAAGGATTCCATAGTTTTAACAAATAAGGCTTTGTCAAAAGTCTCTTTTCTGAACAAGGAAGAAAGTTGCTCTACCAGAACATTGCGCGGTAATACCAATGCACCTGCAAAATAAGATGCGTAAAAATTATTCAATACCTGATCGAAATTCTCAAATTTTATCCATGAAAAAGTATATAATCGCTGGTCGATCGATAAAAAATTATAAGCGATTTCCTTGGAATAAATAAAGGCTCTCTGGGCATCATCAATATGATCCGCGAGCAATAAGGTTTTGGTCTTGGGTACAAAAACCGAACGTAGATTGTAGAGTTCTTTATGTTTCCTGAGATCCGTATTGTTTATGGTATATCCGTATTCTTCCACAAGAATATCTTCTAATTCTTTGGATCGGATAGGCTTGTTCAGGTTAATTTGATAAGCTTCCGAAAAAAGCATCACTTGCTTTTCCAGATCATCAAAATAATTGTAGTTGGCTTGTTGATACGATCGTAGGGATGCCAGATAGAAGCTTTCTTTACTAAAGCTATAGTGCTTTGCTATTTCAATAATGGACGTGATAAAGGCATTTACCTTGTCCGGGGCATTTGCGATGATATCGATAAGATTACTTTCCTTAATGCCAAAAAGCTCCAAGGGAATCTCTTTTAAGATCTTGGATTGTAAGATCTCCCCTATGGGTGCTAGGTTCTTATCCAGCTTTAGGGAGACCAGATGATCATAGGGTGTGTCCAGTTTCTCGGACAGTAGGGCTATTTTGTCGGTCTTCGGATATTTTTTTCCCTTCTCTATCTCGTTCAAATAGGATTTTGATAAGCCGGTAAGTTTGGATAGTCCAAATAGGGACAATTTCCTGTCCGTACGGATCTGTTTTAGTTTTAGCCCAAAAATTAACTTGATGTATTCCTCTTCCATAATTCTCAAACAAAGATAGTTAATTTTGCGAATTCTATAATTTTTGCGAATATTGTTATTTTAGCGAACGTTCGCTTTTTTTTCCAAAAAGTTTTTTATACTATTGTCCCCATAAACAGTTCAATTATGGAAAATAGATCAGTAATACAAACAAAATGGCAGTTCCATAAGGATGTTAAAAATTACTACCCTGATATTTTAACGGATAATGCAATGGCATTTTTGACTGCCTTACACGAAAAGTTTAACACCAAGAGACAGTTGCTCTTGGAAGAGCGAAAGAAACAACAAGCGGTGTTCGATCAAGGGGAATTTCCAAAATTTCCCGAGGAGACCAAGGCCATCAGGGAATCTGATTGGGTCGCAGCGACTATTCCCCGGGATTTGCAGGATAGACGTGTAGAGATTACGGGACCCGTGGATAGAAAAATGGTCATTAACGCACTGAACTCCGGTGCAAGAACATTTATGGCCGATTTTGAGGATAGCAATGCCCCTTCTTGGATCAATTGTTTGGAAGGACAGTACAACTTAATGGAAGCGAACAAGAAATCCATTCGGTACTATGATGTTGCCAAGGACAAGTCCTATGCACTGAATAAGCAAACGGCCGTCTTATTGGTAAGGCCCAGGGGACTTCATCTAAATGAACGGCATGTGATTATTAACGGAGCCGAAATGGCGGCAAGTCTGTTCGATTTTGGATTGTATGTATTCCACAATACCGTGACCTTGTTGAAAAATGGTACCGCCCCCTATTTTTACCTGCCCAAGTTGGAACACTATTTGGAGGCCCGTTGGTGGAATGAGGTCTTTGAGTTTGCACAGGATTACCTAAAAGTTCCATCCGGTACGTTTAAGGCTACTGTACTTATTGAGACCATCACGGCCAGCTTTCAGTTGGATGAGATCATTTATGAGCTTAAAAATCATATGGTAGGTTTAAATTGCGGACGTTGGGACTATATTTTCTCCTATATCAAAAAATTTAGAAATCACCCCAATTTTATAGTCCCGGACCGGGATCAGGTAACCATGACCGCTCCTTTTATGGATGCCTATTCCAAGCTGGTGATTCAGCGCTGTCATAAAAGAGGTATCCATGCCATGGGCGGTATGGCGGCTCAAATCCCGATACGTAACAATCCAAATGCAAATGCGGCCGCTTTGGAAAAAGTACGTGTAGATAAGGAAAGGGAGGTTAAAAATGGTCATGACGGTACCTGGGTGGCACATCCTGCCCTAGTGGCAGTCGCCATGCAGGAATTCGATAAATACATGCCTACCCCTAATCAGTTGCATAGGACAAGAAATGATGTAAAGATCACCGAAAAGGACTTGGTGGAAATTCCGCAGGGTACGGTTACCGAAACAGGGATTCGAAAGAACATCAATGTAGGAATCCTTTATCTGGAAGCCTGGTTGCGTGGAAATGGTGCCGTTGCATTGTACAATTTAATGGAGGATGCCGCTACCGCGGAAATATCCAGGACACAGTTGTGGCAATGGCTTAAAAATAAGGCGGAACTAGCCGATGGAAGACGTTTCGATATGGATTTATTTCAGGAAATCTTTGAAGATGAGGTGGAGAAAATCATTGTACAAACGGGAGAGGACAAGATAAGGGAAACACAGTTTGAAAGAGCTTTTGAATTATTTCAAAAGTTGGTAACCTCAGATGATTTTGAGGAGTTTTTAACGCTATCGGCTTATCCTTATATATAATATATAAAAAAGAATCCCGGGAATGCGGTCACATTACAACGGGATTCAATTACTAATAAATAATAATTTTCGAAATTATGAAAAATGAAAGTAAACGGATGCAAGTATCCATAGATTTTATGAAGTCTTATTTTAATCAAGCTCGTTTTAAGGGCATCCAAAGGTTGTATTCTGCACGTCAAGTAGCGGAGCAGCAAGGAACCTTGAAAAATGATTACCCTATTGCAAGGGAAGCGGCTTTCGCATTCTATTCCATTTTACGGGAACATTTTGATCAAAAAACTCAGATTACAACCTTTGGTCCCTATACGGCAAGTCAGGCAGTCATGATGAAACGGGCAGGAATAGAAGGCATTTATCTGGGCGGTTGGGCAACTTCCGCCAAAGGTTCCATGGATGAGGACCCCGGTGCAGATTTGGCCAGTTATCCCTTGAGTCAGGTCCCGAACGAGGCGGCCGGAATTGTAAGGGCGCTGCTTACCGCGGATAGGAATCAAACTTTTCAAAGATTTAAAATGACCGACAAGGAACGGACATCGACAAAGGAATTTGATTTTAGGCCATTCATTATTGCGGATGCCGATACAGGACATGGAGGAGATGCACAGGTACGAAATCTGATTAGACGATTTGTAGAAGCGGGTGTACCTGGTTATCATATCGAGGATCAAAAACCGGGCACCAAAAAATGTGGACACCAAGGGGGCAAGGTACTGGTGCCCTGTGATGAACAGATCAAAAGGCTAAATGCAGCTCGGTTGCAATTGGACATTATGAAAGTTCCCGGGATAATCGTGGCCAGAACGGATGCGGAAGCAGCTTCACTGTTAGAGAGCATATCCGACGAAAGGGACCATCCATTTGTTCTGGGTGCCACCAATACCGAAGTGCCTTCCTATAAACAGGCGTTTTTGGCCTTGCAAAAGGCAATTCACGATTTGGGTGCGGAGGATGTAAAAGGACATTTGTTGTACAACTTTTCCGAGGCAGACATGAATGCCGCTTCCCTATGGCTGCAAGATTCTGGAATTATAGCGCTTGTTAATGATCGTAAGAAACAATTAATATCGGACAAGGCCTACAGGTTTGAACCTGCCTACAATGAAATTTTAACGCATTTTGCGAAAACATGGGAATTGGCCGCAGGTGTGCAAACCTTTGGGGACGCCGTTGCAAGTTTAATGGAATTTGCCATGGAAGAAGGTGGCAAATTTGAGATGTCCAAAACGGAATGGTTGGACTTTGCCAAACAGGCATCTTTTGCCCAAGCTACTCAAAAAGCCAATGAGATGGGATTGAGTATAAGCTGGGACTGTGAACTGGCCAGAACACCGGAAGGCTATTATCAGGCAAAAGGCGGAATACCGTTTGCGATTACCAAATCCTTGGCCGTGGCTCCTTATGCGGACATGCTATGGATGGAAACGAAGACCGCTGATCTCGCGGATGCCAAGGAATTTGCAGATGCCGTTCATGCCGTTTACCCGGATAAGATGATGGCATACAATTTGTCCCCGTCCTTTAATTGGGATACTACGGGAATGACCGAGGAAGAGATGACCAACTTTCCTAAGGAACTTGGAAAAATGGGCTTTGTTTTTAACTTCATTACCTATGGAGGCCACCAGATAGATGGTTTGGCGGCGGACGAGTTTTCCAATTCCCTGATAAGCGAGGGTATGGTGGCATTGGCCAAAGTACAGCGGAAATTCCGATTATTGGATTCCCCATATAAAACCCCGCAAACACATGTGGGCGGACCTCGCATGGATAGTGCACTGGCAGCATCCTCGGGGCGGACGGCTACAACAAAGGCCATGGGCAAGGGGTCTACACAGTTCCAACACCTGACCCATACGGAATTACCTACTAAGGTACTGTTTGAATGGATAGAGGATTGGAAAGGATACCATGGGCTTTCGGAAGATTTTTCAGTACAACTGAAGCCTCATATTCCCGCTTCGTCCATCATGGAATTGTGCTTATTGTCCAAAGATCAAGTAATCGCGAACATCGTTTTCTCCAGTGTAATGGATCGAAATAAAAAACAGATTCTATCCATACGGGACCAGAATATGTTCAGGACCGATCTAAGGCAAAAACGCTTAATGACCCTGTTGCATATTTTCTTGATCAATAGATATAGTTCCAATACCGTACATTATTTAACGCCAACGGCGGATAATTCAAAACAATGCGCCGGTATGAAAAGGTTGGGGGTATACACCTCCGTGAATAATGAAATAGGTCAGATTATTGTTGCCGAAGTTGCCCATAAACAGGTGAAAAACTATTTGGATAATCCGGATGCTATCTCCGAACTCATTCAAAAAGGGGCTAGGGATGGAGTCCACGCTTAAATTTCAAACTGCGGAACTATGGGATCGGTATGGGGATTTTCTCAGCTGTGCCGATCCTATCTTCCGAACTTTTGGACGTAAAAAAGCATTCTACGGGAAAATTACTACCCTTAAATTATTTGAAGACAATTCTTTAGTAAGAAAACAACTAGAATTCAATGGAAAGGGAAAAGTGCTGGTAGTAGATGGGGGCGGATCTTTACGCTGTGCACTAGTGGGAGATCAACTTGCAGAACTGGCGATCGGCAACGGCTGGGAAGGAATCATTGTCAATGGTTGTATTAGGGATAGTGCATTGATCGATCAAATGGAGGTGGGTATACGGGCCATCAACACCTGTCCCGTTAAGAGCAATAAGCGCAATAGCGGAGAACTGGATGTTCCCATCAAGTTCGCGGGAATTGAATTTAAACCGGACCATTATACATATGTAGACGTCGATGGTGTGCTTTTGAGCGAAAACCATTTGCTAAAGTGAAAACTAGAGGATATATTTCATGGGAGCACAATATAAACCAAAAGAGATGAAGCAAAGAAAATTACTAATGATTCCCGGACCCATAGAGTTTGAACCGGAAGTTCTGCAGGCTATGGGCATAGCTACTACAAGTCATGTGGCTTCAAACTTTATAGAGACCTTTGGCAGTTGTTTGGATTTTATGAAAGAAGTGTGGATGGCCCCTAACGGGCAACCTTTTATAGTGGCCGGAAGCGGTACTTTGTCCATGGATATGGCGGCGTCCAACCTGGTGGAAGACGGGGATCATGTTTTGGTCATATCCACAGGCTATTTTGGGGAGCGTTTTAAGGATATTTTGGATCGATACGGGGCAAATACAACCGTATTAAGAGCCCCTATTGGGGAAGTCCCCGCTTTGGATACCATTGCCGAAGAACTTAAAAATAAAGCCTATAAGATGGTAACCATAACCCATGTGGATACGTCCACCGGGGTATTGGTAGACCCCCAACCCATAGCGGACCTGGCAAAGAAATACAATGTGCTTAGTGTTTTGGATGGCGTTTGTTCGGTAGCGGGGGAGGAGATCAGGCAAGAAGATTGGGGAATAGATGTGGTTTTAACGGCTTCTCAAAAGGCGGTAGGTGTTCCTCCCGGTCTGGCTTTGCTCGTAGTTTCCCAAAAAGCTTTGGAAGTTTGGAAAAGTAGAAAAACGCCCGTATTGAATTATTATGGGGATTGGACCAATTGGTTGCCTATAATGCAAGCTTATGGGGAAAGGCGCCCTTCTTACTTTGGAACTCCTCCGGTTAATTTAATTATAGCGTTGGAAACAAGTTTGCGACAAATTTTGGATGAAGGTATCCAAAGTCGGGTACATAGACATCGGAACTTGGCAAGTGCATTTCGATCGGCCATTAGCGCACTCAACTTAAAAATATTGCCAGCCAATGATAGGATAGCGGCCAATACCCTGACGGCAATTTACTATCCTAAGGATGCCAATGGAGGTGTCTTTTGCTCCAAGATGGCGGATTACGATGTGCTCGTTGCAGGTGGGCTACTGCCTGATATAAAATCTTCGTATTTTAGGATAGGCCATATGGGATCGGTAGCTTCAAAAGACTTGGTAGCTACTTTGAGCGCCCTGGAATATGCCCTACATTCGGTTGATTACCCATTTGAATCCGGAATAAGCCTAAAGACATTTCAAGACGAGTTGGCCCGGTATTATCATAGAACTTCATAACGTATATAAAGCCTCAATTTCAATGTTGCGTCCGACATAATTGAGATTTAGTTGGTTGGAAAACGCCCCTTTTGGGGCGTTTTCTTTTTGATATGGCCCATAAAAAGGTTAGAATCGCGTAGCGAATCTACCTCCTTCAGGTGGCAAAGTGCTGTAATCTGTGACCAAATCACCAACGATGTACAGATTGTTTTGTGCCACATCATGATTTAAGAAAGAATTTTTCGGCCTCTCTATTGAGATGATCCATAACAATAGTATCAGGGCACATTGACATAGGACGCACAGATACATCATTCCACGCTACCTACAGTGTAGAAAATATATTTTGTTGCTAAATTACTATATTTATGCTAAATTGTTATATATGAAAATTGATACTTGCCCCAATTGTGGTTCCGAGACATTTATCAAAAGTGGCATTATCCATAAAAGACAGCGCTATAAGTGTAAATCCTGTGGCTACTATTTCTCTGTAAACAAAATAGGAAAACGCATAAATGATTATTACGTAAATAAGGCATTACAACTGTATTTAGAGGGATTAACCTACAGGGAGATCGAACGCATCCTAGGGATTTCACACGTAAGTATCCTAAACTGGGTGAAGAAATACAATATTAAGAGACCTTATAATCCCAACTATCATCCCACCTATAAAATACTGAACCATACCGAGCTCTCCCTATATTTTCAGGATGCCAAAAATTTATCAGGTGCGGGAGTAGTGGTTACCGAACTAGGCGACAAGTTTATGCTTATAAAATGGGAGCGTTTTCGGGATTAACTATATATATTTACCATAAAACTATATTAATTTTTTCTTAACGATTTCTTTTTTAGAGTTTCGTAGGGCACTTAGCATCAATCTAGTACTAATTTAAAACTCCCGAGACCTATGAAAAAAATCACCCCATTGTTATTTGCTTCCTTGTGTTTCTTCATAACACAGTCTTACGCGCAGGGATCTACCGAATATTCTGGCGGATATAAAGTAACCCTAAACGAGGATGGGAGCAAATACTTCCGCATTATTTCCTGGGGCCAATTTTGGGCCCAATACAATGACAATTTGCCGGATGATGAAAGCAGTACCAATCTTAGCATCCGAAGGGCAAGGCTATTGACCTATACCCAGCTGAACAAAAAATTTCTTATTTTGACCCATTTTGGCCTTAACAGTCTCAATGGTGAAAACGTTACCCCCTTGGGACAAGGGGATGCCGCACAGCTCTTTTTCCATGATTTTTGGGGAGAGTATGCCCTAACCGAAAAGCACGCAATTGGCGCGGGCCTGCATTACTGGAACGGTATCTCAAGGCTAAACAGCCAGAGTACACTGAACATCATGACCTTGGACAATAACAGACAATCCTGGGCCACTCTAGGGCTCTCCGATCAGTTTGCCAGACATATCGGGGTATATGTAAAAGGAAGTTTTGGAAAATTACAATATCGGGCTTCCGTAAATGAAGCGGTTACCAACAATTTACAGGAGAATACCGAACCCGTACCCGGCGGTCCGGCGGTGTACGCCGGTCGGCGTCTGCTTGGTTCAAAGGATGCGGGAAAATTGTATGCAGGATATTTTGATTATAACTTCTTGGATCAGGAATCCATGCTCTTGCCTTATAAAGTAGGGAGTTACCTAGGTACTAAAAAAGTGTTCAATGTAGGTGCCGGATTTCTTTTCCATCCCAACGGTTCTGTTTTGGCAGATATAAACGGGGAACTTAGCGGGGAAGATGTATCCATTTTTGCCGTAGATGCTTTCTATGACGCTCCAATTGGGGCCGATGGCTCCGCTATTACGGCCTACGCTACTTATCAAAATAGCGACTATGGAAATAATTATACCTTAGGGACTACCTATGCTACCGAGGATATGATCTATGCACATGTTGGGTATCTGATTCCAGGCGATAAGAACAAAACAAGATATCAGCCCTATTTGTCCTTCAACAATAGGCAAATAGATGCTATCGACGATAATTCAACCCGTTTCGGAATAGGTGCAAATGCCTTTTTTACAGGGCACCACTCCAAACTATCCATAGAATACAGCAACCAGAAGTTTGGGACCAATGACGGAATTAACATTATTACATTACAGGCAATGATATATTTATAACATCTAAAACCAACATTATGAGTGAAAAACAGAAACACGCAACAGCATATTGGAAAGAGAACCTTAGGTATTTGGTCATATTACTGACTATCTGGTTTTTGGTTTCGTATGGCGCCGGTATCATATTCAAAGATGCTTTGAACACCATCAGACTTGGAGGGTTTAAACTTGGATTTTGGTTCGCCCAGCAAGGTTCGATCTACACATTCGTAGTACTTATTTTCGTCTATGTCCGATTGATGAACAAGCTGGATAAAAAATACGGTTTCGATGAATAACCAAAATTATTAACCAAAAAATAATACTATTATGAGTGTTCAAATATGGACTTATATTATCGTAGGAATTACATTCGCCCTATATATTGGCATCGCTATTTGGTCCAGGGCAGGTTCTACAAAAGAATTTTACATTGCAGGGGGAGGAGTTTCTCCCTTGGCCAACGGAATGGCGACTGCAGCAGATTGGATGTCCGCTGCCTCCTTCATCTCCATGGCGGGAATCATTGCCTTTGCCGGTTATGATGGATCGGTTTATTTAATGGGATGGACAGGAGGTTATGTATTGCTTGCCTTGCTCTTGGCTCCTTATCTGAGAAAATTCGGAAAATTTACAGTGCCCGACTTTATCGGCGAAAGATATTACTCCAATACGGCAAGAATTGTAGCGGTACTTTGCGCCTTGCTCGTATCCTTTACCTATGTAGCCGGACAAATGCGAGGCGTGGGCGTAGTGTTTTCACGATTTTTGGAAGTGAACATCAACACTGGGGTTATCATTGGAATGGTCATTGTTTTGTTCTATGCCGTATTGGGTGGAATGAAAGGAATCACCTATACCCAGGTAGCACAATATTGTGTCCTGATCTTTGCCTTTATGGTCCCTGCGATTTTTATATCGATACAAATGACCGGTAATCCCATTCCACAATTGGGTATGGGCTCTACGTTGAACGACGGCTCGGGAGTATATCTATTGGACAAGTTGAACGGACTTTCCACGGAGCTTGGTTTTGCCGAATATACGGATGGTTCAAAATCCTTGATAGATGTATTTGCGATTACCTTGGCCTTAATGGTAGGCACTGCGGGATTACCGCATGTAATCGTTCGGTTCTTTACCGTAAAAAGGGTAAAGGATGCACGTAAATCGGCCGGATTGGCATTGTTGCTTATCGCCATTCTTTATACTACCGCACCCGCCGTGGCCGTTTTTGCAAGAACAAATATGATCAATACCGTAAGCGACCAAGAATATGCCGCCATGCCCGAATGGTTTACCAATTGGGAGGAAACGGGATTGTTGACATTTGATGACAAAAATAAGGATGGTAAAATTCAGTATGTGGCCGACGCAACGATAAACGAGCTCACGGTAGATAGGGATATTATGGTACTGGCCAATCCAGAGATCGCAAACTTGCCTGCCTGGGTCATTGCCTTGGTTGCGGCAGGTGGCTTGGCCGCAGCCTTATCTACGGCCGCAGGCTTACTTTTGGTCATTTCCTCTTCCGTATCCCACGATTTGATCAAGAAAGTCTTTGTTCCCAATATTTCCGAAAAAGGAGAACTTTGGGCTGCTAGAGGTGCCGCTACGGTTGCTGTAGTTATCGCAGGATACTTTGGAATAAACCCGCCCGGCTTTGTGGCGGCGGTGGTAGCTCTGGCCTTTGGCCTTGCGGCCGCTTCCTTTTTCCCCGCTATTGTATTAGGTATCTTTTATAAAAAGATGAATAGTAAAGGGGCCGTAACGGGTATGATCGTAGGGATATCACTGATGTTATTTTATATGCTTAAGTTTAAGTTTGGCATTTTTGATGGTGGTAAAGAGGCCGTTGCAGGATTGGCCAAAGACTGGTGGTTTGGTATATCACCGGAAGGTTTTGGAACCATAGCAATGATCGTAAACTTTATAGTAGCCCTAGTGGTCAATAGATTTACTCCGGAACCACCGGAAGAAGTCCAAGAGATCGTAGAAAACATTAGAATTCCTAGCGGGGCCGGGGAGGCTTCCGACCATTAACTTTGGTAGCTTATTAAAGCGGTGTCGTACTTGGGTCGTACGACATCGTTTTTTCCTTAACTTTAGGATGTAACCCGATATAGATGAAAAAAAGACACCAACAAAAAATGGTCATTCTATCCCTGGCATTATTATTAATGCTTAATGTACCTATGGTCCTTATTTTTGACCAATCAGGTAGTGTTTTTGGTATTCCCTTGATCTATTTTTTTATTTTTCTTTTATGGATATTGGGTGTTGTAATTTCATATGCGATATTAAATAGATATCATGAGTAACTATCTGCTCATACTTATTATCGTCGCTTACCTTGCCTGTTTGTTCTACATCGCTTTTTGGGCGGAAAAAAGGGCCAACAGCAAGTGGGTGAACAATCCATTTATCTATGTGTTGTCCCTTGGCGTATACTGCTCCGCTTGGACGTACTATGGCAGTGTTGGAATTGCTTCCACTTCCGGTATCAGTTTTCTGACTATTTATCTGGGCCCTGTAATAGCACTTCCATTATGGATGTTGGTCATGCGCAAGGTTATCAAAATCTCCAAGCAGCATAAGGTTTCAAGTATTGCCGATTTTATTTCATTGCGGTATGGAAACGATAGGCTTCTTGGGGCTATAGTAACACTGATATGCGTATTTGGTATAGTGCCTTATATATCACTTCAATTAAAGGCAATTTCCGAAACCTTTGAAATCATTACGGATAACACTAGTTATGTATCAACCGCTGTCTTTGATGATTCTACTTTTTATATTGCTGCACTTTTGGCGGTATTCGTTGCTTTTTTTGGTACTCGGACCACAGATGCTACCCAACGTAGAAAGGGTATTATCACTACTGTGGCCTTTGAGTCCATCTTAAAACTACTATTCTTTTTAATGATCGGGATATACGTTACCTACTTTCTTTTTGACGGCACTACCGACCTATACGATAGGGCATCTAGCATGGACAACTTTAAAAAAATAACATCATTTAATGGACTGGAATCCGGATTTAACTGGTTTTTTACTATTGCCTTATCTTTCTTTGCCATCTTTTTACTCCCCAGGCAGTTTCATGTTGCAGTAGTAGAAAATGAGAAGGAAAAATATGTAAAACAGGCTATTTGGCTATTTCCACTCTACTTATTATTGTTTAATGTCTTCGTCATTTTCATTGCCTGGGGTGGTAACCTTTTGTTGCCCGAAGCGGTAAATAATGATTATTATACCTTGTTGTTGCCCCTCCAAAATGGTAATGTTTTTTTGGCGGTCCTAGTCTTTTTGGGAGGGTTCTCCGCGGTAATCTCCATGGTGGTGGTATCTACGTTGGCATTATCTACCATGGTAAGTAATAATCTAATTATCCCTTACGGTTTTTTGGATAAATTTAGTCAGGGCGACCTGTTGAAAAACGCCAAATACATTAAGAGTATCCGTAGGATATCTATCTTTTTGCTCATTATAGCGGCCTATTTTTTCTACACCTATTTTTCCGTTGAACTATCACTGTTTTCAATCGGATTGATTTCCTTTGTGGTGGTAGCGCAATTGGCCCCATCCTTTTTTATTGGATTGTATTGGAATCGGGGTTCTGCCAAGGGGGCCATGATCGGAATGCTATTGGGTTTGTTGGTTGTTGGCTATACGTTGGTTTTGCCGCTTGTGGTGAACGCAATCTCCGGAACAACAACTTTTGTTGATGAAGGACTGTTTGGCATGGAGCAACTAAGACCTTATCAGCTTTTTGGCATTGACTTTTTAAGTCCGGAAGCACATGCTTTTTTCTGGAGTATGTTTTTCAATATATTCTGTTATCTTATCGTATCCTTATCCACCAAGGGCAACTATAGGGAGCGCAACTATGCCGAAATGTTTGTCGACCTAAAAAACTACGCCAACCTACAGGAGGGTGCCTTTATATGGAAGGGAGAAGCTTATGTTTCCGATATCAGGAATATCCTCGTTCGGTTTCTCGGAGATCGTAGAACACAAAGGGCCCTGAATATATTCAATAAAAAATACAACATTTCCGAAGGGGAAGAAAGAGCGGATGCTCGATTGATCAATTTTTCCGAAAAATTACTGACCGGAAGCATTGGCAGTGCTTCGGCAAGAATTTTAATCGGGAGTGTCGCCAAGGAAAAACCGGTCAGTTTGGTAGAGGTATTGAACATCCTTGAGGAATCCAAAGAGACCATTGCTTCCAACAAGGCCTTAAAGGAACAATCGGACAAGCTGGTTGAGCTCACAGGTCAACTGAAGTCTGCCAATAACGAACTCAGGGAACAGGATCGTATTAAGGATGAGTTTTTGGATACGGTTGCACATGAGCTAAAAACCCCTATCACCTCTATTAAGGCGGCTTCCGAGATTTTGGCCGATGACGATGCCATGCCACAGGAGTTAAAAAGCAGGTTTTTGGAAAATATTTCCAGAGATGCCAACCGACTTGCCCGTTTAATACACAATATCCTGGATTTTGAAAAACTGGCAATGGGCACAGCAGAATTGGAGATACAAAAACATCAACTGGATCAAACTATTGAAAAGGCAATTCATGGGGTTTTGCAAATTGCCCGGAACAAGGGAGTACATCTGATCAATTCAAATGGGATTTCCATAACTGCAAGTTATGATGAAGATCGCTTATTGCAGGTGCTTACCAATTTACTTTCGAATGCGGTAAAGTTTTCGGACTCGGGTAGCGGAGTGGTTACCGTAACCGCCGAAGAAAATAAAAATAGGGTACAAGTTATAGTAGAGGATAACGGAAGGGGTATTCCGGCAGAGGATTTTAACTATGTCTTTGATAAGTTCTATCAGGCCAAAAATCAAAATATTAAAAAACCGGAAGGAAGTGGTCTGGGGCTGGCCATCAGTAAAAAAATCATAGAAAGCCATCAGGGAAAAATTTGGATCGACAAAAAATACAAGGAAGGGGCGCGTTTTATTTTTTCAATACCCCGTTAAAAAAAACGATTGAATCAAAAAAATCTTTGATCTTTGAAAGACCTATGGGCCTAATTATAAAAGGTTTCCTCTAAATAAAAAGGAAATAAACTAAATGAAAAAAATATTAATAGTAGATGATGAACCCAATATTGTAATGACTTTGGAGTATGCCTTTAAAAAACAAAATTTTGAAGTATATATCGCCAGGGATGGTGGTGAAGCATTGCAAATTTTAGAATTCAATGTACCCGATGTTGTTTTATTGGATATTATGATGCCCAATGTTGACGGTTTTCAGACCTTGGATTTCATAAAAAAGAATAATAGGTTACAACACACCAAAGTAGTGTTTTTAACTGCTAAAAATAAAGCCTCGGATATTGAAAAAGGACTAAAACTTGGAGCCGATAAGTATTTAACAAAGCCTTTTTCGGTGAAAAAGTTAGTTTCCGAAATACATGGGCTGTTTGATTGAATATTGATTTTGTACGCAAACAATTATCGTAAAATTAAATGGTATACGATGAAATTTAGATCAAATCCCTTAGCAGGGAACTATGGAACAATGAACTCGTTTAAGCTTGTTCAATAAAACCAAATTACTAATTATAAAATATTTTAAGATGAGTAACTATCATATTAAACACTTGGAAGAGTATTATCAGGTCTATAGAAAATCCGTTCGCAACCCAGAGAGCTTCTGGGAAGAAATTGCCGAAGAACACTTTGTTTGGCGCAAAAAATGGGACAAAGTGCTAAGCTGGGATTTTACCAAACCTGAGATAAAGTGGTTTGAAAATGCCAAATTGAATATTACGGAAAACTGTCTGGATAGGCATTTACCGACCCGGGGCGATAAAACGGCCCTACTTTTTGAACCCAACGACCCCAAGGAAGAAGCGCAGCATATTAGCTATAGACAGCTCCATGAGAAAGTTTGTAGAATGGCCAATGTGCTTAAAGATCATGGTATTCGGAAAGGGGATAGAATCTGTATTTATTTACCGATGATTCCGGAATTGGCGGTAGCTCTCCTCGCCTGTGCCAGGATAGGGGCCGTTCATTCTGTTGTCTTCGCGGGCTTTTCGTCCATTGCATTATCCACTCGGATCAATGATTGCGAATGTAAAATGGTGATTACTTCCGATGGTTCCTACAGAGGAACCAAAGCTATTGACCTAAAAGGTATTGTTGATACCGCATTGGAAGATTGTCCCGTAGTAGAGCATGTTTTGGTCGTAAAACGTACCGGTGAAAAAATAGATATGAAAGAGCATCGGGACAAATGGTTGCAGCCCTTGTTGGATAAAGCCTATGCGGACTGTAACGCTGAACTAATGGATGCCGAAGACCCCTTATTTGTACTGTACACCTCTGGATCTACGGGAAAACCAAAAGGAATGGTCCACACTTGCGCGGGTTATATGGTGTATACCGCCTATACTTTTAAAAATGTTTTTCAGTATCGGGAAGAGGATATCTATTGGTGCACGGCGGATATAGGTTGGATTACCGGTCACTCCTATATTGTTTATGGACCTTTGACCAATGGTGCTACTACCGTTATGTTCGAGGGCGTTCCCTCTTATCCGGACTATGGGCGTTTTTGGGAAGTAGTGGAAAAGCATAAAATCAATCAGTTTTATACCGCGCCTACGGCTATTAGGGCCCTGGCAAAAGAGAATTTGGAATTTGTAGAAAAGTACGACTTATCCTCGTTAAAGGTGCTAGGTACGGTAGGGGAACCCATCAATGAGGAAGCCTGGCATTGGTACAATAACAATATAGGAAAAAAGAAGAGCCCCATTGTAGATACCTGGTGGCAAACGGAAACCGGAGGGGTCATGATTACCCCAATACCCTATGTAACCCCTACAACACCAACGTATGCTACCTTGCCCTTTATTGGCATACAACCGGCCTTAATGGACGAAAAAGGACAGGAAATACAGGGAAATCAGGTAGAGGGCAGGTTGTGCATTAAATTCCCATGGCCTTCCATGGCACGTTCCATTTGGGGCGACCATGACCGTTATCGGGATACTTATTTTTCCGCTTATGAAAATAAATACTTTACCGGTGATGGTGCCTTGCGCGATGCGGTAGGCTATTATAGAATAACCGGTAGGGTGGATGATGTTATTATCGTATCCGGACATAATTTGGGCACCGCACCTATAGAAGATTCTATTAATGAACACCCTGCTGTGGCGGAATCCGCCATTGTTGGTTTCCCTCACGATGTAAAGGGAAATGCGCTATATGGTTTTGTTATCCTAAAGGAAGTAGGAGAAAGTAGGGACAGGGACAATCTACGTAAAGAAATCAACCAACAGATTACAGAACAGATCGGCCCTATTGCCAAGTTGGATAAAATTCAGTTCGTTTCCGGACTTCCCAAAACAAGAAGTGGTAAGATTATGCGTAGGATTCTCCGTAAAATAGCAGGTAAGGATACATCAAATTTAGGTGATATAAGTACGCTATTGAATCCGGAAGTAGTGAAGGAAGTTATGGATAATGCACTGTGATGGAATGTAGTTCATAGTTTTCAGAGGATATATATTTTCATTTTTTTCATAAACCAAAAATGAGTTATGAGTTATGAGTTATGAGTTATGAGTTATGGGTTATGGGTTATGGGTTATGAGTTATGGGTTATGGGTTATGGGTTATGGGTTATGGGTTATGGGTTGTGAGCATTGATAAGCTTAATACTGGAAGAGGAAGGCCTCAGTGGGCAGTAGGCAGTGGGGATGACCCGAAACTGAATGCTGCAAACCGTATACCATCTTTTCAAAGATGAAGGACAAAAGACAAAGGACGAAACCTTGAACTTTGAACTAGAAACTGCGAACTGCATACTGAAGACCATCTTTCCAAAGACCGAAGACAAATGGTAAAAGACAAAAGATGAAAGAGAAAAGACGAAAGACCGGAAACTAGAAACCGGAAGCTAGAAACGGTACAACTGCCGACTGTCAATGCATACTGAAGACTATCTTTCCAAAGACAAAGGAAAAAAGACAAAAAAACCAGAAACTAGAAACCAAGCCTTGAACTAAAAAAGAACCATCCAGCAGTAATAAATTGCAAATAAGGACAAGAAAATGATTCCGGCGTAGGTTAGGACCCGCAACCCTTTCTTGGGCCGGAATGCTTTGGGAAGATCATCGCTCATCACATTTTTAAGGTTCATATAGCCCACTACCGGTGCCAATACAAAAGAGACGAAAGTAGCCAGTGCCACCAACCGTCCCATATTGGCGCCAAAAGCCGAAATGACGACATAGTTGATAATGGCCAGGGCAATTACTCCAATGGTGAAATATAATTTCTTATGGTACTTTTTATCCTTAAGGAATAAGAGTTCCGCAATATCCACGCTTACACGGGCTACGGCGTCATGGGCGGTCATACATGTACTGAACATAGTGGCAAAAGCGGATACTGCAATAAAGATATATGCCCAGGACCCAATATTGGAGGTGAACAAGTTCACCAGTTGGTCTGCAAAGATAGTAGCATTACCACTGATTTCCGTATTTGTACCATAAAGGGTCATCCACCCGATGACCATAAAAAAGATGGCAAATAAAGCGGTCATTACATATCCCCAATTAAATTCCTGAAGCGCCTCTTGTAAGGAGAGTTTTCGTTGGGTGATTTTGTATTTTTCAATGCTCCAAAGGCTCACCCAGCTAGAAGCTTCAACAGCCGTGGGCATCCACCCCACCAGCCCGATCAAGAATAAGACGCCTACCTCATTAAAAAGGGTGGGTGGTTCAAAATTTGGTACGGCGGTCACTTTTCCGTTAAAAACGACCAAAGCAGTAGTTACAATCAGTGCAACGAACAAAACAGAAACTACAAATTTTAAGGAAGTCTCCAGAAACCTATAGCGTCCAATAATCAATAGGATACTTATAAATACAAATAGTCCTAAAGCGACCGTGCTTACCGGAACATCGGGAATTTTGAATAGATTAATGAACAAACCGGAGGTAACTACGTACAACGCGGCCAAAATAGTAAAAGTGGTAATCAATGTGATAAGAGCATACAACCATAGATACCCCTTGCCTCTATTAAGATAGCCCTGAATGAGGCTTTTATCGGTCACATTGGTATAACGTATACCAAATTCAAAAAAAGGATATTTTAGGAGGTTGGCCAAAACGATAGGAATAACCATAATCCAACCGTATATAGCGCCTGCCTTGGTAGACAATACCAAATGGGATGTACCGATGGCCATACTTGCAAATAAAAGTCCGGGGCCTAAATTTCTGAGCAGCGTTTTTATTTTGGACATGCTTATGCGGTTCGGTTTTCAGGACTAAAATAGTTCTTTTTTGTCAACCTCAAGATTCTCCCGCCCTTGGGTCGAAGCTTGCCTAGGGCATACCTTCCAGCTTATAGGCAGAGTCGGTTTCAAGAAGTTCTTATTGAATGCAGTGGCATACCTTTGGGAAATCATGGAGAATAATTATTTTATTTCAATCTTTTCCCCGTAAAATTTAGGCTGAGTATTCAGTAATAGATCTATAAATACCTTTACCCGCGCAAAATATTCCCTGAAATGTACTTTTAGGCCCTGTTTTCCGGATATATCGGTCGCATTGAAGCCAATAGCGGAAAGTCCTTTCTTTTCGGCTAGATAAATAGCGCGTTCGTTATGAAATTTTTGGGAAATAACCGTCACACTATCCTGTCCAAAAATCTCCCTGGCCCGTACCATAGAATCCAAAGTGCGGAACCCGGCATAGTCCAAGAATATTTTTTCTTCGGGAATACCGCCGGCGATCAAGTCTTTTTTAATTGTTTTAGGTTCATTGTAATAGGCAGTTCCATTGTCTCCACTAACAAGAACGAATTCTATCTTTTTGGCCCTGAACAGTTTTAGGGCCGCATTGATACGAAATGTATAGTAAGGATTAGGATTACCGTCCGTGAGCCTTTTGGAAGTGCCCAATACAATACCCACCCTATTTTTCTTTATGGTATCTATACGTTCAAATGTTTTGCCTTCCACGGATTTTGCTATAGTAAAATTGCATATGAACAGGATTAGCATCGGAATTGTAAGAATAGCGATTAGAATGTAGCGATACCTCTTTTTCATGTGCGGATAGGAATAGAATTTAAAGGTAATGAAATGAAGGTAATTCTTTTCGGAAACTAATTTGCTAAAAAAGCACTACATGGGAGCGTGCCGGATTCAACTTTTATTAACGCAGGATACTAATATTTAATTATTAGTCAACATTTTCTTTACCGTTAGGTACATAGTATATACTTTTCAATGCTATAACTTTCCCCATTGGTTTTCTATTATGGACGAAAGACAACGCGCCGTACTTAAGGATAGATTTTTGGGATACTCCCTAGATCGTTCCAACTATTTTGGAGTTAAGGAATTCCAAAAAAAATTCCCGCGTCTTATTAGTAATCCTGACGACCTTAATTTGTTGGTTCAAGAAATTATAGACCATGATGCCAATTTATTGGATACGCTAAGTGCAAACGGATCCCCTATTTTCTTGCTTTGTTCAAAACCTTTTGCAAGAACTTTTCTTAATCGAGGAGGCTTTATAGCGTTATATGATAAGGAGGAAGAGGATTGGAAATCTTTGTTCCGGCATCTATGGAAAAATAATACGCCTTCAAAATTACAGGGGACAGGGCTAAAAAGAAATGATCTAGCGCCACATAAAAGAGATCGGTACCATTATATGTTTGTAATCATGTCCATTTTAAGCTTTTGTTATGTATTGTATGATATTTTTGAAAGGATTCATAAGTGGTTTTAGCCCTGATATATTCCTCCACTAATTTTAGTAAAGAGATTGCAAAAGAAAGATTTAGTAGACCCCATAGTATTGATTTTTGCCCTGGTTTCCTCCAAAATGCACATACTATGGATAAAATCATATTGTAATTCGTCAGTTTTCCATAATCAAATAAGGATACGTAACTAGAATTATAATGGATATAAAAAAGCAAAGCAGTGCCAAAGCGGTTATATAGTGAACTACTAAAAACCGCCGAAAACTCCGCAAGTTGTCCAATAGAATTTCTTTCAAAATCAGTTTTTTAAACTTGTTTTAATCAAAGGCAAAGCCCGTTGAAACCCTAAAAATAAAGGCATAAAGAACTACAAGGAACATTAGGAAACTGAACCAGGCAAAAAACTTGAAATATTTCCTAACAATAAAGCTCCCTATGTTTCGAAACCCCTCTAAGTAAATTTCCTTAATAAGTAAAACTGTTTTCATAAGTATCATTTTAAAAGTTAGTAATAGGATGACAAATTTCGTTCCCGGTTTAGTGAAAAGGCGGAATTTTGGCCAAAGCCATAAAAAAATCTGTTGAAATACCGGATTTCGATTTTATGACCTAGTTTAATGGTAGTTAAAGGATTTTAATAGGTTGGTTTGCAAAAACCAAAATTTACCGAAGTGTACCGTACAAGCAAGGGCTAGGGTAGGGATACGGAAAACAGTATCTTAGATACTTGTTCAACCCTTCCAAAGTCGTAGAAATACATGAAAATACTTTCCAGAGTCCTTAAGGGCCTCCTTATTGGTATAACCCTACTAGGACTTACATATTTCCTAGGGCCAAAGACAGAAGCACCAAATCTTGACAGAACCCTCCCGGAAGTAGATGCCGCCCCACTTGAATTGGAAAAAATGATTAAAGAAAAAGAAGCTGCGGTTGGTGGTATAAAAACGGACAATGAATCCAGGATTGTTTGGTACGATAGCATTCCCTCCAAAACCACATATAGTATGGTCTATTTACATGGATGGTCGGCAAGCAGCAAGGAAGGGGACCCCATACACCTGGAAATAGCAAAAAAATATGGCTGTAACCTGTATTTGCCAAGATTGGCCGGTCATGGATTAAACGAAAAAGAACCTATGTTGCATTTAACGGCCAATGCTATTATCGATTCTGCCAAAGAAGCCATTGCCATAGCAAAACAACTGGGAGAAAAAGTGATCGTCATGGCTACATCAACTGGTGGGACATTGGCATTACACTTAGTAGGGGGCGATAAAGATATCGCAGGGGTGCTGTTGTTTTCCCCTAACATAGAAATCTATGATAAAAATGCTAAATTATTAGCGGGCCCTTGGGGTCTACAGCTCGCCAAAATAGTAAAAAAGGGAGATTATCATGAGTTTACCGCCACTCCTATGAAAAAGAAATATTGGACGTCCAAATATAGGGTAGAAGCATTGACACAGCTACAGGCACTGATCGATCATACCATGACAAAGGAAACTTTTGAACGTATGACGCGACCTGCTTTTGTGGGCTATTTTTATAAAAACGAGGCTATACAGGATAGGGTAATATCCATACCCGCAGTGTTAAAAATGTTTGACGAATTGGGAACGGATACCGCAGCAAAACGGAAAGTAGCTTTTCCTAATGTAGATGATCACGTAATGACATCTTCCATCACATCCAAAGATTTGGATGCCGTACTAAGGGAAACTTCAAAATTCCTGGAAGAAGTATTGCGGATGGAACCAATACGGTAAATACAATAGTATCGTTTACAGGAACGAATCTTGGGAAACTATCATAGATTCAACCACTGCTTAAATTCCGAAGCTCTGTTTTTACTGATAATAATATCGACCTCGGAATTAGGGTTTACCACTATTTTTAGTTGATTGTTTCCATATCGAATGATTTTTTCTATAGCGGATATGGCCACAATGAACTGTCTGTTCGCCCTATAAAAATAGCTTCCGTCCAAACTAGAAAACAATTCGTCGAGACTATTGTTGGCCGTGGAACGCTTACCATCAAAACTAACCACATAGGTTATGGTGTGTTCCATAAAGATATAGGCAATATCTTCTGTTGGAATGGGCAAAAGCTCGTTTCGTAAATAGGTTAGGATTCTTTTTTTTCCTTTTTCCACGGTATTCGGATTTGCTTTGACCTCCGGGTTCCCTTCATTTACTTTCTGTTGATACCTATCCAGTGCGCTATTTAATTTGGCCAGATTGATCACTTCGTTCTCCAGCTTTTGATTTTTGATTTCGAGCCTCTTTTCATAAGTACTTCCAATAAGTCGCACCGTGATAACGGAGGAAAGTATAATAAAGAAACCCATGATGGTAAAAATCGTATAAAATTTGTTTCGTAGGCTTTCGATCTGATTGGATATTTTGGTAGTATTGGCGTGGGCGGCAATAATCCAATCAGAATTATGTACAGGGTATAGATAAATAATTTCCGATTCGCGTTCCGTACCTTCAAAATCACGGATGCCGCCTATTTGCTGTTTGCTCATGAGAAGGTCATAAAAATCCTCGGAGCTTATATCATCCTTAACTTTTGATACAAAGGATTCATTGGGACTAACCTGTTGTCCTACTCTTTTAATATCCGGATTACAGATTTCTGTTCCAGACCAATCGAACATACTTACCGATCCCATTTCCGTATTGGTGTTCTCAATGGCTTTTTGAATATTGCTTATAATGGAATCTTTAGGAAGTCCACTGGTGAGTTGATAGCCAATAAGCGTGGCGACTTCTTTGGCCTCCCTTTTACTGGATTCCAATTGGGCATCTAACATTTGATTGGCGCTGGCCTGTATGAAATATTGGATCGCAATTCCCGCAATGATAACGAATATGGTGGATATCGCTAAAAAAGTAAAAAAGTACAGCCTGTCTTTTCTCATAGTATATAAGCGCCTTAAATTATGAAGTGGCTTTATGGGGATTGCTAAGATAAACTATATGATCATAAATACACGATTCCTTTCTTGTATTCCATTTCTTCAATTCACATAAAATCTAGGGGCTTATTATTCCCTTTTAAAGGCCATATTTCCTCTTCACGCTCTTTTTTTTATAGAACAGGCGGGTATTGCTTTGCTTTGGGGCATTATTTAACCTTATAAAATTTTAAGAAAATGAAAAAGTATTTATTTTTTTTAGCAATTGTTTTTACAGTCTGGAGCTGTTCCAACGATGACGATGCTACTGATCCTTCCGATGATGACCCCAATTTGGAAGCTTCTGTGGTACTCAATGAAGTAGCATATTTAAGTGGTGAAGTAGAGCTACTGAACAACGGGGATATAAACGTAGACTTAAGCGATTACTTTCTATGTCTAGGACCGGGAACCTATAGAAGGATTGGGGATTTGGAAGTAACGGGTAATTTAGATTTGGCACCGGGAGGGTTTTTGGTCATTGACTATGACATGCCCAATGCGGAAGGCGGATTAGGGCTTTATATCAACAATAGCGGCTTTGCAGATCCTTCAACAATTTCGGATTTTGTGCAATGGGGCGCTGCGGGAAGCGTTCGGGAAGAAGTAGCTGTAGCCGCAGGTATTTGGGTCGCTGGAGAATTTATAGCGGTATCCGGAAACGTGGACTACGCCATTGCCTTTGACGGCGAAGGGGATTCTGCTGCCGATTGGGCCGAAACTACAACGCCAAGTCTAGGAGCGGATAATGTAATTACCCCTCCGAGTGCGGAAGCATCCGTTGTTTTAAACGAGGTAGGTTATTTAAATGATCAAGTTGAGTTATATAACAATGGGGATATAAACGTAGACCTAAGCGATTATTTTTTATGCTTGGGACCTGGTACGTACAGAAGAATTGGAGATTTGGAAGTAACGGGTAATTTGGATCTGGCACCGGGAGAGTTTTTGGTCATTGACTATGACATGCCCAATGCGGAAGGCGGATTAGGGCTTTATATCAACAATAGCGGTTTTGCAGATCCTTCAACAATTTCGGATTTTGTGCAATGGGGCGCTGCGGGGAGCGTTCGGGAAGAAGTTGCCGCCGCGGCAGGTATTTGGACTGCAGGTGAGTACGTAAATGTCATCGGCAATACGACCACAAGTATTATTTTTGATGGAGAAGGAGATGCAGCTTCCGATTGGTCGGAAACTGCCGAGCCTACTTTTGGAAACGCGAATTCTATGGTTGCGGTAGAAGTATCCATTGTACTGAACGAAGTTCAATATTTGGGCGATACGGTGGAACTGTACAATAGTGGTAATGTAACCATAGATTTAAGTGATTACTTTTTATGTTTGGGACCTGGCACTTACAGAAGAGTGGGGGACCTTTCTGTTGAAGGAGGTTTAGCGCTTGCACCTGGCTCCTTTTTAGTGATTACATATGACCAAATAAATACTGTTGCAGGTCAAATCAACACAGTTAATGGAACAGGAGGCCTAGGTCTTTATATCAACAATGCAGGATTTGCGAATCCTGAATACTTAATGGATTTTGTGCAATGGGGTGCGGCAGGTAGCATACGTGAAGAAGTTGCTGTAGCTGCCGGTATTTGGACGTTGGGCGAATATGTTGCCGTAGTTTCCGATGCCGACAATAGCATTGCTTTTGATGGTGAAGGTAATGCCGCCTCTGATTGGGCAGAGA
Organism: Saonia sp.; assembly: GCA_049670505.1. Lineage (GTDB taxonomy): Bacteria > Bacteroidota > Bacteroidia > Flavobacteriales > Flavobacteriaceae > JBATTK01. The sequence continues at coordinate 55,231 of JBATTK010000106.1, forward strand.
CCACTACAACAACTTTCGGTGCGGCCAATACCGTAACACCTCCTATTAAATCGGTAATTCTAAATGAAGTGGAATATTTGGTAAACGATGAGATAGAATTGTACAATAATGGAGAACAAACCGTTGATCTCAGCAATTATTGGCTATGTTTTGGTCCAGGCGCCTATTTTAGAATTGGTGATGCAGCGATGACCGACATCGTTAGCGGATCTGTGAATCTTGCCCCGGGCGAATTCTTAGTACTATCCGCGGTAAGTCTAAGTGCTCCGGATGATGCCGGTGCGGTTGGCCTTTACAATACCAATACCAATTTTGCGGATTCCTCAACGATTTTAGATTTTGTGCAATGGGGTGCGGCAGGTAATGCTAGGGAAAGTGTTGCTGTAGAAGCTGGCATATGGAACGAGGGAGGTTTTGTGCCTAACGTTTCCCCCGGATCCAGTATTGCTTATGATGGTGAGGGAAATGAGTCCACGGACTGGAACGAGGATGCCACCCCTTCCCTAGGAAGTGGTAACTAGGACCTAATCTATGGTCCCGAATGATATAAACAACTATTGAAGCTTATTACAACTTTCGGGGAATTAAATTGCTATGAAGAAAAATTGATATTCTAGGTTAGTTGTAATAAAACCCATAGGGTAGGATCGCATGGTCATTTTTACCTTATGGGTTTCAATAGTTATAAATGGGAACAGAAAATGTACGACTTAAAATATCTTACCTTTAAACCGTTCATTATAGGACCGTTTAAGCACTATATCCAAGTTGTACGAATTGGCAAAGTGATTAAAAATAAATGATTTAATGATTAAAAAAAATAGGGGTACAGGCTTTGTCGCGCTCATTTTTATCGGAATTCTTTTACTTTGTACCTATTATACGTACAATGTGTTTTTCAGTGACACCCGTATCATGGATATGGCGGAGGAACGTACTGATATAGCGATTAGTTCGGACAGTTTGATTTCCTCTTTTATAGTGGATGAGAATTTGGCAAATTCAAGGTATGTAGAAAAAACTATAGAAGTAGAAGGCGTTATTAGGGAAGTTAACTTTTTAAATAATAGGTATACCGTATTTTTGCAAGGAGAAAATCAAATGGCTTGTTTGATGTGCGATATGCAAACAGATCAGACCGGTAGGATAAAAAAACTAAAACTAGGCCAAACAGTGCGCTTAAAAGGAATTTGCAAAGGATTCCTTATGGACGCCATACTATTGAATTGTGTGATCATCAACAAAAAAACCAATGAATAAGATAATTACGTTAATCTTTGTTTTACTATGTTGGTCGGGATATGCGCAGGTGCCCGATCAGTTCATTGCACGGCAAGGCCAGGTTTCTTTTTTCTCCTATACCTCGGTAGAAAATATCCAGGCATCCAACAATCAAGTGTTGAGTATTATAGATTTGGCAAAGAAAGAAATTGCCATAAGTATGTTGATGCGGGCCTTTGTTTTTGAAAAAGCATTGATGGAAGAACATTTTAATGAAAGTTATATTGAATCCGATATCTATCCAAAGGCTATTTTTGAAGGTAATATTTTGGATTTTGACACTTCTGTCACGGGTATTCAGACCAAAATGATTAAAGGGTCACTGATGGTCCACGGTGTTGCCAAAGAAGTAGAAATAAAGACGAGAATAGAAAGAATGGACAAAACATATATTTTTTCCGGTGATTTTAATGTTGAGGTCAAGGACTTCGAAATTAAGGTGCCGCCTATTTTAGCAAAAAACATAGCCAAAACTATTTCAATTACTTTCAGATTTGAATATCAGCCTTATGAAAAATAATCATTTTCTTCTATCCCTCTTTTTTCTGTTCTGCGGATGCAACGTATTGCATTCCCAAGATTTGCTAAAAGCTATAGAACAGGAATATCAAGAAGGGCCGTTATATACCCAGGCGTCTTTTAAGGCTACACGTATTGCTATTGGGCAATCTGTGGAAACCCGTAAAAAGGGAATACTGGAACTGCAATTTATGAACAGGTTCTGGAACACGCCCGTGCGTACACAAAGTTTTCTGGCCGATCGGTTAAGTACCAGATTTGCACTGGAGTATGGTATTTCGGATCGACTCACCTTTGGGGCAGGGGGCTCTACCTGGGATGGTATTTTTGACGGATTCTTAAAGTATAGACTTGTAAGACAACGAATGGACAAAAAAGGGTCGCCCTTGGGCATCACGGTATTCCAGAATGTAGCTTACAGGAGTGAGTCATATGCGGGTACGGGCTTTCAAGGTGATTTTGTAGATAGGTTGTCATTTACAAGTCAGCTACTGATAGCACGTAAGTTCAACCGTAATTTTACGCTTCAGTTTACACCTACCTTTGTACATAGGGCCTCGATACTTTTTCCGGAAGACCGGACCAATCATTTTGCATTGGGCTTAGGAGGGAGGTATAAAATAGGAAACCATGTATCCGTAGTTTCCGAATACCATTACGTAACCAATCCCCTTGAATCCGTAACTACCTATGATGCCTTTGCTATTGGCGTAAATTGGGAGGTCAGTGATGTGATCTTACAATTTCATTTAACCAATGCCAGAAATTTGGAGACGGGCGCTTTTACTGCCCAGACCGTTAATAATTTTAATTTCAACGATGGCAACCTTCATTTTGGATTTACCTTCACCTATGTGTTTCATTTGAATAGGAAGAGAAAGTAGTTATTTATTCGCTAAACAACGCTATTGATCTCAGCCTTTAGTTTGAAAACCCTCTTTGGTCATTTTCATACGGCAGCCTTTTCAAACGAGCCACACGATATGTTTCTAATAGGGATAGAAACTCGTGTTAAAATAAGTAAGCGGGTATCCTTGAATGTGGAGTATTATTATAACCTAAACCGTTTTGAATCCCTGAGCCTAAAATTTTATTGCTCTTGGTGTGGATATGGAAACGGGAGGCCATGTATTTCAACTTATCTTGACCATCTCCGTGATCAAGAAAGTTTTTTTAGTAGAGACCAAAGGGGGTTTATTTAGGGGAGATATCCATTTTGGATTTAGAACATCAGGAGCTTTTCAAATTAAAAAGCAGCGTTAAATGCAATGCTTATTTTAAAATGAACAGTATTATGAGATTGGTCCGCACGGTTAGGGTAATTCGTTTCACGAACATACCTATGAAGTTTCGGGCCTTCCTTTAAGCCTTTTTTCAATTTTACGTTTCTTGTCGGTCAATCGCTTCATTAGATCCATTAAGGTGGAATCCTTCGTTTCTTTGTAGATTTCATTGACGGACAAAATAAGCCTTTTGGCTTCCCTAGATGCTTCCACGCGATCACTGGTGGACATGTTACTCATCTTCCTTTTTTCAAACTCTGCAGCTTCTTCAATTAGCGTCATAAATAATTTTATTCAAAATTAATCGAAATTGGAGTATCGATTAGTATATTATCAATTGTTAGTCCTTATGTAATAATAAGCTTTCTATATTTATGCAATTTTTAAGAAAACCGGATAAATATAATAAATTAAGCGATATAACCATATATTCATAAGGTTTTCAATAGCCATTAGAAATAGACAGGCGTGTTATGGGGTTCTATGCCCAAGTACATAGGCGGTCGTGGAAAAATCCGACAGGGACTTGCATCGTTTTAACTATTGGGAAGGCTTAATTGCGTTATTTTCTAAAAGTAATAAAGCATTTTTTTCAGTATTCCTAACATTATCAACAGTGGATGTTATTTTAAATGCACCCAGTAAAATATCCAAATCTCCATCCAGATCATAATCTCCATTATCCATTATTAGCCAACTACTAGCAAAATTTCCTTTGAAAGTGTAAGCTCTAAAATCAAAATGCTCCGAAGTTTTATTCTCCAGAAATACAAAGCCTTCATCCGGAGCACTATCCATATCCCTAAAAAAAGCCGTAACGGCAAAGTCGATATCTCCATCTAAATCATAATCATCGGCTAATACCCTGGTTGCCCCATATATGGGGTAAAACCATTTTTCAACAAAGTTATTGGATGTATCATTGATAAACAATCGTATACCATGATAGGGTTTTGAAAAAATCGAATAATCGGCATTATCACCATTTACATAAACGATGTCTAAATATCCATCTCCATTATAATCTAACAGCTCAAACCAGCTAGAACCATATTCCGGACCCATCCTAATAATATGTTCCATATTAAATTCCAAGTTATTTTTTTGGTAAAAAATATAAATACCCTCATCTCCTTGTGAGAAAAGAGCAATAATATCTTTTTTCCCGTCTTTGTTCATGTCGGCTATTTCGAGTTTAATAGAGCCAGGTAAGGACAATAAGGATTTCTTCACGTATGTCAAATTTTTTTGCTCCAACAGGGATAGTTTTCCCGAGTGATGTCCAAATTCACAGATCAATATTTCATGGAGTCCATCCTGATTTAAGTCCACGATTTTTGTAAAGACCGGCCGCTGTAACTCTTTTGCAATGGTGTCTTTGGTATTAACTGTTCTCTTGGAGATTAAACCTTTAGGAATTTCACTTGGGTTTAATATTCCAATTTCGGTTACGTACAAGGCTTTATTTTTTTGCTCATATGAGGTTACGGCGGAATTAAATTTCTTTGCTACCCTTTCAGAAGGGGGCGGCCAGTGGAGAATTCCTCCGGTAACATCGCCGACATTAAATCTGTGTGTGACCGTATCAAATTGAATATGGGTAATAATAGGCATCTTAAGTTCATTAATAGTTATGGGTTTTAATGAAAATTGAGTAAGTTGACCTGTTCTATTTTTTCTCGTAGTATCCAAAGGAATAGTATCCGGAGCCATGGAAATTACGTAATTGTGAATTTTAGCCCATGATACACTATCAAGAACGGACTCCTTTGGATAGGCATTGCTTAACTTAACATAATAATCTTCTAGAATTGATTTTCCCTTATTTGGTCGGTATCCATTATAGCTGTACCCCATTCTCGCCGCCATTTCCGGTAATACACTTTTTTCCCAAATATCTTTAGGAATATTTGCTGGATCAGGTACTAAATGACAGCTGCCGCAATGACCCTGATAGAGCGATGCTGCTGATGTTGGGTGGAGCTGTTTCTTTTGTTGCTCATGGCAAGAGATAAAAAGGACATTACAAAGTAAACTAAAGAACAACCATATTCTATTCATTCCATCTGAACATTTTTAGCATCGGTTTAACCTAACTTATTGAATCTTTTTTATCCGCGAATTTTATCTTCATGCCTGGCAGCAGGTGGATTGCACTCGCATTTTGTGGCTTTTTAGTCGTTCACTCTTACAAATTCTAGATATTCCCCGTTCTTTCCGGCAATAATATAAGCTTGTTCGTTAATTGTAATTTTTGCTAGGTCTTTAACATCCCCTGGAATAGCTAGTCCACTTTCACGAGCGGGAACCGGTCTAAAATTGCCTGCTCCATCTCCTTTTAAGAACAATCCGATACCAGCATCATTACGCGGTGTTTCTACTTCGGCACCAAATAGATTGCCGGCAATAACTGCATCTAAATTTCCATCTTTATCATAATCATCCACCAAAATCTGATTGATGTTCGATAATTGTGCCATATTAGGCAGGTTATGTTTTACCAATGTTCCTTTTTTGTTTTCCAGAAATATACTTGAAAAGGATTTAATACCATAGTGTAATGATTTTTCCAAGTAATCTTCGGTATAAACATCTTCTAAGGTTGCCGTAGAAAAGGAGTTATAGTCTTTAAATTTTAATTTAATTGCAGGCATTTGCTCTGAAGAGCATTGGCGGCCCCTTAGCGGAAATTTTTCTCCGTCATTAAAATAACTAAGTACGATATCATTGGTGTTATTTCCATCAAAATCATTAAAATAGATATCAAAAGTCTCCTCCTCATTTGCTTTGTACTTGTAATTTAATCCTAAATTGCCGAGCAGGTAATCCATATCGCCATCCTTGTCAAAATCACCTTCGTTTATGCTAAACCACCAACCGTTTGAATCTTCTAATTCCAACTTTCGGGTAGTATTGATAAATTTTCCTTTTTGATTGGTCAGAACCGTAATGGGCATCCATTCGCCAACAACGATAAGATCAATAAGGCCATCCATATTATAGTCACTCCAAATAGCATCGGTTACCATTCCTAATTTGTTTAAGTCAGGTGCTAAAGCACTGGAAACGTCCATAAATTTAGGTTCATTTTTGGTACTTCTGTTTTCTAACAAATAACTATTTGCCGGTAACGGATAATTTCCAGGAATTAGTCTGCCACCCACAAAAAGATCTAGATCTCCGTCATTGTCAAAATCATAACTTTTAACTCTTGAACCACTTGTAATCATTTTGGGGAGCGCACTTACCGATTTCGTAAAGTTTCCTGCTCCATCGTTGATATACAAACGATCCTGAAGTAGTGTTGAATCGTATTCAAATTCATTTCCGCCACTAACGATATAAATATCATTATCTCCATCGTTTTCAACATCAAAAATAAGTATTCCCATGTCTTCACTACCACTATCCTTGGTTATATCGGCGATGTCCTGCTTACCAAAACCCATAGGTGTTTTGAAATAAATGGCTGTTGTATTTTGTGCCGAAGATCCTATTATTATATCATCTAGATGGTCACCATTAAGATCACCGACAGCTAGGCATGGACCTAATTTTGAAGTTTCGTGTGGCAATAATATCTCATCTTTAAAGTCATTGTACAAATTCTCTACATGTTTGAATCTTACTAGGGTAGAGTCTGCTTCATTGACAAACAATTTCCTGTTTTGCTTTTTTGCCAAAGGTTTCATTGGCTTGGAATTTCTGTAATCTATGGTTAAAAACTGGTTGCTTTTTACTTCCTTTAATAACTGCTCTTTTTGATCGGGCCATTGAATAAAAATAGAATCTACGATATCATTTTGTTTTAATCCAAAATGTAATTTTGGCGCAATTGACGATTGGAATCCTCTGGTCAGGGTCATTTCCTGATATTGATGCGCTCCGTTCAGGCTAAGGGTAACTTTTACGCCGATACCCAACGGATTCACCTCGGTGCCTTTAAAATTTAACGTTATAGCGTTATTTATCTCGCTACTTTTATTTTCAAAAATTGAAGCAGCATCGTCAATATTGTTAACCACTATTTCTAAGTCCCCATCATTATCCAAATCGGCATAGACCGCTCCATTGGAAAACCCTTTATACGAAATACCCCATTTTTCATTTGCCTTTTCAAAGGTTAAATCACCTTTGTTTCTAAAAACAAAGTTATCTATCTTTTCGGACGGCATTTCCAATATTTTCTCCAATAGGCTATCTTTTATATTAGTTGCCGTTCTGAGTTTATTCAAATAATCCTTATTGTTTATTTCCCGCCTATTTCCATTGGTGATAAAAACATCCTTATAACCATCATTATCAAAATCTGCGATTATAGGTCCCCAACTCCAATCGGTAGAAGATATGCCGGAAAGTCTTGAAATATTACTAAAATCAGGAGTACTCCCGTTTAAGACCCCATTATTCAATTGCAATGAATTATGCATGTATTGGTAATGAAATCCTGCGTTTACATTGTTCCAGAACAATCTGGGATTCATACTTGCCATATTGGCTTTGGCCCTTCTGTTATCGGCGGCATCCATGTCTACCTGCAGCAGATCTAAAAGACCATCATTGTTAATATCCGCTATGTCCACGCCCATTCCAAAAAACGAAACCTGTCTGGTAGCTTGTTGTAGGATATCGGAAAACGTACCGTCCTTATTATTTTGGTACATAAAATCCGGTGAGCTAAAGTCATTGGATACGTATAGATCTGGCCACCCGTCCTTATTAAAATCTCCGGTTGTTGCGCTTAAGGTAAGCCCAAAAGATCGTAATCCCGACTTGTTGGTTACATCCGTAAAAGTCCCGTCTCCATTGTTGCGTAACAATTTGTCCGTCTCTATATCCTTGGTATAATTCATTTTAAACGAATAATAAGAGGTAGGTGCTCCAAAATCCGTTGGAGGATAATTTGCTATATAGACATCTAAATCCCCATCCATATCATAATCAAAAAAGGTACTTTGAATGCTATTGCCAGATTCATCTAAATTATAGGCTTTAGCACTTTCGGTAAACGTATTGTCGCCATTATTAATGAACAACTGGTTTTTTGTAGTGGTAAATTTTCCTCCTACGGAACAATAGATATCCAAAAAACCGTCATTGTTAACATCGGCCATAGAGGTACCCGTATACCACCTTGAATCACCGGCTACATGTGCGGACGTAGTGATATCTTCAAAATGTAAATTTCCTTTATTCAAGTATAGTTTGTTCGCTACCATATTACCTGTAAAATAAAGATCAATTAAACCATCATTATTGATATCCCCGGCGGAAACACCACCTCCCAAATAGATATACGGATAGGTAAAGTAGTTTATAGAATCATTTTCGGATAAATTATTTGAAAAGCCTATGTTGGAATGTTCCTGAGCTAAATTTTTAAAAAGTTTGCCCGAAGTATCTTTCTTACCGCAGGAAATAATAAAAGATACACAAAGTGCCATAAAACAATAAAGACTTCTAACCCCCATTTCTTTCATTTCTCAATTGATTATTAAAAATAAGAAACAGGACGCATAACGCCCTGTTAATACTAACTCAAACTAAACTTACTTTTCTTCTAATACGTATTTTGCTGTATAACACCAGCTGATAATTCTATGATTTCTTGTGGTATGGGATAAATTCCCCTGGAATTAGGGAAACTAACTCCATTTAAATAAGATCTAAATTGGTTTCTTGATAAATATGCGTCCAAAATTTCTTTGGCCACACCTCGTCTTACGAGGTCAAAGAAACGACGACCTTCCAATGCGGTCTCCAATCTGTACTCCGTCAAAACCGCGTTCATGGCAAAAGTGGCATTTGGAAAACCTCCGTTATCGGTGTATAGGCCTATGGCATAGTTGGCGGCATTGGTTACGCCATCCGCTTCTTTGACCCAAGTGCTCGGGTCTATGTTTCTAGCCCTTACCTGATCTACCAAGTTTGCTGCAAGCATAAGATTTCCGTCTGCAACGGCGATTTCTGCCCTCCACAATAGTACTTCCGAAAAGCGAATAAGGTTTGTTTGAATAACGCTTATATTTTGGCCCCATCCTCCGGATACTCTTGCCAAACCGTCATCACTTTCGCTCCAAAGTAACTTTTTACTATAGTATGGGCCGCCAAAGGTGGCGTCGCGGGCCCAGGACAACTGAAAATCACCACGATCAAATAAGGGAATACCCGGTCTTGCAACGGTCCAGTCCAATCTAGGATCTAGATTCCTTGTCTCTTCCGCAAAAGTAAATGTACCTGCATCGGCATCTGCTGTAAAAGGTGTTGGCCCACTTACATTATCGGCCGGATCTACGTTTGCCACATAATCGGCCGGATCGGAGGGAAGGGTAGTCAACGGTAAACCATTTGCATCCGTTAAATAGGCGTTTACCAAATCATGTGAAGGTTGATAGAAACCACAACAACCAAAGGGACTATTACTATGTGGATAGTTTAATTCGTCCCCCTCGTTTCCATTACCTTGTCCGGCACCTGCCCCATCATTAACGGCATACTGAACCGCAAAAACTGTTTCTGTGCTATTGTTGGTAGCGTAATTAAAATTATCATGAAAGTTCGCATTTAATCCATATACCCCACTATTGATGATATCATCCAAGAGCGGTTTGGCTGCAGCATAATCAAGTTGATACAGATGAACCTTTGCCAAATAGGCTTTGGCATTCCATTGATTAGCACCTGCAAAACGTACACTTTCCACGTCTAGATTATCAACAGCAAATTGAAAATCTGCTTCAATAGCAGGATAAATATCCACATCATTAGGTGGAGTTTCCACGGTATTCTCATCAACATAGGGTACATTTCCAAAAGTCATTCTAAGTTGAAAATGAAAGAAACCTCTTAAGAATCGTAACTCGGCGGTAGGAACACTGGCTTGGGCGGTAGAAATCTGACCACCTTCAATGCCATTATTGATAACGTTCAAAGCTGCATTTGCCCTTGTAATCCCCTCGTAAAGATTGTTCCATCTTAACCTTAGATACGGATTATTTGTCAAGACATTATACACTTCCATTTGAGTAATATCCGACTGATCGGCCGGTTCACTACCTTTATAGGCATTATCAGAGGCAACGCCTCCAAATGTCCAATTGGATGCTGCTGCTTCCCTTCTCATTTCAAGACCTGCATAGGTGCCGACCACTAATTTTTCGATAAAACTAATACTTGGAACAACATCATCAGTGGTAAGGGAAGAAAGCGGTACGTCCAATTGCTCCTCACAGGAGAATGTGCTTGTAAACAAAGCAATGATTAAAAGTCGTTTTAATAAATCTTTCATAGTTGTTTTTTTTATAATGAAACGTTAATTCCAAAAAGTATGGATCTATTGATAGGATAAACACCACTATCCACACCCAGGGTCAAGTTAGTTCCCGGGTCGGTTCTATTTGGTGGGGTTAATGAGGCAGCTCCTACCGAGCCTTCAAAACTTCTTAAACTTATTTCCGGATCCAGGCCCGTATAATTCGTGAATGTCAATAGATTTTTTCCTTGCAGGTAAAATCTTAATTTATCTACCTTGAGTTTCTCGGTAATGGCGGCGGGTAGCGAATATCCTATAACTATATTTTTCATTCTTAGATAAGAACCGTCCTCCACATAATACGTAGATTCGGCAGCCTCTATTCCTATGAGGGTAGAATTCTGTGTTACGGCGGGGAGACCTACTTCGTTAACGTAGTTCAGACTCCTTCCCCCAGCAAACTTATTAAAGTCCGTGAAAAATTTGTTGAAATTATAAATATCGTTCCCTTGGGATCCTTGGAACAGCAAAGAAAAATCCAAATTCTTATAGGTTCCATTAAAAGTAAGGCCATAGGTAAAATCTGGATGGGGACTCCCAATAAAACCTCTTACCGGTGCACCAGTTTCATCCAGTTCGGAAAAGATTACCCTTCCATCATCACCAATTCCTGCCCAGGTATTCCCATAAAAAGAAGATAGGGGCTGCCCCGCTTGGGTGCGTGTTGGAAATTGATCTCGTAATTGAGCGCCGTTAATAAAACTTTCAGGGTTTTCTGGATCTAATACCAATACTTCATTTTTATAAGCTGAAATATTAAACCCGACATTATACTTAAAATTGCTAGTGGAACGGTAGTTGTCATATGCTATGTCGGCATCAAAACCTTTATTGTTCATTTCACCCAAATTGGCCGGTACCGAATTTATATTTCCCAAAACGGTAGGGTCTCCTGGCACATTGAGTAACATATCTTCCGTAGTGGAATCGTACACATCCAAATTGAAATTTAGGGCATTGAACAATCTGGTGGTTAGTCCAATATTTATACTTTTTGTGGTTTCCCAGCCTATTTCCGAATTTCCCCTAAGTGCAATACCCACTCCTGTTGCGGATGTAGTAGTGCCGGTTGCATAGTTGTAATTATTAATGTCCGGTCCAAGTGTGCTTGATCTGGCATCGGTTCTTATATTACCATTGTTACCTACAACTCCATAACCCGCTTTCAGCATAAGACTGGTAAAAACTTTTGAGTCTTTCATAAAATCCTCGTTGCTTATTCTCCATCCAACACTTCCTGAAGGGAAAACACCGTCCCTATTGGCGTCATTGAATAAGGAGGTGGCATCTCGTCTAACCGTAGCACTTAAAAGGTATTTATCGAGGATTTTAACATCAGCTTTTCCGAATAACGAAAAATAGGTAGATTCTCCACCGGAACCATATCCGCCCCAAGCGCCACTTGCATTATCAAAAAATCTCACTTCAGGGGTAAAAACATCAAAATCTTGTCTGTTTACCGTAGTACTTCTAAAAATATTCTTGTTAAACTCGGTACCGAGCAGCACATCCAAATCTATATTTTCGCCCAAAGTCCTTTTATAGGTCAAGGTATTGAACCAGGTATAGGTTCTAGAGAAATCATTTCGTTCGGATAGGGAAGTCTGCAGATTGAAAATTTCCCCCTCGGGCGCCGGAGGTCTAAAAAATACTTGGTTAAAAGATAGGAGATCAAAACCTAGATTGGTCTTAAAGGTAAGGCCATCGATTAAATCAAACTCCGCGAACAAATTTCCTAGGGCTCTAAAACTTATGTTGCTATTATCCTTATTTCTATCGGCAATGGCAATAGGATTGTTTCCATTTCCCAAACCGGAAACACCTGATCCGGCAAAATTACCCCCAACATCCCTTACAGGAATTAAAGGGTGTAATCTAGATAAGCTCGCTATAGTCCCATTATTTACATCGGCACCCGGAGGCACAATTTGATCTGAATACGATACCGTAACATTTTCACCAATTCTAAAGCCATCAGTAATATCAAAAGTAGAGTTTGCCCGTAATGTATATCGTATAAATCCCGATTCATAGCCTACACCTTCCTGATTCAAAACGCTCATGGAAGTAAAGAAATTAGAATTCTCACCACCTCCGGAGGCGCTTATATTGTAATTTTGAGTGATGGCGGAATTAAAATATTCGTCAAACCAGTCCGTGCCCTGGGGATTGGCCCTGGTAATACTGGTAGCCCTGGAACTGGCATCGTACAAACTTTCATCCGCCGTTTGGGCACCAACAGGTATTAAATAGTTGGGGAGCAGGGGAGAGGTCCCACTTCCAAATTGCGGATTGGAAGGTGCGGCACCATCATTTTGAAATTCCCTCCATAAGGTCTCCGCCAACTGCTGTGGATTTGCCAAGTCGGGAAAAGCTGAACCAGGTATAAAGTCAACCCCTAAAAAAACGTTTCCGGAGAAGGTAACTTTTCTATTCCTTTTACCACCTTTAGTAGTAATTATAATAACTCCATTTGCAGCTCTGTTTCCATAAATTGCGGCAGAAGATGCATCCTTTAGAATTTGGACCGAGGCAATATCATTGGGATTAAGATCGGTAAGGCCGGCACCGGTAGGAGTGCCGTCCACTATGTATAATGGATCGTTTCCATTTATAGTACCGAAGCCTCTAATTCTTACCGCGGCGGCACCACCGGGACCACCTTGGGCACCTACCACCACACCGGAAGCTTGCCCTTGTAGCGCCTGTTCCAGGCTTAAGGGAGCCGTTGCTTCCAAATTTTCAGACTTGACGGTAGTAACGGACCCAGTAATGTCCCTTGTGCTTTGGGCTGAGTATCCGGTAATAACCACTTCATCCAAAAGATTCGCATTTTCTTCCATGATTACATTGATTGAAGTTCTTCCGTCCACCGGGACTTCCTGGGAAATAAAACCAAGATAACTGAAAATCAAAATAGCATCTGTATCCACTTCAATGGTGTAGTTACCATCAAAATCGGTCTGGGTGCCAATGGCCGTCCCTTTTACTATGACATTGGCTCCGGGAAGTGGACTCCCATTGGTATCCGTAACTGTTCCGGAAACGGTAGATTGAGTAACTGTTTTCATTTTAAACAGGGCCGTTTCCATGCCGCCATAGGTAAATTGAGCAAGCAAACAGATCATAACCGTAAATAGGCTGTTCAGAAAAACGGAATTCGTTTTTTTGAACAGTCCAGACGATTTGAAATTCAAATTTTGATTCATAATCTAAATGTATTAGTTAGTTAATTTTTCTAATTGGTTATAAATTGTGTATCCGATGACACTAGAAGGTGTCGAAACTTACTAAACATTAAAAGTATGTTAATCAATAGTTAAAGGATTACTGTATTTTGTCATTTAATGGCGAAATCATTAAAAAATTGTTAAAAAATTGTATATCAAACCAAAAACTATGGCTGTGTTTTATTGATTTGATAAACAGGAAGATATATGGGCTCATTTGAAAATAACCCTCTTTCTATTCAGGGAAATGCCGTTGTCCGAATAAGAGAATGTGTAAAGACAGTATTAGTTGGTTAGGAGTTTGTTTTTAATCTAAAATCAAGATTTCATAATTTTAAATTCTGACTTGAGAATTATCCAAAATACTTAGAATTTCCATTAGGGCCCTTCCATTATGATATGGACATTTCCATGGGCCTATTTTGTTTTCGACAGTAGATGGAATACCTTCCGGGTTCACCCTAAAAAACCATTCCCCATTCTCGTGATCGATGATATGGGTTTCAATAAAATCCCAGACTTGCAGACATATATTAAAATAAGATCTATTTTTCGTAATTTTCCATGCATAGACCAGCCCCACCATAGCTTCGGCCTGTGGCCACCAGTGTTTGTCCTTGTCCATTTCAAGGGTCGTATGGTCTTTGGAGTTCCATACCCCAAAATCAGTATCCAATGCCTCCGAGGCAAAAGTTTCGACTACACTTATCAATAATTTCTCCGTTTGCAATATCAAAGGAACATCACCTGTTGTTTGGGCGGCATGCACCAATAACCAGGCTGCTTCAATATCATGGCCATAGGAAATTTCCGTGGATAGCGTTTTCCAGTCCTTGGAAAAGAACAGCTTTAAATGGTAGTTGTAGGCAAAAATTCTTCCCAAAAAAAGCGCAAGCAATTTTTTAAGGGATTTTTCGACCTCAATGTCCGCCGTAATTTCAAACAGGGCAGTATAGGCCTCAAGAATGTGCAAATGGGTGTTCGTAGTTTTTGGTGCATTTAAATCCTTTTTACTTAGACGTACATCTTCTATCGGTTTCCAGGTTTCGTCAAATGCTTCTATATAGCCGTTCAATTCACGATCATGCGCCTTGTCTTCAACCAATTGAAATAATTCCATAGCCCAAAGAATGGCCTTAGGATTTTTAGAATATTTGTGATATTCGGACAGGGCATAAATACAAAATGCCTGTGCGTAAATCTGTTTTCTTTTATTGGACGGCTTTCCCAGATAGTCTACTTCCCAGTAAACCCCACCATTTTTTTTATCTTTAAAATTTTGGAACAAATAGTCGAATGCCCTTTGACATTCCTGATTGTACCTCCTGTCCTTGTAGAAATTATTTGCCTTGGAGAACGTCCATAAAATCCGGGTATTTAGAACAATGCTTTTGGGATACTCTTTATCAACTTTATTATGATGGTCAATACGACCCACAAAGCCTCCGAACTCACAATCAATGGAATTATTTTGCCAATAATCGAGTATGTTTTTTAGCTCTAAATCCAATTTTTTGGAAAATTCAATTTGGCTTTGCATATCCATATCGTATTAGTAAAGACCTTGATTTTTGCCTATAAGGTTTAAAATATTTTCCACCGAACCGTTGGAGGTAAGCATATCTTTAGGAGTGTTTTTGCAATAATCCAACAAAATGTCAATTGTAGTTTTAGCAACGTGCATTCTAGTATCCGAAGAGGCGTAATAAATAAAAACATCTCCATTTACGTCAGTAATCCATCCATTGGAGAAAAGGACATTACCTACATCGCCAATAATTTCATCATCATCGGGAGCCATAAAATAACCTCCTGGTTGATAGATTACTTTGGTAATATCATTAAGGTCGGTCATAAACATGTATAGCACATATCTTAGTCCGGCCGCTGTATTGCGGACCCCATGTGCCAAATGCAACCAACCTTCTTTGGTCCTAATGGGAGAAGGCCCTTGGCCGTTCTTCAATTCATAAATTGTATGATATTTTTTAGGATTGATTATCGCTTCATTTTCAACAATTGGATTACCCATATCGCGGACAAAACCTAAACCGATTCCGCCTCCGGCCCCGGTCTCTATAAAACCATCCTGTGGTCTTGTATAAATGGCGTACCTGCCATGTACAAATTCTGCATGTAAGGTTACATTTCGCTGTTGATTTGAAGAAGATATCAAATCTGGAAGGCGTTCCCAATTTATTAGGTCTTTAGATCTGATTATTCCTGCATTTGCTATAGCGGAAGAAGTATCTGTTTCTGGTGCTGAAGGGTCCTTCCTTTCCGTACAAAAAATACCATATACATAACCGTCTTCATGCAAAGTTAAACGCATGTCATATACGTTTACATCCGGATCTTCATTTTGAGGGAGGAACAGGGGCCTGTCCCAAAATTGAAAATTGTCGATTCCATTTTCACTTTCGGCAAAAGCAAAGAAAGACTTTCTGTCCTTTCCCTCTACCCTTAATACCAATACGTATTTATCATTCCATTTAATCGCCCCGGCATTGAACGTTGCATTTACACCTATTCTTTCCAAAAGATTTGGATTGGATTCAGGGTTTAGGTCATATCGCCAATGTAATGGTATATGTGCCGAGGTCAGTATGGGATATTTGTACTTTACAAAAATTCCAGAGGTGTGGGGAATTCGGATGTTCTTTTGCTGGATTAAACCAAGATGGTCATCAAATAGTTTTTGAATTGCCGGTAGCGTCGTTCGATTGCCTATTGTACTCATAAAATTACTCAATTGTATTTGGTTTATTGTTCCCTTCTGTTCGTTAATTCTTTGTTTATTTTTATCATGAAATTGTCATCAAGTTTATAGAAAATCAAAAATACAGCCGATAGCAATGCGCCAATTGCAGGTAAAATACTCATCATCATACGAATACCGATCTTAGCCTCTTCCGTCTGTTCCATATTGGCTTCAAAACCATAATAGGCCAGAATCCATCCGGTTAATGCACCACCCAAGGTCCACCCCATTTTTTGGGACATAGAGGAAGACGAAAAAATAAGGCCTGTTGCCCTACGTCCCGTTTTCCATTCGGAGTAATCGGTTATATCTGCATACATTGACCATAACAGCGGAAAAACAATTCCTGCACAAATACTAATTAAAAATTGAAACAGGAAAATTAGAAACAGATCATCGGACTCAAAAAAGAAGAAGATACAACTCAGTAGGGTAGCTGTCACCATAGCGAATAAAAAAGTCCGTTTCTTTCCTATCCGGTCGGAAACAGGTTTGGCCAGAACAACCCCTATAATATTCGCCGCTTGCCCCAATACCAGATAAAGCGTACTGAAGGTAATAGGGATGTTGAGCAAAGGTATTTGAAAAGCATCTTGAGTATCAAAATAATACTTGAAGTAATAAATGGTTGAACCATCTCGAATTGAATTGAATATTAGGGTACTTATTCCGGCTCCTAATAATATAAACCAAGGGGCATTTTTGGCCAGGTTTTTCAAATCGGCCTTAAGGGCTGTTTTTTGTTCTTTTGGTGGTTGTATTCTCTCGCGGGTTAGATAGAATGTACCGTAAAAGAATATTGCGGCTATAATGGCATAAAGGATCATTGTACTTTGCCAGCCTTTTTGCGGATTTATGATACCACCGTCATTGCTAAAGAAATCAACCAAAGGTTCGGCCGTCGCTAGTACCAATATGCTCCCGGCAAATGCGAAAATAAACCGGTACGACGCCAATGATGTTCGGTCTTTTAAATTGGAAGTCATGACACCAAGCAAGGAGGCATAAGGCACATTTATAGCTGTATAGGCAATCATCATTAGGCAATAGGTGACATATGCATAAATGATTTTTGATGATATGGTCAATTCCGGTGTTGTGAATGTAAGTACACCAAAAATTGCGAACGGAATGGGTATCCACAGCAAATAGGGTCTGAATTTGCCCCATTTGGTATTGGTCCTATCCGCTAAAATTCCCATTATAGGGTCGTTAAGACCATCAAAAATTCTAGTCAATAAAAACATGGTACCTACAACCGCTGCCGAAATCCCGAAGACGTCGGTATAGAAAAAAAGTAGGTAAACGCTAAACATTTTCCAGAACATGGAGGAGGCAAAATCCCCAAAACCATACCCAATTTTTTCCTTTATCCCAAGTCTTTCCATTTTATGCTTTTTAAAAGTGTCTTTTGCCTATAACCGGACTATCTTATTTTTCTGATGTTCTTTAAAAAGAGTACGTTTGGAAGTTCCTTAAATTTCTTAAAGTCCCTGCTGCTTTTTTGGCCGTTGAAGGGTACAAAATAATGATCCGGCCATGCATTTCTCCAAAAAAGCGCCCATGATATTCCTTTGTCCGAGACGTTTTTGTCCAATACTTCTGTCCACCAAGTGTCCATAGTAACCATGTTCAAGCCTCCTTCCGTCATAGCATATGGTTTGTTTTTTTGTTTCCCTATTTTAGCTAATAGTGACAAATTGTGATTTAAAAGTGCAATGTATTCTTCCATTGTTTTTTTGTGGTAAAGATCTATACCAAGGATATCCACATAAGCATCACCGGGATAAAATTTAAGATACTCTTCCTTGTTCTTAACGGCATCCGTTGAGTAGCAGTACAAAAGATTGTGAACATTATATCGGGTTGTTAACAGTTTAAATGTTTCCTTCCATAGAAGTTTGAACTCTTCAGGAGTACAATTGCCATGTCCCCACCAAAACCAAGAGCCGTTCATTTCATGATATGGCCTAAAAACAATTGGAATACCCTTTCCTGATTTGGTTTCAAGACCATTTAAAAAATCTGCCACTTTTAGAAGCCAAGCCCTGTATTTTGAGTTTAATGCCCCACCCTCCAAAATATATGAAACGGTGGGCGAGGGATCCCATGCGGATTTTTTCGTAAGGGGGTTATCAGGGTGCCAACTAAGCGTAATTATACCGCCTTTTTTATGGGCTTTTCGAATGAGTTTGGCCATAAGGTTAAAATTTACCGTGTCCAGATTTTGCTGATGTCCAAGTTCAATATGCCCTAGTTCAAATCCATAAACAGCGGGGAAATCACCTGAGACCTCTTTGACATCACTTTTATAGACGTTACCATCGTTTTTCCAACCTAGACCGTAAGCCGTGGCGTCCTGATGACCAAAAGCATAACCGGTCTTTGGTATTTCCTTGATTCTGACCATTAGGTGTTTTGCCGAACTTGTTGCGTTGGGGTCTGCTAAATTTTGTTCGTGCGATTTAGTCATAAATGAACTTTTGCAAGAGGTAAAGGTAATTCCTACCAATATTATTAATATACATGACCATAAAACTTCAGGTACGCCGCAGTTGACATATAATTTTCTTTTTGACAATTGTATATTATTAAGTGAAATGAAAAAATATTGCTAACAAATTATAAAATAGTGCTATAAATTGTATAATCAACAAGTATTGTCTGCCAAAAATAATACATACCTTTACACTTATTAGGCACTATTTTGTCATTAATTAGTATAAAAATATACTTGTGAATTTTTGTGATAGAAAAATACACCGGGAAATTACTCCCCTCTCCGATCAAGATAGTTTCATGGTTTTTGACCGTAAAAAGGATTTTTTTGATTTTCCTGTCCATTTTCATCCCGAAATTGAGCTTAATTTTATTGCTAATGGTAAGGGTATACGAAGAATAGTGGGAGATAGTATTGAGGAAATCGATGATATTGAATTGGTATTGGTCGGACCCAATCAGTATCATGGATGGGAACAGGATGATTGTTCTGCAAAAAAAATTCATGAGATTACCATCCAATTCAGCGAGGATCTATTCGATAAATCTCTTTTGCAAAGAACCATCATGTTGCCTTTGAGGGATATGTTCAATAAATCTGCTCATGGGATAGTATTTTCTAAAGAAACGGGCTCCGGAATCTACCCAAGGTTGCAAAAGGTTTCCAAACTTAATGGCATTGATTATTATCTGGAAATGCTATCAATTTTGTTCGATCTTGCCAATTCAAGGAACCAACGCTTACTTTCAACCTTAACGCTACATTTAGATGATTTTCAGAATAGCGAAAAGATTAAGTTGGTTTACAATCATATTCACGAAAACTTTCACTCAAAAATAACCTTGGAGCAAGTATCGAGTCTCGTTCATATGAGTTGTGTTTCCTTTAATAGGTTTATTAAAAGTAGAACAGGTAGAACTTTTATCGAATATTTGAACGATGTGCGAATAGGGTATGCATCCAGATGGTTGATAGAACAAGATTTAAGCATTTCGGAAATAGCGTTCGGCTGTGGTTTTAATAGCCTGACCAATTTCAATAGGACATTTAAAAAACATAAAGGACGTACTCCCACAAAATTTAGAGAAGACTTTACTGGGATTCACAGGGTCCTTTGATGTGTTGATCGGTTTCATTTCCGATGGACTTGTTGGGAATTTTTAAGAATCAAGACTTGCTCATATTGGCGAAAGTTACCGATCGGGTAGGTTTATGTCAAATGTTTGGTTTTTAGATGAAACTGCGATTAAAAAGTATACACATACGATTTTTAAAATATTATCCGATGGCTAAATGTATATGGTGCTTTTTTATGGTAACCATGGTGTCCTGTGGTCCAGTTACCAAGGAAGACCAAATAATTAAAAGCAAATCCCCACCAAATGTTATTCTTATAGTATCCGATGATCAAGGTTGGGGGGATTTGAGTATTCACGGTAATACTAATTTGGAGACCCCGAACATCGATAGTCTTTCTGAAAACGGCGTGACCTTTTCTAATTTTTATGTTAGTCCTGTCTGTTCACCCACCCGCGCTGAATTATTGACCGGAAGATATCATCCTAGGGCCGGGGTGTATTCAACTTCTGCAGGAGGGGAACGTTTGAATTTGGACGAGACGACCATGGCCGATGTTTTTAAGCATGCAGGATATAAAACGGCGGCATATGGTAAATGGCACAACGGTATGCAAAATCCTTACCACCCAAACTCTCGTGGATTTGATGATTTTTATGGATTTTGTTCGGGACATTGGGGTAATTATTTTAGCCCGATGTTGGAGCATAACGGCAAAATTGTACAAGGGAAAGGTTTTTTGGTCGATGATCTTACTTCGCGTGCCATAAATTTTATCCAAAAGAACAAAGAGAACCCCTTCTTTCTTTACCTTCCGTTAAATACGCCCCATAGTCCCATGCAAGTACCGGAAAAATTTTGGACCAAATTTGAGCATGCAGACCTGGAACTGAAATACCAAGGAGCTGAATTGGAAAATGAGAATTTTACTAGAGCCGCCCTGGCTATGGTAGAAAACATTGATTGGAACGTTGGAAGAATAAGGAATCATTTGAAGCAATTGCATTTAGAAGAAAACACTATCGTTATTTATTTATCCGATAATGGGCCAAATGATTGGCGTTGGAACAATGGTATGCGGGGAAAAAAGGGTTCTACAGATGAAGGGGGCGTTTTGTCCCCCTTCTTTATCCAATGGAAAAATAGGGTTCCCAAGGGTAAGACTGTCAATGAGATAGCCAGTGCCATAGATGTGTTGCCAACGTTGACGGCCCTTACAGGGGTTAAAATGGAAACCGCTAAAAAACTGGACGGTTCAAATTTGACCCCATTGATTTTTGCCAATTCTATACATTGGAAACCCCGTTTGGTATACAATCATTGGAAGGAATCTACGAGCATAAGGACACAAAAATATCGGCTGGATAACGAAGGAAGACTATACGATATGGAAGAGGATTTAAGCCAGCATATTGATGTTTCAGAAAAATTCCCAACACTTACGGATTCCTTAAAAAAGGCAAGAATTCAATGGGAAAAGGATGTATTGCCGATTGAGTTTATGGATGAAAGGCCATTTCCGGTAGGCGATCCGGATTTTACATATACGCAATTACCGGCAAGGGATGGGGTAGCCCATGGTAATATTGAGCGAAGTAACAAATACCCTAACTGTTCTTTCTTTACCAATTGGATAGCCATGGGAGATGAAATAAGCTGGGATATCGAGGTGCTTCAAGATGGTTTGTTCGAGGTGGAAATATATTACACCTGTTCCATTGAAAATGTAGGTTCCGTGTTCGCCGTGGAATTTGGTAATAACAAGCTCGTACATACAATTACCGAGGCTTTTGATTCACCACTCAGGGGTATGGAAAATGATAGGGACCCTAGAATTGAATCGTATGTTAAGGATTTTAAACCGCTTAAAGTGGGTACTATAGAACTTGCAAAGGGAAGAGGAATGTTGGTAATGAAAGCAGATCATATTGCCAATAGGGAAGTAATGGACCTTAGATTGATTTTATTGAAAAAACTCAAATAAACGGTGGACGATAAAACTGAAGTGGCCGTTGGCGGCAAGTCTCTAAATGCCCAATCCATCATCGCGGCATTCAGTTCGGATGGTGTCGGTTCGGTAAATATGGGCTGGCGGTCATAATCATCCAGAAAATCCGATTGATTATAAAATAGGTTGATCGCTACAATAATGGATAAAAAGCTTTTAAAGAAATGTAGGCCGATTTTCATGACATTGGGTTTTCATTTTTTCACTAATGGGGCATCTTGTACTAAGGATACGCAAAAATTTATACTGTTACAGTAAAAAGAAAATAGACCCATCAAACCATAAAATAAAATGTGAATATGGCCTGACGGGTCTAATTTTTTAAAATTTTATTTTCCGCAATCCCGGTGTACCAAATTGAGAGATATATAGGATTTTACGCTGGTGGTCGGCAGCAATACCATTGGGCATCGAGAAGGTGGCTTCATTTAATTTCCCATCGGCACTTCCCTCGATGCCAGTACCCGCAAAAATTTCGGTGGTACCATCAAAAGAAACCTTAAAGATTACATTTTGGTTGATTCCGGTAGCATAAATTGCACCTTCAAAAATGGTCATATAACCTATTGCAAAACCTAGGGTAACATCTGGTATAGTCGCGATCAAGGAAACATCGGCAGAAGGGTCTATGCTTAAAATATCAGCGGTAATAAAATTTGACGTGACAATATTTCCATTTGCGTCGATATCAATACCAACGCAACCGGCCAACCTATCATCTGTTGCGAATACCGAAATGGAACCATCCGGTGAAACTTTGTTGATTACGGGATCATTAAAGTTCGCTACATAAATGTTGTCGTCTTTATCTATGGCCAGACCAGATGGCCAACCAGGAATTTCCCCGACTTCCGAACTAGTGCCATCAGGGGCAATTTTTATAAGGATACCGGAGATAGCGTCATTATTGTTCTCGTTGTTAAAATAGAAATTCCCTTTACTATCCATGACTCCGCCCATGGGGGCTTCAAAACCACTTGCTTTTACAGTAATATTACCGTTTCTCGAAATTTCAAATACCTGTGTTCCGTTATATTTGCCCAAAGCGGGATCAAATACTCCAAAGTTGGAAGCGAATACCGTACCATCGGCCGCAACATAAAGCCCATCATTGGCGGGGAAGTCGGTTCCGATTACTGTTTTTACCTTTTTTGCTTTGGGCCCACCTCCTTCAAAGTCATTGATACAGGCACCTAAGGAAAAAACCCCAAGGCATAGACATACCAGTGCCAATCTAAAAAATACATTAGTTGTTTTCATTTTGTTAACGTTTTAATTGTTATTGCCCTAAACTAGGGGCATTATGAAAACATATCGACTTTGTGGGTACGACCGAACGCTTTTTAGGCGACTTTGCCATTTTTTATGAAGGCACTTGGGGTTTTTCCCGTCTCATTTTTAAATGCTTTGTTAAAAGTAGATTTTGAATTGAAGCCCACGTCCATAGCCAGTGCCAAAATGGTATGATTTAAGTGTTCTTCCCTATTGATCTTAAAGATAAATTCCTGTATCCTATGACGATTAATATAGTCGTAAAAGGTGGCTTGGTAGATTTGATTCAATAACCAAGAAAGGTTGTTGGGCGACGTATTCAGTTTTTCGGCCAACCCTTTTAAAGTAATATCGGGTTGAAGGAAGACCTGCTCTTCCGAAATAAAATAATGGAGGCGCTTTTGAAGTTTCTGAATTTCCTCGGGCTTTAAACGATTCTTATCCGATTTAATCTTTGGTTGAAAGGGGACCCTAAAAATTTCGGGTTGTCTAAGGCTGAAGTAGCCCACCACGTAAATAAATATTGGGGTCGATATCCACATGGTTACGTAATTGATATAGGCAAAAGGTTTCCTAAGAAAATTGGTGCTCAAAAAGCTGGTCAACCATAAGCCTATAAAAATTAGTAAGGTAACCAAGAAAAATTTTAGGAATTGAAATATGGTTTGATGGTATGATAATTCTTTTTCTTCTTCCTTGGGATAATTCCGGATCAACAGAAATGTTTTTGTCCAATAAAAAATGAAGGATACCAAACCTGCCGCCTCGACTATAAAAAACATCAAATTCAATTTGCCGGAGAAATAAAGCGTATTGAAATCGGTGAGGGGAATACTCAGTGTCCAGAAATAATAGCCCAAATGCAATATAGCGGGAATATAGTGTAACCCATTTAGACGAAAAGGAGGTTCTTCTTTGAAAACCAATCTTCTTACGTAAATATAAATAAGGGGTCCGAAAAGGAAAATAGTGGTGTCCATTAAAACTCCAAAACGCCATATCCAATCTTCAGGAATTCGAAAAGCGGAAATTCTGCCAAAGAGCATTAGTACGGCAATTAATAATAAAAGGGACAGTATTTTGTTCGCACTTTTATTCCTATTGTGGATAAGCCGAAGGGAAATAGATAAAAACAACCCCTGGCTTACCCCAAGGAATAGGATGATATCTACAAAATTGAAAGAAGACATAGGTTGTTGTTTTCTATACTGCTAAAATAAGCTTCTGAAAACGGTAAAAGGTATCGTTGGGTACAATCGTACGTGATAATATCGAAAATTTTGTTCAAAAGAATACCCTTTACATTGTTTTAACGATGCAACCATTGCACTTGAAATTCCTAAAAAAAAACTAACGTAACTTTTCTAATACTACTTTTACTCTTTAACGGAGTTTATGGCAACTTAACATAAACCATTCTTGCTTTCGTAATATAATGCCAAAAGAGTAACGAAATTCCCAAGCTTATCAAGGCTCCACCCATGTAGGCGAGATGATTCGGCAATTGAAACCCTTCTGGCGCGATCAGAATATAGGTGCTGCATACCATGGTCATAAAGAGTGCCGGAAGCAGTGTCACCCAATAGGCTTTTTGCTCCAATATTAGATAAGCGGTAATCGTCCAAAGTACAACGGTGGCCAAGGTTTGGTTGCTCCATGCAAAATAGCGCCATATAATACCAAAATCTATCTGTGTGAGTGAAAAGGCAATGACGAACAATGGCAGACTGAATAGGAGCCGATTCTTGATTTTCTTTTGATCGGACTTAAAGATATCCCCTAAAATAAGGCGTGCCGACCTAAAGGCGGTATCCCCCGAGGTTATAGGAGCGGCAACGATACCCAACAAGGCCAGTATTCCACCAATACCGCCCAACATGTTCAGCGATATCTCATTGGCCGCCCAGGCCGCATTATTATTGTTGACCAGCATGGCCGCGTTCAATTCGGTTACGTTTCCAAAGAAAGTCATGGCCGCGGCCGCCCAGATCAAGGCCACAACACCTTCCGTTATCATGGTGCCGAAAAAGATTTTCTTGCCCAAGCGTTCATTCTTCATACAACGGGCCATTAAAGGAGACTGGGTGGCATGAAACCCCGATATGGCCCCACATGCAATGGTCACAAAAAGTATGGGAAACAAGGGGGTCGCTTCCGGATCACTTGTCATGTTGCGTAAATTTGAAGGAACCAGCTCCGGAATTCGGTAATCCCCAAAAAAAAGAGCGATCAACAATCCTACGGCCATTAGCAACATGGCCATCCCAAAGATAGGATACAATTTGCTTATCAACTTATCTATTGGAAGTAGGGTAGACAGTATATAATAAACAAGTATAATCCCTGTCCATACCCAAATCCCCCAAAGATTCCCTGTCATTCCATCAATGATCTTTGCAGGTCCGATCAAGAATACCGTACCTACTAAAATCAGGAGAACTACCGTAAACAGTCGCATAATATGCTTTACATTGGCACCCAGATATATACCCACTACCTCACTGATGCTGAGACCATTGTGCCTTACGGACAGCATACCGGAAAAATAATCGTGCACAGCCCCTGCAAAAATACTGCCCAGAACGATCCACAAAAAGGCGGACGGCCCGAACATGGCCCCTGCAATGGCACCAAAAATGGGGCCTAGACCTGCAATATTCAAAAATTGGATAAGAAATATACGCCATGTAGGCAATGGTACAAAATCCACATCGTCCCGCAACCGAACGGCCGGTGTTTCCCGCTCGGTATCCACTCCGAAAATCTTTTCCACAAACTTTCCATATAGGAAATACCCTATAATCAAAATAATT
This sequence comes from Saonia sp., assembly GCA_049670505.1. Lineage (GTDB taxonomy): Bacteria > Bacteroidota > Bacteroidia > Flavobacteriales > Flavobacteriaceae > JBATTK01. The sequence goes on from JBATTK010000106.1 coordinate 81,287, forward strand.
ATGGAACCGACAAATGATATCATTTTAAAAAAGGTTTTTATACGTTTCTAAATGTCATCTTTAAGAAAAATTTCCAATACCCTATTTTTAAGATAAGAAAGTGCCATGAATATCCTATTCCAACACCTGGCCCTTATGGATCAATATCTTATTCAATTTTTCATAGGATACATCTTGTACGGAAATGTCTTCGTCAATGGCCAAAACGGCGGCTGCGGCTGCGGATTGACCTAGTATCATAAAGACAGGTTCCATTCTTATAGATCCAAAAGCAATATGACTGGAAGATACACAAACAGGCACCAACAAATTGCTACACTCTTCTTTTTTCGGAACAAGCGAACCATAGGATATAGCGTAAGGCCCATTGGTTTCTATCCCTATATCCCCCTCGTTCTGAACAAAACCATCATCCTTGATATAGCGTTGTACATTATGTGAATCCATGGTATAAGAACCCATTCCTACGGAATTTGGCGTGGGTCTTCTTTTTAACAATTCATTTTCGGTCATTACATACTGCCCTATCATTCTGCGTGCCTCCCTTACATATATTTGGTGCGGCCAGTTGCCATTGTCCACAAACTCGTCCTTTGCCAGTCCCCATTTTTGCATTTCCGTTTGAATATCCTTGGGTACTCTTGGGTCGTTCGCAACAAACCACAACAGACCTTTTTGATAGTGTTCGTGTTCTTTAATGATTTCTTTTCTACGTTCATAGGAAGCCTCGGGATAATCATAGTTCATCCCAATATTATCACTGCTAAAGGGACCATGGTTGTTGGTATCGGTCTTATGGTTGGGGATGGCATCGAATTTATGGAACCAATCTTTCCATCCTGATTCAAAAACCCGTGCCAGCAATTCATATTGCATGGGGTCATACCCTTCCGGTTTAGGAAAAGGTAATCTATTAGCTTCGTTATGGGTCATGCAGGTTCTAAAGCAGTACGCCTGAATTTTATCGTCACCGCTATATTTTATACCGGGATTTCCATCGGATATTCTAGGCAAAACCCCGCTCGATGGATCTCCGGGTACTACATATGGGGAAATATTGGACTCGAACCAATGGCCGTGATGCAATACTCCTGTTTGTACCCCGTTCCATTCTTCACCGTAGACATCGCGACCTTCCCTTCCCACATGATAACTTATTCCAGCTGCGGCCATTAAATCGCCTTCATAGGTGGCATCCAAAAATATTTTTCCCGAATAGGTTTTGTTGGATAAAGTGGTAATGGATATCATTTTCCCATCGTTCTTTTTAACACCGTTTTCACGATCCAGCCACTCGTCCCTGTCCACCCGTATATGGTGTTCCTTGACCAGGTCTTCGAATACTTTTTCGGCTACATGTGGCTCAAATATCCACATCGTCCGGTTCTCGCCGTCCATGGCAGGGGTTCCCTGGCCCGTATTTCCGTATTCCTCTTTAGGCTGCCATTCCCAAGCTTGGTCCGAACTGTAGTGTTGGTATATCCGATGGTAAAAATCCCGTGCCAGGCCACCGATGACACTTTTGTCACCGGTATCCGTCCAACCTAGTCCGCTAGAACTCAATCCGCCCAAATGTTTGTCGGGAGATACCACAATAACGGATTTTCCGGATGTAGCGGCCTCAACAGCAGCAATAATAGCTGCAGAAGTACCTCCATAGACAATAATATCCGCTGTATTTGAATCTGCTATCGTTTGCGCTTTTTGCTTACAACTCTGTAGGCCGATTGCGGCAAAGGAAAAGATTATTAAAAAAGATAAAAAGACTGATTTATACTTCATCAGGTTTTGTTTTTAGGTTTGATCCATTGGTGCTGTAATACAATTGATTTTATCAATTATCAATACCCATCCTCCATATTTGATACGTCACTATGGGTAATCGTTTTCAAATGCTCCTTAAGCTCCAGAACCACTTTTGGATATTTTTTATAAAGATTTTTGGATTCCGAAACGTCATCTTTCAGATGGTACAATTCGCCTTCGGTATCTTCACCTTTTGGTTCAATATATTTCCAGTCGTCTTTCCTTAGGCCCAACTGATTTTTAGAGGATTGTATAAGCACTGATTTTCTGATATTTTCATCTTTTCCCTCTAAAACAGAACGTTGGTTATAGCTGTCCACCGCCGCATCGTCCGGAAGCTCAAAATCGATGACCGAAGCAAGGGTAGCCATGACATCATTAAGTGCAAATAATTGTCCGGATTTGGCATTTTCGGGAAAATGCCCTGGCCAACGTGCAATGAAAGGAGTTCTTACCCCCCCTTCCCAAGCGGTCCATTTAGTGCCTTTCAATGCACCATTCGGAAAATGTGCATCTGGGTCCTGCCCCTTTTTTAGAACATCTTCCGGACTATTGCTTGCTGTAGTCAAATCAATATTGGTACCGGTAACTTCAAATTGTGATCCGTTATCACTGGCAAAGATTACAATGGTATTCTGCACTTGTTGTAAGCTATCCAAGGTGTTCAATAGCTCACCGATATAGGTATCCAGTTCATGCACATAATCGCCGTATAATCCGGCCTTGGTAGTACCTTTGAACGCTTCGCTTACCGATAAGGGAATATGTGGCACGTAGGGCGCAAAGTAGAGAAAAAAGGGTCGGTCTTTGTTCGATGCCTTATGCTGTTCCAAAAATTGTGAACTTTTTTCAGTAATCATTGAAAGATATTTGTCCGACGGAATTATTTCAATATGGTCTTTGTTCGGAGCGGAGTCAATATGGTAAAAATCGTGTTGTAAGGCCGCCACAATTTCGTTTCCGTCCATGACCCAACACTCGCTGGCACAACTAAATCCGTACCAATGTTCAAACCCGTGATCCGCCGGGCCATCGGTAATAGGCTTGCTCAAATCCAGATTTGCCCCATTGTCTTTGGCCTTGAACTTTCCATAACCGATCGGTTTTTTTCCATCCACGGTGGGGAATGAGGCCCCCAAATGCCATTTACCAAAACCCGCCGTAGTGTAACCGGCCTTTTGTAGCATTTGAGGTAGTGTAAGTTGATTAGGCGCCATCATAGAAGGCTCATAGTTGGACATTACACCGGATTTTTTCCAACTTCGGAAGGGATAACTACCCGTCATTAACGCAAAGCGTGATGGCGAGCAAACAGAAACGGGACAATACGCATCGGTCAACCGGATACCCTCCGCTGCCAACCTGTCCAAATTAGGGGTCGGAATCAAAGATTTTTGGTTGTAAGAACCCAAATCCCCATAGCCAAGATCATCGGCAAGGATAATAACAATGTTAGGAAATACATGCTCTTCTTTTTTCTTGCATGAATTAATGACTAGCAGCACCACAGTGAGTGAGGCTATCATTGAAAATATCTTGTTTTGTGGATGGCCGGTCATACTTTTAGTTTACTGATTTTTAAATGTGTTTTTAATATATATTTAGTTCCTGACCGCCACGCAAATTTGAATGCCTGATTTTTTTAACCCATTCTAATACGTAAGCTTACATTGGAATTGATATCGTCCTGATCCAATTTCATGTTTTTCCTTTCCGTCGGGCAAAATTACGGTTGCTTCCGTATTGGGAGGAACGGTCACGGAAAGATAAAACGTCTCCTTTTCCACTTTCCATTGAGATTCAATTCTCCCATACATGGACTCATAGGAAGCAGCGGCATATGAAAGTTGCGGGCCAGGTTCAGGTTGTATTATAATATGCTTATATCCTGGATTTTTAAGATCGCTTTTAATTCCGGTAATAGTGGAGTACATCCAGTCGCCAATTGCACCGTAGGCATAATGATTGAATGAGTTCATTACTGACGTTTGAAAAGAGCCATCGGGTTTAATCCCGTCCCATCGCTCCCAAATAGTAGTAGCTCCCTTGGTTACGGGATAAAGCCAAGATGGATATTTTTTTTGGAACAACAGCCTATAGGCGATATCGGTCCTTCCGTTTTCGGACAATACATGGCATAGATATGGCGTGCCTAAAAAGCCGGTGGAGAGGTGGTGATTTCTACCTTCAATGTTCTCAACCAGATAATTAAGGGCATTGACCTTCATGTCATCAGGAACCAAATTGAAATAGAGTGCCAATGTATATGCGGTTTGCGAATGTGGACCGAGCCTTCCGGAAGGTGTCATAAACTCCTTTTGAAATTCATCTTTTATTTGTTGGAGCATTTGTTCATGTAATTTTACCTCTTCATGCTTTTCAAGTATAAGTGCCACTTCTTTTAATATTGTTGTTGAATAGGCAAAAAAGGAAGTGGAAATAAAATCAAAACCCGTAAACCCGGGTTTTACGTTCCAATTACCGGGAGGCGTAAAATAGAGCCAATCGCCAATATTAAATCCGTTATTGACAATATGGTTTTCACCGGCAAGGGATTTGAGGTAATTTACCCATGCCTTCATATTATCGTACTGTTTTTCTAGAATTCTTTTATCCCCATATTTTAGATACATCGTGTAAGGAAGTATGGTTACTACATCTCCCCACCCAGTTGCTCCAATTCTTTTGGTCACATCGGGAATGACCAATGGAACGCTTCCGTTCTCAAATTGATCTACCTCCAGATCTAACAACCATTTTGTATAAAAAGCAGCCGTATTATAATTAAAAATAGAGGTGCTTGCAAAGGCCTGGGCATCACCGGTCCACCCCATCCTTTCGTCACGTTGGGGGCAATCGGTAGGAACATCAAGAAAGTTTCCCTTTTGGCTCCATTTAATATTGCGCTGAAGCTTATTTATCAGTGAATCGGAACATTTGAAGTAACCTGTTTCTTCCATATCCGAATGGATGACTACGGCCGAAATATCCGCTTTATCAATCACTCCTTTAAAATCTTCGATTTTCACATATCGAAACCCTTGAAAGGTAAAATACGGTTCATAAAGGATCTCTTTATTGTTTTTAAAAATATAAACGACCTTTTGTTTTGCACTTCTCAAGTTATCCATATAGAAATTTCCCTCCTTATCCAAAACTTCTGCATGTAGTATAGTAATGGTATCCCCTTTGTTTCCTTTGAGCTTAATTTTTATTCTTCCTGCCATATTCTGACCAAAATCGAAAACCAGCTCATTTTTTGGAGTCCTTATTTTCTTGATAGGCCTTAGTTCCTCAATTCTTTTAACAGGAATCCCCACGGAAGGAACAATATTGTTTTTGGCATACGGTGGAGTAATTACATTTTGCCATTTAGAGTTATTAAAACCAGGTAGATTCCAACCTTCAATTTCGTAATTGGCATTATAGGTCTCCCCATCGTATATATTGGACATGCGTATGGGGCCTGTTGTTGATTTCCAACTGTTATCGGAGACCACTATTATCTTTTCCCCATCTATAAACTCAATTTCCAATTGGTACAGCAGGGCTAGGTACTCTCCGTAAATGTTTCTTTTATTTTCACCGACAAACCTCCCCCGATACCAGCCATCACCAAGCATTACACCCGCAGAATTTCCTCCTTTGCCCAAGAGGTTGCCCACATCATAAACCCTGTACTGCAGTCTTTTATCATAACTGGTAAACCCTGGCGTAAAAATCTCATCCGTAATAGGTATTCCATTGAGCGTTGATAGGTAAAGCCCCTTGGATGTAATGTACAGTCTAGCCTTCTTAATTTCCTTTTCTAGATGGAATTGTTTTAAAAGAAGTGGCGAAGGGTTATCTATCCGTGTATTCTCCTCAAGGTCGGGACCGATCCATTTTGCTTTCCATAGCTTTGTATCCATTAATCCGGTCTCCCAATAGTTAACTTCGCTCCATTTGCTTTCCCTTTCATGGTTATCCCAAACTTTCACCCTCCAATAGTATCTTGTTTTAGGAAGTAATTCCTCGCCTTTATATTCAATATGAAGCGATCGATTACTATGGATTTTTGAATCCCAAACGGGATCGTTAAAATTTAAACTCTCTTTTGAAACTTGAATCCGATACTCTTTTTGATGTATCCCGTTTAAAATGGTATCCGCCTTAATTTGCCAACTCAAACGGGGATTGGGAATATCCATTCCCATTGGATTCGGCAAATACTCACAGACCAGCTTTATAGGTTTCAAGTTTTGGGAATAGGACTGTATCGCTATACATAAAAACAGTAGTATTTTTATATTTTTCATAACCCAAATACCTTATTTTAAGGTGCCCATCTATTCCAATATCTGTCCTTTTGCCACTAAAATTTTCTTTAATTCCCCATAGTTCACTTCTTGCACGGAACTGTTATGATCAATAGCCAACATAGCGGCGATTGCCGCAGATTGTCCAAGAATCATAAAAACGGGTTCCATCCGAATGGAACCGTATGCAATGTGCGAGGCACTCAAACTCACCGGGACCAGTAGATTGGCACATTCTTTTGCGGTAGGAGTAATGGAACGATAACTTATAGGGTAAGGTTTGGGAAATTTAGCCTCCACATTCCCTTCATTTTTAACTTGCCCATTATCATCAATGTATCGCTGAACATTATGCGAGTCCATCCCATAAGCGGCCATTCCTATCGCATCGGTAATGACATTGATACCTTCGCAATTTTTCTGCGTCATTACATACTCGCCTACCATTCTTCGAGCCTCCCTGATGTATAGTTGTTGTTGCCAGCCGTCTTCCCTTTCAAATTCATCTTTGGAAGTTCCCCAACGGGAAGCCTCTTTGCGGATATTTGCGGGTATTCTGGGATGATAGGCCAAGGTCCACATTAAACCTTGCTGATAGTTGCGATGATTTTCCACAATCTTTTCCCGCTCTTCATAACTTGCGGTAGGATAGTCATAATTCTGCCCAACAAAATCCGTTGAAAATCCGTTTTTATTATTGGTATCCGTTTTTCTATTGGGCATACTGGAATTTATCCACGGTACATCATCAAACCCGGCCTCATAGTTCCTAAAAAGCAGTTCATAATTCAATTCATTATAGTTATCGGGCTTTTTGAACGGTATCCTGTTTTCCGGATGATCGGTAAGGCACATTCTAAAACAATAGGCCTGTACCCGTTTATCTCCTTCCCCTTCCTTGCCGGGGCCACTACTATCTATATAGGGTAAAACTCCACTACTTTTATCTCCCTTGATGACGTATGGGTCTACCCCATCCACAAAATTATGGTTTGCTCCATTGGTAGATGGAGTTCCGAGCAAAGTAGGGCTAAACGTATTCGCTTGAACACCGTTAAGATTCTCTCCATATTGGCTGTTCGATTCTCTGCCAACCGTAAAACTCACACCTGCAGCTGCCATTAAATCTCCCTCATAGGTAGCATCGATAAACATGTGGCCCAAGTATTCTTCGCCGGATTCCATTAAAATGGAAGTAATCTTGTTATCGGTTTTCCGTACTCCGGATGTTCGGTTGAGTCTTTGGCCATAAACCAGTTTAATATTCGTGCCTTTAATCATTTGATGGAATACGTTTAGCGCGGCCGATGGCTCAAAAGTCCACATGGCTTGCTCCCCAGCTTCTGTTTTTGTTTGACCTCCATCTTTGTATTCCGATGGTTTCTGCCACTTCCAATTCTTGGGATTTTGGTAGTACTTTTTAATATTTTTGTAGAATTCAAGTGAAATTCCTCCGATAACTTGTTTGTTCCCAATATCGGTCTGTCCTAAACCGCCTGTACTTAACCCCCCAATTCTTGAAGAAGGCTCTATAACTAGTACCGTTTTACCCATTTTATCTACCTCAATGGCAGCCGCTATACCTGCGGATGTTCCTCCATAGATGATGACATCGGCTTGCGTCCGCTTTTCTTGGCCGTACACTTTTCCGGTTCCAAAACCTAATGCGATGGACACCATTACAACAGTCAACATTCTCTTTTTAAATTCTATTTTCATTGTTATTTGATATTACGCTTTTCTTTTAAAAAAACCATACGTGTCGATGATGCCCGTCAAAAAATAATTTAAAAGAAGGCAGGCTAGATTACAGTACCCGCCCTCTTTCGAACTAAAATTAACTCAAATCAACTTTCTTAATAGCCAGGATTCTGGTCACTTGGACTTAATGCCGGATTGTTGTTTATTTCATTAATAGGTATAGGAAAAAGTAGACTTACATCATCCCATACTTTTCCGGTTGCTTCTATTACCTCTTGTGCCCTTCCGGTCCTTAGCAGGTCGTTCCATCGTTTCATCTCCAGAACAAATTCATAGGCCCTTTCATCTAAAACACGATCTTTGAAATCCGATGCGGATAATCCCATTCCATAATCTTGAGGAGAGGGACTGTTCAAATCCATTCCATAGCCACGTCTACGTACAATATTTAAACGTTCCAAGGCAAGGGCATCCGGGCCTCCGTTTGCCTCGCTAGATGCCTCTGCATAAATAAGGTAGGCCTCGGGCAACCTGAAAAAAGGAATATTATTACGGGCGTTGACGTTGTCCGCTGCATCCGGATCCCTATATTTTCTAAACAGTACCGGTGTCTGGGCGTTGACGAAGATGGTATCTCCCTCTATTACACGAAACGTGTATATGTTGAACTCTTGCCTAAAGTCATTTGTATCCCAGCTGCCCAGAATAGAATTCTCAACAGGAAGCCATGCACGGAATCCCCCTACGGAATATCCCAGGTTCCCATCGTGGATAAAGGTGGGTATTTGTTGACCATTTGTTGCGCTATGGTGTGCGGACCAGATATCTTCTTGATGTGTTACTACATCCGGGCCGTAAATTTGCATAAAATCATCTGCCTCCTGTACTTCAATTAGGGAAAAAGGGCCATTTACAATAACATCATCCGCTAAATCCATAGCGGCTTGCCAGTTCTCCGTATTTAAGTACGTATCTGCCAATAGCATTTTTCCCGCCCAAGAAGTTGCCCTGCCACTCTCGGATTCCGAAAAAGAAGATGCCAGCTCAGGAATTGCTATTTGTAGGTCTTCTATGATAAAGGCCCAAGTTTCGGCAACGGAGGCTCTCGGTTGGGGAACTTGTGCCAAATCGGTAAACTCTTTGTCCCGTATGGGAACCCCGCCCCAGTACTTCACTAGATTGCTATAGAAAAAAGCCCTTAAAAACCGTGCTTCGGCAAGGTATTGCGACCTCAACGTTTCGTCCATATCTATACCGGCAACGTTATCTAGCACTGCGTTCGCCCTATTTATCCCTATATAAATATCATTGTAGCAGTTAAATACCCTACTTTGATTGCTCTTGTCCAAAGGGGTATCATAAATACTCATAGGAATTTGACTGCCCCTTCCATTGGAGTATTCGGCCCTGTTTTCCAGGAGTGCCATAAACCAAATCGTAGGAAAACCGTTTCCTCTATCAAAGACACTGTACACTGCTGTTAATGCGGATAGCGCATCCGCTTCATTCTGATAAAAAGTTTCCTGCACCAAAACACCTTCAGGTTCTTCCGTCAATGCATCCTCGCATGCAATAAAGGAAAGGCCAGAAATCATTATAACGAGTAAGATCAATAACTTTTTCATTTTTCTTAGTTTAATATTATTGTTGGTAGTATTATAACTGTAGGTTTAAACCTAAGGTGAATATCTTTGAGGAAGGATAACCCGTTTGATCAATGCCTATACGTAAATCGCCAGTTTGAGAACGCGTATTTACCTCTGGATCCAGTCCGGGGTAGTTCGTTATGGTAATTAAGTTTTGGCCACTGATATACAGTTGGAGCGACTTGATACCGATATCCATTTTTTCTACAGGCAGGTTATAGGCCAATTTTACATTCTTCAGCCGTAGATAGGATGCATCTTCTACGAACCTTTCGGAAACCCTGAACTGTGAACGGTTCTCGGTGGGCCTTGGATACGCTGCATCGGTATTTTCCGGAGTCCAAAAATCATTGAAAACGTCTATCAATTGATTTCCTCCCTGGCTGAAGGAATTGGTAAGAATTCCTCCGGTAGCCCAGAACAGTTCATTACCCTGTGAACCTTCGATAAAAATATTGAGCTGAACATTTTTATACGTAAAAGTGTTGTTGAGCCCATAAATAAAATCGGGATAGGGATTTCCAATAATTTCCTGGTCTTCATTTGAAATTTCCCCATCCTCATTAAGGTCTACATAGTTTATGACGCCTTGATCATCATACCCATCTTCCCGAAACCCATAAAGCATGCCTAGAGGTTCCCCTTCACGTGCAATATTTACGGGAGCTGCAAAAGGAATGTTCAAAGTTCCGCCGAGAATATCCTCCCCAATCGTAATTACTTCATTTATATTGAACGATAACTGCCCGGCCATATCCCATCCGAAATTTCCTTCTGCCATGGTTGCCCCTAAACTAAATTCCATTCCCGAGTTCCTTACTTCTCCCAGATTGGTAATCTGTGAACTGAAACCAACGGAGCCGGGCAAGGGGATAATTGCAAGCAAATCTGTGGTGCTTTTATCATAGTAATCAACGGAGAATCGATATCTATCGTTGATAAAGGCAATGTCCAGACCTACACCCAATTGTGCCGTGGTTTCCCATTTTAGATCTGGATTGGGCGCGGACCTACTTGCAAAACCAATTACGTCCGAGTTGCCGAAAGTACCCCGTTGTTGTTGTAAAATATTCAAAGATTGGTAGGGGTTAATAGCTGTACTACCCGTCTCTCCATAACCGATTCTTAATTTTAGGTCGGTTAGGGCGTCCCAATCTTTAAGAAAGTTTTCGTTGTTTATTTTCCATGCAAAGGCTCCTGATGAAAAGACGCCCCATTTGTTGTTTTCCCCGAATCTGGAGGAGCCATCAGCACGGATGCTGGCCGTAAACAGGTACTTATCATTGATATTATAGTTCACCCTTCCCAGCCATGAAAGGAGTGTCCAATCTGTGACACTGGATGCATTCGGTAAGGTAATCTCGCCACTTTCCAAAGCATTATTTTGAAGGGCGTCACTTGCAAATCCTGTTGCGCTCGACTCATTTATTTTTCCTTTAAATGTTTGTGCCGTAAACCCGGCTACAACGGATAATTGGTCGTTCTCGCCAATTTGTTTGTCAAACGACAATATATTTTCGTTTAGAAATGAAATGTTTCTTATCAAAGTTGTTTCAGCCCTTCCTGTAGGACTGAGGTTCGTCAGTATTGATGGTGAGTAACGGTTGTCCTCGATAAACTCGTGCTCGGCACCCCCCATAATCTTAAACTTTAGGTAGTCGTTCAGTTTAAATTCGACGGACATATTTGCCAAAACCTTAGTAGTCAATTGTTGATCCAATCTTTCTGCGTATGCCAATGGATTATTAATGGCAACAGGGCTAAATGCAAATGGCCCTACATCGCTAAAATTACCATCTGCATCAAAGGGAGCGATCAAAGGAGGTGCGACCAAAGCAGCTGCAAAAACATTGCTGCCACCACCATCTCCGTTGTTTATTGCATTGTCACTGGCACCATTGTTCTCCGATCTTGTTGCAACGGCATTGGCGTTCAGTCTGGCCCAATCATTTACTTGATTATCTAGCGACAGACGAAAAGACCCTCTTTTTAGGCCCGTACTGATAATGGTGCCTTCTTGACTAAAATAATTTCCCGATACCGAATATGATGATTTTTCACTTCCGCCCGAAAATGTCAGGGTGTGGCTTTGAATACCGGCCGTTCTAAAAATTTGGTCTTGCCAGTCCGTTTCAATATCGGGCAGGTTGTTCAAATCAAAAGGTAAAGGGGCACCTTCTGTAACGGCTTGTAGGTTTGCAATTTCAGCAAACTGAGCTGTATTCAGCAGATCATACGTATTAATAACCTGTTGTACCCCATAATAGCTGTCAAATTCTATTCGGCCCAGTTCTCCTTTTCTTCCTCCTTTTGTAGTGATCATAACAACGCCATTAGCTCCCCTTGACCCGTAAATGGCCGTTGCGGAGGCGTCCTTTAAAATATCTATGGTCTTTATGTCGGAAGGATTTAAAAAATCTATGCCGCCGGTAATCGGAAAACCATCCACCACGTATAGGGGGTTGTTGTCCCCCAAATAGGAATTACCACCCCGGATCTGGATCTGTACCTGGGAACCTGGCTGACCGGAATTTTGAATCACCCGTACCCCGGCAGCCCTACCCTTAAGCGCTTGCTGTACATCCTGAACGGGGAGTGCAGTAATATCTTCGGAATCTACGGTAGACACCGCTCCGGTAACATCACTTCTTTTAATGGTTCCATAACCTACCACTACGACCTCTTCGAGTCCTGCAGCACTCTCTTCCAAGGCTATGTTTAAATTGGTCTGGCCGTTCACGGGAATTTCCTTGGTAGCAAAACCAATGTAGGAAACGACCAAGGTTACATTTTCATCTACGATTTCCAAGGAGAAATTCCCATCAAAATCGGATTGCGTTCCATTGGTCGTGCCTTTTTCTACGATACTTGCACCGGGCAAAGGTGCACCATTGGTGTCGGTTATGGTTCCCGATACTTGAAATTGCACCTTTTTAATGGGTATACTCGCTTTCTCGTTTTTGTCCGGAACAAACGCGGTTTTTTCGGCCTTTCTCAGTATAATCTGCTTGTTCAAAACTTCATAACCAACATTGGTGTTCTCAAATAGTTGGGATAAAATAGTCTTTATTGTTTTTTTTCTGACTTTTATGGAAACTTTTCTGTTCAGATCCACATCTTTCCTGTTCAGCAAAAACTTATACTTTGATAATGATTCTATTTCATTTATTATTTGGCTAACCGTTACATTCGAAAAATCTAAGGAAATTTTTTTGTTCTGTGAATAGGAATTGGCCTGTATTTGAATCAGGGAAACTACCGTTAAAATAAATGTAAGCTTCATCTTTAAGCTAATTAAGGGAAAGAATTGTCTTATCCTCCCTATTTTAAAGAGTTTTTTCATAATTTTAATGTTCTTAATTGGTTTAACTTGTTTAAATCACTTTTACCGAATCGGGAAATGTGTCAGCATTTTCCGATTTTTTTGATACCAAGTGGATGTTTTTTTGGGAGTCTTAATGGTTACTTCATATACG
>JBATTK010000107.1:0-2478 GCA_049670505.1 Saonia sp.
TCCATATCCCCATCGGGCAAAAAAGAAAAGAAAAACGACCATAATCGCTATAAACCCATATGCCCAAATACCTCTTTCCACCATAAAAAAATCCTTGTTGGACAGAATTTTTGAAAAAACGGGCGTAACGGTAAACATAAAGATAAAACTCCCGTACATGCCAAATTGCTGAAGCATCAGTAGGTTTTTTTTTGCTTTTGTATAGCGCACCAAGGTCTCTTTGTAGTTGTTTTTTCCAATATCCAAGCCTTTTATTCTTCCCAGGGATTTTAAAACCAGCATAGGCATCAACACTAAAAACAGTAAGGAGACAAAGCCACAGCTGATCAGATACCAGGTATCTAGCTTGTTGAAATTGACCAGTATGAGCAAAGCGGCGGCAAAGCAGACCACCGCTCCTATAGTTTCATAGGTGCTGATTGTTCTAAATTTATTACGATATCTTTCCTGTGTCATCTCCATAATGATTTCATCGGTTAGTTTTTTTTGTTTTTCCAGTTGGTCGCTCATTTCGGACCATACGGCCTTTATTTCTTCTATCTCCATACTACTTTTTTTTAACCATTTGATTTTTTAGCTTTTGCTTGATACGGGATATTCTTGTACCAACGTTACTTGGCGATAAGCCGGTTATCTCTGCAATCTCCTCATATTTTTTCCCTTCCAATAGCAGTAGCATTACTCCCTTTTCCAATGCATTCAATTGATGGATATGGGCGTATAAAAGCTTCAAACGCTCTTCAAATTCCGTATCATAATATTCGGTCTGTCGTAACACTACCTGATCTATGGGTATGGACCGTCCCTTTCGTTTGTTACGCTTAAGTTGAGTCAAGGCCGTATTCAATGCAACCCGATACATCCAGGTACTTATTTTAGACTCGTTTCTGAACGTATGGAAGGATTTCCACAACTGGTATACGATATCTTGATACAAATCTTGCTGATCCCTTCCATTATCTGTATAAATAGTGGTTATTTTAAAAATAACCCCTTCGTTTTGTTTTACGATTTGTGAAAACTCCTGTTCCTTCCCCATATACCGGTTTTGGTTTGTGGTATTAGTATCCCTTCATTTTAAAAAATCACAAAATTCCGATAAAATGTTTGGTAAGCGAATTTACAATTGTAAATTCATAAGATAGCCCGTTGTACATTTTGATTTTAGGATTCGAAATTCGTCAATTCGAGCCTGCCTGCGGTAGGCAGGTGCTTCGACCGGAGGAAGAAGTGTATCGAGAATAGAGTTTTGGATCAAAAAAAGCTGTTCTCGATATAATTTTTCTCCACTTCGTTGCGAAAAACCACTAGAACTGACGCTTTTTTCTGCTTTATAATCTTCAAAATGCACAACGGCTTAAAATAATGTCGAGATGGTGAGCTTAAAACAACAATACGTATATATTCCCGTTTTATGTTATATAAAAAATTGAGATCGATGCAGTATCTGTCCAAAGAAATAGAAATACGCTCTAAAAAGAAAGTTGGCACCTCCTTAATAAAGAAGCAATATTCTTGCGGTATTTTCCAGGAGTATGACGTAGATGTTGTGAAGATCGGTTCAAAACCAAACCTAGTCCAGTATTAGTTGTAAAAATCGTTTATTGATCACAATCGTTAGTTCCAATTAAAAGTTAATGGTTGCTTGTTAATAGTTAATGGTTGTTCGTTAATAGTTAATTATGGAAAAACGCATAGCTAACGTTAAAGAAAATTAACTGCATTGTGTTTCAAAATCCGGGCAACCAATACGGTCATTGAGTGATTTTCAATTTGAAAATCGTATCGAAATGACATAACTAATAACTCAATAACCAAATAATTCTTTATACCATTTCATTGCAGGATTTTCAGTTTCCAAGAAACTATTTACTATTTGACCATGTGCCTTCGATACAATCGTTTCACGATCACTCAGGCACCGAAAAAGGTCATTGAGTGATTTTCAGTAGCTACAACCATTATCTTATTAAAAGTTAATGGTTATTCGTTAACGTTTAACGAAATTAATTGCATTGTTTTTCAAAATCTATTGGTTTTCAATCTATACAAGTTTAGTTTATTTTCCCATCGTGAAACCCAGCTCTTTTCCAGTTTCCGTTTTCTTTTATCCATAGATGGGTAGTCCTAAACTCATTTTCCCTGCGCTCCCCTGATTTGGAAGTGGATACTATTATTTTGGCCGTGACCATTGCAGTGGTGCCATAGATTTTTACACGGGCTTCCTCCATATCGTAGCTGTTTACCGTCAAATCACCGTTTTTGATTTCCTCACTGCGATTTTTTAGATATGCCAGCCAATCCGATTTGCCTATCGGTGCCGAGCTCCCATTGGTATGCCAATAATCCTCGGTAACCATGCTCTTTAATTTTTCGACATCACCTTCCTTAAATGCGTCGTTAAGTTCCTCTACCCTTTCCAGTATCATTTTTTCCGTAGTGGAAGTGTTCGTATCGGTACAGCTATGGACCAATACC
>JBATTK010000108.1:0-28724 GCA_049670505.1 Saonia sp.
AACCATGGTTGACCATATACTGAATGAGGGAACTGAAATTTTGACGGGATTGTCCGCCCGGCCCTCCATGTACCCAGACCAAAGCGGGAACTTTATGAGCTTCGGACGCCTGATGCGGTTTGTAGTAGATGGCCGGAATATCCAGACCATCAAAAGACTTGTATCTTATGACTTCCGCATTGACCAAATGTTGCCCTTCAATTTCATCGTTCAGCACGTCCGTCAGTTGCTTTTGTTCCTTACTCTCCAAATCATATAGATATAGGTTTGATGGTGTATGGGAACCACCCACATAGAATCGCATCAGTTGTTCATTGTCGGAAAAACCTACATTGGTAATACTAGCATTGTCAAAAGCCGGGAGTTCTATATTCTCACCCGAAGCCATATCTTTGACCTCTATTACATTTTTGGCATCTTCGTTAATATAGGTGACTTGATATTTTCCGTTTTCCGTAAAATAACTGCCCATAATGTCCCAATCCCGCTCCATGACCTTTTCATAGGTTTTCTCGGCGATAGTATACTTCATAAGGTAGGCAAATTCAGCCCCGTCATCGGTAGTATAGTAGAACGATTTTCCGTCTTTGGAGAAGGCTTCACTACTGTTGGAACTTTGGTTTTTATTGATTTTTACAAGGGACTTATCTTGTAAACTGTATAAAAACAAATCACTATCGTTGGTGTTAAGGGATTTGCTCAAGGGAAGATAATTTTTATCATCGGACAATCCGCCCAAGCTATAACCCTCTTCATTTTTATACAATAAAGTAGGTTTCATGGTCGCTATGTTCATCTCATACAGATCCATGTATTTGCTATCCCTTTTATTGGAGGTGAAGAAAAAGCTTTGATCATCCTTTGCCCAACCATAAAAATTAGTTCTCGCACCTTCATCGGGAGTTAGGTTGCTATGATTCCCTGTGGTATCCCTTGCATAGATGTGAAATATTTCATCACCATTGTTATCCATTCTAAAAAGCATGCGATTGTCCTTTGGAAAATAGGAGATGGCAAAAATAGAAGAACTGTCGGAAGCTGTTAGGGGCATAGGTTCTCCTCCCGAAACCGCAATAGTATACATATTGTATATACCAGATCGATTACTGGAAATCAACAATTTGGAATTGTCGGGAGAGAAACTACCCCCGAATACATTCTCATTGTCCATCATTTGTTTAATGGTATAGGTTTTAAGGTTTGCCGCAATATCATTTCCTTCAACGGCTTTTGGTTCCTCCTTACAGCCCCAAAGCATAGCAAGCATAACAATTACAATACAATTTTTCATATCCGTGTTTTTATTTGATGTTAAATTTCTTAATATCCTTGAATGGTGAAGTATCCAAAGTCGTGATCGTATCCCTATAGGATTTCCATTTTTTATCAAAGAAAGTATTGGTCCTTTCCAAAGCCTTTTTTAGTTCTTCTTCTGCAAAGCGCATCAATTTTTTTTCGGTCTCCGTTATTCCGGTCTTTCTGGTCCCTACATAGCGGTTGGCGACCCCTATGCGTTGCATTACCGTAATCTCCGGATTTCTTGTGATTCCCTGTCGCTTATCTTCCTTACCTATGTATAGTGCAATTACGGAATCGATTTCCTTTACGATATCCTTGGATGCTTTAATATGATCTTTATATTTTTCTTTATCCAGTTCCTTAAGCTCCTTTTGATATTTATAGGCTACATTTTTGCTTTCCACTAATTGTTTTACGGCATCGGCAGCGGTCTGGGTGTAGGCTTGTGTTTTTTTACCCATTTCATAAACTTCTTTGATAGCTGTTGTGGAAACGGGTAACCTTGGATCCGATTTTACTTGAATCATGGTTTCGTCCGTGATATCACCATAATGGATTTTTACCCTGTAACTTCCTGGCTTTACAGCTATTCCTCCAGGTTCTTCTTTGCTTTTGCTTATTTTTCTAGCGGGTCTGTCCGCACCTTTTTCATCCATATCCCAATATACCCTATGAAACCCTGCTTTCTTGGGTGCCTTGTATTTTAAGGTCCGTATAAGACGATCACCATCAAAAAATTCAAAGGTAATGGAATCCTTTTTCCTTTTACCCTGAACTTCTTTCGGGGTCTTATCATTATCATCGGTGTCTGCAGTATCGTCCTTTTCCCCTTCCTCTTCCTTTTTATCATCCTTTTCAGGGCTGGTGTTTCCCTTTTTCAAATAATAGGTCAACATAGCACCTTCTTTCCTGTTTTCCGCATTGTAAAGTGCATCGCCACCGAACCTACTACCTGTGGGTTGTTGATACGCTGCTTGATATGCATCGGGAGGGTCGAACAATTTAATATCCTTCTGTAAGATCGATTTATCCGTTGTAATGGCCCTTAAAGGACGAATATCATCCAATACCCATGCCGCACGACCAAAAGTTCCGATAACGAGGTCCAATTCCCTGGGTTGGATTACTAGATCTTTGGTGGATACCGTTGGAAAACCTTCGGTCCATTTTTGCCATTTAAGTCCAGCATCGAACGAAATATACAGTCCGTCATCGGTACCCAAAAATAGCAGATTCGCATTTTCAGGGTCTTCCACAATGGCAAGGGTATAGCTTGCCACATCATTTTCATCAACGATACGTTCCCATGTTTCCCCATAATTCCTAGTCCTGTAGACATATGGGGTATAATTGAACCTTCTATAATCATTGGCGATCAGCAAGGCTTCCCCCTTATTTTTATTGGAAGCCTTGATCTGGGGAATCCAACTGCCTTTTGGTAAGCCTTTTATATTTTGAGTGACCTCGGTCCAATTTGCGCCTCCGTCCAAGGTAAAGTGCACTCGTCCATCATCGGTACCTGCCCAGAGCATATCTTTTTCGAGCGAAGAAGGTTCTATGACCAAAATGGTACAATGGTTTTCCGCCCCAGTGGCATCCATCGTTAGCCCCCCACTTTCACTTTGCTTTTGCTTTTCAGGATCATTGCTGGTCAAATCCGGGGAAATCACCTGCCATGTAAGGCCTTTATCGGTGCTTTTATGTACAAACTGACTACCGAAATAAACGGTGTTATTATCAAAGGGATCTTGTCCTATCCCGGCATTCCAGTTAAAACGAAGCTTGGTATCCGCATCGGGCGGGGTAGGGCGTACCGTATAGTTATTACCGGTTTTCCAATCATAGCGGGATACAAAGCCCTGCTGGCTCATGGCATAGCCATATTGGGAATCGTCCTTGTCCGGAACAACATCGAAACCGTCACCAAAGGCAATTTCCTGCCAGTAGCTGTTACGGATTCCCTGGGCACGCCATACATAGGCCGGACCTCGCCATGAACCATTGTCCTGCATGCCACCGTAGACATTGTAGGGATATTCGTTATCTATACTGATATGATAAAATTGTGCAACCGGTAGATTGCCGACAAAGCGCCAAGATTTCCCCCCGTCTTTGGTAATATTCATGCCGCCGTCGTTCCCATCCATCATAAATTGACCGTTCTCCGGATGTATCCACCAAGCATGATGATCCGGATGGACCCCGTTATTGGCCTGATAAGCGGGCATCAATTGGGTAAAATTTTTGCCCCCGTCCTCTGAAACGTTCACATAGGTAAACACGGAATAGACCCTATTTTCGTTCTGTGGATCTACATAGATTTCCGAATAGTAAAAAGGTCTGTTCCCAATATCGTTTTTATCATTTACTTTTTTCCACTTAAAACCTCCATCCTCTGATTTATATAAGGCATTCTTTTTGGCCTCTATCAGGGCATAGATGATATTGGGCTTGTTCTTGGCAATGGCCACTCCTATTCTACCCAATTCCCCTTTAGGCAGACCATCTTCATCGGTCAGTCTTTTCCAAGTTTTGCCTCCATCATTTGTGATATGGAGTCCACTGCCCTCGCCCCCGGATTTAAAGAACCAAGGATCTCTTTTATGCTCCCAAAGTGCCGCAATTAATTTATTGGGATTGGTGGGGTCCATTATTAAATCCGCAGCTCCGGTTTTTGGATTGGCGTACAAAATTTTTTCCCATGTTTCACCCCCATCAATGGTTTTAAAAATACCTCTTTCCGGGTGCTCTCCCCAAGGTGATCCTATGGCACCAACATATACAATATCCGGATTGGTAGGGTCTACAATGACCCTATGGATATGACGGGTCTTTTCCAGGCCCATGACTTTCCAATTTTTTCCACCATCCAAGGATTTGTAGATACCGTATCCTCCGTTTAAGCTATTTCTAGGATTCCCTTCGCCAGTACCTACCCATATCACGGAAGGGTTGGATTGTTGTATGGCCACCGCACCGATCGAAGCAGTAACTTCCTTATCAAAAATAGGCTCCCATTTAATGCCTCCAGAGCTAGATTTCCAAAGACCGCCAGAGGCCGTACCCACATACATCACATCTGGATCGGAATGGACTACATCTATGGCGGTAACGCGCCCGCTCATGCCTCCGGGGCCAATATTCCGGGGCTTTAGATCTTGAATCAGATCCATGTTGAATTCTTGTGCAAATAGGAAAATAGATGCAAATAGCATCAAAAGGGTAAGTATGCTCTTCATTAGTTTTAGGATAGTTAATTAGTCAGCTAAATATACCAAAAACTAAAAGGAGATTTCTTAAAGCACTGTTAAGGATTTTTATTGGGTTGCAAATGTTAGTTGAAATCTTACCTACGGTAAGCAGGCCTGCTCTTTTAGAACAAGGTTTTCAGTTTCTATAAATTAAGAGTTAAGAATTTAGGGTTAAGAGTTATGAATTATGGGTTCAAGGTTTAAAGTTCAAGGTTGAAAGTTCATGATTTTGGTCTTTTCAATTACTCATAACTCTGAACTCATAACTCTGAACTTTTCTCTTTTGAAAGATAGTTTCAGGTTTCAGGTTTCTGGGTTCATCATGCTGGGATTTACAGTAGACTTTTCACTTATAACGAAGCAATTTCATTGCGCATCTTAGTTTTAAACGATACGATGTCAATCACAATACACCGTTGTATTCGTTAGGTCCCTATCCTTCAATACCGCGGAAAAATTATTGGTACTTGCTATGGGGCAGACATTGGCCAGAAATTGAGCTTCGGTCATGGTATCGGTATACTCCGTAAAGAAAACGGCCTTCCCGACGGTGATGTATGGAATTGCCTGCTCATACCAATTATTGGCGAAGGCCCCTTCGGTAAGCATCCAATCGAACTCATTCACGAGATCGGGTACTAATTCCTCGGCATTTTTTTGCCCTATGGACAAGCCTCTGTTATGGGCTTCTTGTATGAGCCATCTGGAAAAAATTATGGCATCTTCCTGTGTTAATGGAAAACCGGTGGTATTTTGATATCCATTAATGTTATCCGGTTCCACACCGTCAAAACCTTTGTCCTTGATCATATCCAATCGGGCTTGGAGCACTGGGGCAATGGCATCGATATTTCGAATATCCAGCCAATTTTCGTCCTCGAAACCTTCATAAACGGCTCCAATGACCTCTTGGGGAAATTGGTCGGCATCGTCCCTAAAATTTTCAACCGAACCAACGGAAATATAGGCGATCACCTTTTTGCCCTGGGCCTTTAAATTGGATACCAAAGTGGGTGTGGCACTAAAAGCGTCGATATCCACGACTTCAGCTTCCGTGGTGTAACTGTCCGGTAAATCGTCCAAACGCCATTCAAAAGTGGCGCCGGATTTTATAGCAAATACGCTTACCGGATTTTCTATAATGGGGCCTTGTGCCGATTCTGGTTCAGGATCATCATCGGTACAAGAATAAAATTGGAGCATAGCAAGGAGGACAAAAAGAGTGGGGCTTTTCATAATAGATAGTGTTTGTGCTATTGAACTCATCTTGAGTTCATTATTTATAACGTTGGGAATGGTGCTTTATGTCAAAAGTTTTTGTTAAATGTTATCATCGGGAATATTTGGTATGCCCTACTATCTAAGGTAGATTTTTATAGATGACCCCGTCCTTCATAACAAATTTCACCTCTTTCATTGTTGAAATATCTTCTATGGGGTCACCAGTAACGGCAATGATATCCGCAAGAAAGCCTTTTTCCAATTTTCCTAGCCGCTCTAAATGGAATATCCTTGCATTTACCGAGGTTGCAGATTGCAATGCCGCCATAGGAGCCATACCATAATCGACCATCATTTCCAATTCCCGGGTATTTTCACCGTGTGTAAAAACACCTACATCTCCTCCAAAGACGATATCTACCTGCGACTGTAATGCCAGTTTAAAAGTTTTTCTTTTTTTATTAATACGCTCCGGCTCCGGTTCACTTCCTTTTTTCCAGCCGTTATATTGTTCTACCGCATCACCTGCAGCTAGGGTAGGGCATAGGGCCACCCCCTTTTCCTTCATTAATTTAAATACTTCCAAGGTGCCGCCATCGCCATGTTCTATGGTCTCTGCACCGGCCATAGTTGCCCTTTTCATGCCTTCCGGGGTGCTAGCATGGGCAACTACATATTTTCCTGCACTTGTTGCGGCCGCTACCATAGCTTCGATTTCACTTTGTAAAAAGGTAGGTTGTGATGGCTCCCCTTTGTGCCAACGATAATCCGCATATACTTTTATGAAATCCGAACCATTGCCCAATTGCCTTCTCACCATTTTTATCGCTTCTTCCGTACCACTTGCCGGTTCTGCTCCCAAAGGAACGGTAACCCCGTCATGGAATCCTTTAGGGCCATAGGCCCCTGTAGCCACGATGGCCGGTCCGGCTACCAACAACCGAGGACCTGGAACAATACCTTCTTCTATGCATTTCTTTATGTATACATCGGTATAGCCGGCACCTTCCGCACCCAAATCTCGCATGGTGGTAACACCTGCCATCAAGGAGTTTTTGGCATGTACCGTTGCCCTAATGGCCCTTTCCACAGGGGATTCTTTTAGTACCTGATCGTTCCAATTGGTTTCGTTGTACGGATGTAACAATAGATGGGAATGGCCTTCTATGATTCCGGGCATCAACGTCATACCGTCCAATGCTATTACATTCGCTTTTCTAGGCATGGTAAATGCTGAAGCGGCCCCTGCATAGGCAATGGTATTTCCATTTACTAGGACTACCCAGTTGTTATGTAACTGCTCCCCATCGAATACAGCTTCCGGCCTCAACACGGTTTGGCCATATATCATTAGCGTTAGCAGATAAAAAAACAGAAAAGTTCCTTTCCTCATTGTGCATTTAGTTTTGTGCTGCATTTTTGGCGATTGTAGCTAGTTTTTTATCAATGCTTTCTTTTGACAACCAGTTTCCTTTCACTAGTATTCCCGAAAGCTCTTTTAACGCTTTTATATCTTCCAAAGGGTTAGCATTTACGAGCATTATATCCGCATCCGATCCTTCCTTTATTTCGCCAAAAACGTGTTCCATTTCAAAGAACAGCGCGGGATTTATGGTCCCAGATCTGAGAATCTGCAACGGCGTTAAACCGGCCTTTAGCATTCCATCTATTTCGTGATGTATGGAAAATCCGGGAACGTTGAACAATTGCGGCGCATCCGACCCTAATAACATACCATGGCCGCTGTCCTGTAACTTTTTAATGAGTTGTTTTCGTATCCCATCAAATTGCTGCCATTGCGCCTCGTTGAACCCTTCATTTTCCATATATTCCTTTTTTACCCGCTCCCAGTTTTCCAAGGTGGTTCTCGGCATATATTTCATTTCGGGTTGTTGTAGCAGTTCTTCTGCGGAAATAGGCGCGAACCAACGCTCGAAAAGGCTTTGGGTGGGTACTATCCAAACTTCGTTATCTTTTGCCAATGCTACCAGTTCATCAATTTTGGAGGTGTCCGCCAGGGGCGTGAAATTATATCCGAAGAACCCGTTATCGGTCGCATTTACATTTTCCGAAGTCGGTACCAAACCTTCCAAAAAACCGTCTACATGATCTATGGACGCATACCTGCTTTCCAAAGCATGACGAATACCTACATCCACGGGCACATGTCCGGCAAAACGGATACCGACTTCATCGGCGGTTTGGACCAGTTGATCAAACACCTCCTTTTGGATACCGGGATGTATTTTTAGAAAATCGTAACCTTCTTTCTGATAGGCCGTTACTTTGGAGATGGCTTCTTCCTTGGTCTTTACGGAATTTCCGTTTAAAGAGGGGCTAGAGGTGAAGATTCTGGGACTAAGGATTTCTCCTTTTTCTGCTTTTTCCCGTAATTCAAGATGGGTAGCATCTCCCAGCATACCTCTAATAGTAGTGATTCCATTGGATAGGTATAAGAAAAGCGTTTCTTCCAATCGTTCTTTTGAAGTGGAGGGTGGTGGAATATGGGCGTGCATTTCCGCCAATCCGGGAAGTACATACTTTCCTTTTCCGTCTATTTTTAAGGCATACTTTTCAGGATTATCGACCGATTCGGAAATACGCCTAATTTTTCCAGAGTCGATGATGATGTGGCGATTCTCCAAAATGGTACCCTTGCGTACATCAACAATATTGGTGTTGCTGATCCATAGGGCCGCATCACTTATTTCTTCCCCGATTTGTTTTTTTTCCTGTGCCTGGTTACAGGAGGTAAGTGCTACGACCCATAACGTAAAGATGATTTTTTTCATTGTGATATGTTTTAGAGACTATTTTGAAATATATCAATTGTTTTTTTATGCCCCTTTTTGCGCCCTTTTTCGTTAAAATTTTATACCGTAGCTAAGGCTATGCCATAAAATTTTGCCTAAAATAGCATCAAAAAGTACCTATATAAATTCCAATCACATATTTAAAAACAGTCTCTTAGTCAGCAATACATTCGTTTAACAATTGCTGAAGTTTTTCCGCTGGATAAATTTTATTTCCTTTTACTACAACATGAATTTGCTGTGTATGGGCTATATTTTCCAAAGGGTTATCCCTTAAAAGTACCAAATCCGATACTTTTCCAACGGTAATACTTCCATAATCCGAATCTTGTTTTAAAAATTCAGCGCCATTATAGGCCGATGCCCTAAGTGCATCCAATGGTGGTATCCCCGAAGCTACCATGGCCTCTAATTCCTTATGCAAAGATATACCGGGATAGGTATACGAGTTGTAGGCTCCGCTATCCGAACCGGCCAGAAGCTGTACATTGGCGTCGTTAAGGGCTTTGGCCAATTGCCTAAAGAAGGTATCCAATTCCTTACGGTCTTGTGTGGCCTTTTCCGAAGCGTTCATGGCCCTATTGATACGTCCTTTATAGGTTTTAATGATGCCTTGTCCCATATAGTGCAGATAGCTGTCGTCCGTGTGGTCTTTTTCATCCAAATAACTCAAGGTTTCACCAATATGTAAAGTGGGTACAACATAAACGTTGTTGTCCTTTAGGGATTGAAATGTTTGCTGGGCTGTACTATCTTGATAACTTTTTTGCAACAGGGGCATGGCCTCCCAAAACCCGATTTCCCCTGCGATCAACTTTTGGGTAATTTCCCGTTCATCTATGGAGCAGGCCTTCATGATATAGTACAGGTGCTCAATGGCATCGATGCCTGCATGGATCGTTTGATTCAACTCCACGGTAAAAGGCATATGTCCGGAAACGATCAACCCCCTTTTCTTGGCCTCTTCTATAGTCTTTAAATACAGATCTCCCGAAATCCGGCTATCATACAACTTAACGAAATCAGTCGGTATACTTTGTAGCGAATCCAAGGCTTTGGAAATAGCTTCTTCATCGGCCACTTCCAGGGATCCTGCCCAAGTAGGATTGGGGCCATCAATTTTGGGCCCCGAAGTAAAAATGGTAGGGCCGATCAACATTCCTTGGGCAATCTGTTTTTTCCATTCTATTACGGAAGGGGTCAAATCCCCACCGGCATCGCGTACCGTGGTGATTCCGTTAGCCATAAATAGTTTTAGGAAATTCTTGTTGGCAGCTATTAGACTATCCCCACCCCTAAAATGCACATGATTGTCCCAAAATCCGGGAAGGATAAAAGTATCCGTGGCATCAATAATTTCTTTTGCATCATAGTTTTGAATAGCCTCGGAGGGTATAATTTTTTGTATCCTTCCATCCGATAGGCAAATGGTCTGCTTCACGATAGCTCCTGTTAACAGATCTATGCTATGTCCATTTTTGATGACGATATCATAGAAATCCTTTTTTTCTTCGGTACAGTTAAAGAAAAGTAATAGGAGTATCAGTAATCGCGTCAAATTTTTCATAGGCTATACCCCAACTTAAATGGATTTAATTGTATCCTACAATGTATAAAATAATTAGGGATTAAGGTATCTGCGTACACCTATAAAAATCAAAATAAAAATGGAATACCCTATGAAGAACGGAATGATATACTGTTTCAAATCCATGACCAGCATAACTCCTATGGTCAGTAATTGAAAACCTAGCCCAAAAGTAGATACGGCGGTCATAAACCATTTGGGAAGATGCCGGCTTTCTATAGCATCCCGATCCAATCTGTAAATGATGCTATCAAATGGCCCATAAAGAATATGATACACTTTAAAAAGCATGTTTACATTGTTTTGTTTTTCACCCTTCATCGCCTTTGGGGCTTCATGCTCGAATATCCGACTTGTAGTATCACCATTGTACTTATTTCTAAGGATTACGTAGTAGTAGTTATAAAGCGTACCCTGCAATTGGATACCAAAAAAAGCTATTAAGGTATAGGTTAAAGATTCATCGGTAACGTACCAGATGGTGATGAGAATAAGCAGATTTAGGATACTGTCCGAAATGGAATCCAAATACCTTCCCGTATAGGATGGGGTCTGTTTTACACGTGCCAGTTCCCCATCGGCGGCATCCAGAACCGATTTTAATACCAGAAAAAAAACGGTGGCCCAGTAGTATCCATTGAGAATACATATAATGGCCGATAATCCCGCAATGATAAAACCAATGGTGACATGTACCGGTGTAAAAGAGGTGTTTTTAAGGGATTTGGCAATGACTTGGGCTATGGGTCTTCCGTAATCGGATAAATCCAAGAACTGATTCTGTTTGGGCAATTTTGACATCTGCTATAAAGTCCATTGCTCAGGAACCAAAACTAAGAACGAAAACACGCTAGCTTAGCCGAGTCCCAAGATAAACTTTACACAAAAGTAACATTTAATTTACAAATCCTACTGATGACCCAAGTGGCACCCACATCCGGGGCGCATAAAACTTTGGGCTTCCTCGTGCCAAGGAAAAGCCGCATTGTATTTATTGTTTTCCCACCAGAATTTACTCCGCTCCCTCGGGGAATTGCCAATTTCGTTCATGGTATCGGTATCGTACAACCTTCCGTTGACCATGGTATACTTTACAGTTTCGGTATTTCGGATATCTTCCAAGGGGTTTTTATCAAGAACGATCAAATCGGCCAACTTGCCTTCCTTTAACGACCCAATATCTTTTCCGGCACCAATGTATTGCGCTCCGTTGATCGTAGCGGCCCTAAGTGCTTGCATATTGGTCATTCCACCTTGATGCAGAAGCCATAATTCCCAATGTGCTCCTAAGCCTTGCAACTGTCCATGAGCCCCTAGGTTCACTTTAACACCGGCATTGGTAAGGGCGGTCGCCGTTCTGGAAACCAGCATATGGCCATTCTCATATTCCTCTTCGGGAATCATGGTACGATATCTTGCCCGTGCGTCCACAATAGCTCTTGGGGTATACTTTAACAATTTTTCATTTTCCCAAACATTGTCCTTTTGATAAAAATAGTATTCCCCGTTCATGCCGCCATAATTGACGATCAGGGTAGGGGTATAGCCAGATTCGCTGGTCTTCCATAATTCGTTTACATCCTTATAAACGGGTGCTACGGGGATATTGTGTTCTATTCCGGTATGCCCGTCCATGATCATGGACATATTATGGTAGAAGGTAGACCCGCCCTCTGGAACTACATTAATTCCCAATTCACGGGCAGCTTGCATCACCTGTTGCCGTTGATCCCTCCTTGGCTGGTTATAGCTTTTGACCGATTTGGCACCAAATGCCTTGGTACGCCGTATGGAAGATCGGGCATCTTCCAAATTATTGACTACCGCCTTAAAATCTCCATCAGCACCATAAAGAATAATACCGGTAGAATAGATACGGGGGCCTACCATATCTCCTTTTTTAATCAATTCCGATAAAGAAAATATGGTTTCCGTATTTGCGGAAGGGTCATGTGCCGTGGTCACCCCAAAGGCCAAATTTGCATAGAGTTGCCAATGTTTTTGCGTGGTCAATCCATAGCGGAAGGCTCCAATATGTGCGTGTGCATCTACGATACCGGGCATAATGGTTTTTCCGCCCACATCATATACTTTTGCGGAGGACGGTAGGACAACTTCCGTGGTTTTTCCGATTTTTTCTATGCGATTGCCTTTTACCAAAACGGTTCCCGCTTCAATAACTTCATCTCCTTCCATAGTGATTATTCGGGCATTCACAAAGGCGATACTACCCGATGGATTATCGGTTTTGACTTTTAGGTCTACCTTGATTCCCGTACTATCCAATACCGCCACTTTCTCCGGAGAATTAGGGAGAAAGGTGTATCTATCTTTAATAGCATTGGAAAAATATTCATCGCCTAGCGTCCAATGGACCGACTTGCTATCGGGGGACCAATGCAGATTGATTCCCGCGTCCTTGGCTATTTGGGATACGGGTACGGCCTTGGACTTATCATCCAAATCAATTTCTTTTCCGTTAAGTACCAAAGGGGCAATATAGGCTTTATGCAAATGGGTAAAAGCGATCCATTGGTTATCCGGACTCGGAACCAATCGGTTTGCATATTTTGATTTGATATGGGTTTTTTTATCTTTTCCATTGCGATCTACGGAATGCAGACTTTTGGTCAAATCCCCAAAATAGGTACCTCCCGTCTGATAAAAAATGCGCTTTCCATCCTTGGTAAACATGGGATATTCACCTTCTTCGGAAATCAATTTTGAATCCCCGCCACTGGCCGGTATGGTATAAATACCCGTGTTTTTAGTAAAACTTCTGCCCTGATCTACATTCCCGTTTTCTTTTCGGTATGTAATCCATTGGCCCGTTGGGTCATATGCAGGAGTTCTATAAATGCCTTTTTCAGTGGTAAGCTTTGTAGAGTTTCCTCCACCGATCGGAATCCTGTGTATGGCCCCTAAGTTTTCGTCGTTCCAACTCACATAGACCAGTTGCTTGCCATCTGGCGAAAAATGGGGCTCAAATTCAAAATCGGTCGCTTTGGTCAACCTTTTGGGTTTGCCATTGGGTAGTTTTTTACTCCATAAATGCCCAAGGGCACTGAATACCAATGTCTTTCCATCGGGAGACGTCACTGCCTGACGAATGACCTTAGCCGTGAACTCTTCCGGGGCAACGGGCGAATCAAAGTGTACGGTTTCCGCAATTTTAATGGTAGCATCTACGGTAAAGGGAATAGGGATTACCTCCAGGGTAGTCAGGTTAATTTTATGGATTTTTCCGGCGGACCAAAAAACGATTTCCTGATTTCCGGGCATCCAGCTAAAGTTGGGGTAAACTCCGAAAATAGCCCATGCCTCTTGTTGGTCTTTGCTGAGTGCATCATACAGGGGCCATTCTTCTCCTGTTTCCAAATCGTGGATATAGAGCACCGATTTGGTACGTACGCGTTTTACAAAAGCCAGCTTTTTTCCATCCCTTGAGATTTGCGGCCTGGCCGCCCCTCCGGGACCGCCAGTTACGGTAATCGTCTTGCCCGTTTCAAAATCGTATCGCTTTATAACATAGATCTGCTTATTGGGATCCTTATTATATTGAAAGGAGCCCCCCGGATACATATCCTCGCTATAATATAGATATTTGCCATCTGGTGAAAGACTGGGCTCGTTCACATCCTGTTGGTCGTTTTTGCGTTTGGTCAATTGTAGGCCCGAGCCTCCTGCAATATGGTACTGCCAAATTTCGCCTGCACCCAACGAGCGCTGGGAAGTAAAGTGTTTTCGAGCCACCAAATAATTGCCGTCCGCCGTCCAAACGGGATTGTTGAGCAATCTGAATTTTTCCTTGCTCACGTGTTGGGCATCGGAACCATCAACGTTCATCATCCAAATATTATCCCCGCCACCGGAGTCACTTGTAAAGGATATCTTTTTTCCATCCGGACTAAAGCGCGGTTGCACTTCAAAAGGAATACCGGTTCGCAAGGCTTTGGCTTGCCCTCCGGAAATAGGCATACTATAAATATCCCCCAAAAGATCAAAAACCACGGTCTTGCCATCCGGACTTACGTCCAGGTTCATCCAAGTACCCTCATCCGTGGAGAACTTATGTTCTTTATAATTGAATCCGCCTTTGGGATCGGCAACATCCCATTTTTCGGCTTCTTTTTTGTCTTTTTTTTCCTCTTGCGCATAGGAAATTTGAAATGAAAGTAGACCTAGGCAGCACAGTAATGCTATTTTATACATGATTGTTTGGTTTTAATTTTAAGTAGAGCTAAAAATAAGGATTTATCGGATGAAAATGATAGGCGATATTAATGAAACACACTTATCTATTACTCATTCCCTTGATATTGGACGCACACAACCGAACGATTTCTTTGATACGTTTCTTACGGGTATCCTCACGTTTGGCGTTGTTCAACCAATACAGATAGCTTTTACGTTGCCCCCTTGTAAAATTTTGATAGTTTTCAAAGGCTTTGGAATTTTGATCGAACGCTTTTTGAAGGCCTTGGGGAATAACGCCATTTTCTACATCGTCTAGCGCCGTCCATGAGCCATCTTTTTTGGCCCGGTCGATTACTTTAAGTCCGCTTTCATGCATCAAACCCTTGGAAATGAGTTCTACTATATATGTTTTGTTTAGTTTGCTCCAAACGCTTTTAGGTCTGCGGGGACAGAAATACTGTCTACGCTTACCGTTGCCCAAACTCTTTACGGTACTATCTATCCATCCGTAGCAAATGGCTACACGTACCGCTTCTTCCCATCGCATACTATCATTTTTATGTTCCAATTTATAGAAAATGAGATAAATGCCTTCGGATGCCCCATGATTTTCATGTAGCCAGTTTCGCCATTCGGTATCATTTTTAAAATAGAGTTCGGATTTGTCGGTCATATATTAAAATGAATTGATTACTAAAATACCTTTATGATCAAATTTATCCATATGGGTTAGGGCGATAGTGGCTTCTTCCAATGAAATAGTACGTTCGATGAGTTTTTCCGGATGTAATTGTCCGTTTTTGATCATTTGAAGCATTTCAGGATATGCATGGGCCTGCATACCATGGCTTCCTATAAGCTCCAGTTCTTCCGCTATCACCTTATCCATGGGGATTTTAGGGTGTTGATGATTACCAGCCATTAGGCCTACCTGTATGTGTTTCCCTCTTTTTCTTAGGTTGGCAATGGAGTTAAAACAGGTAGTTGTACTGCCTAGGGCGTCTACGGATACATGTGCACCGCCTTGGGTAAGTTCCTTGACCTGTTGTACCACATCCGGATTACGGGATGCATTTACGGTTGCTACGGCGCCCAATTCTTTGGCAAAGGCTAGGGTTTCTTCATTTATGTCCACTGCAATGACTTTTGCACCGAGCGCATGGGCGATCATAATAGCCGATAGGCCAACACCCCCGCAACCATGGATCGCCACATATTCATTTTCCGAAACTTTTCCCTGGGCAACAATGGCCCTAAAGGAAGTAATGAATCGGCATCCAAGCGTAGCGGCGGTCACATCATTGATTTCTTCCGGAAGTTTTACGAGGTTGGTATCGGCATAATCCAAGGCAACGTATTCCGCAAAAGATCCCCAATGCGTGAAGCCCGGTTGTGACTGATGGTCACATACCTGATGGTTGCCCGAAACACACTGTACGCAAGCTCCGCACCCACAGACAAAAGGAACGGTGACACGATCTCCTATCCTGAAATTCCTGACATTTTTCCCGATAGCGGCAATGGTACCCGCAAGCTCATGTCCGGGGATATGGGGCAGCACAATATCCGGATCATGGCCCATCCATCCGTGCCAATCACTTCTGCATAAACCGGTAGCCGTTACTTTTACAACTACGCCATCATTCTTTGGCGATGGATCGGCAAGGTTTTGAAGATGCAACGGTCCTTGGAATTTTTCGTAAACTACCGCTTTCATTTACCAATTTTTTCCTTTATCATTTCGGGTTGTCCTTTCACTTTGAAATCAAATATATCATTTCTTGCATAATGTCCGATAACATCAAAATCCAGTTTGCTTAAGTTGATTTCTTCCAGATCTAATTCGGCCATTAAAGCACCGGATTTCCCAAATAAAGGACCGGCCAATACTTTCCCCAAGGGAGAAACAATGATACTTCCCCCTGGGGACATATCTTCCGGTTCATCCGCGACCAATGTGCTATATAACGGGGGGTACATGGATTTTGAATAGTATTGGTTACAACCTAAAACAAAGCACCTACCTTCTAATGCAATATGTTTCATGGTAGCCGTCCATTCCTCTCGGGAATCGGCCGTTGGGGCTATGTAAATCTGAATTCCTTTCTGATACATGGCCATTCTTGCCAGGGGCATATAGTTTTCCCAGCAGATAAGGCCTCCGAGTTTTCCAATTTTGGTATGGAAACTTGTTAGGGATTCTCCGGCCGCCTCGGCCCAAACTATTCTTTCCGATCCGGTAGGTTTAATTTTTCGGTGTACGCCCAATAGTCCTTGAGTTGGGGAAATGTATGCCATAGTGCAATAGAGGCTTCCATGGGTATCTTCTTTTTCGGTGATTCCTATGACCAAGTATGCGTTTTGTGATTTTGATAAACGCTCCAATATTTTTAGATCCTCTCCCTCTAGGGAAACACTGTTTTTGTAATATTCGGCATAAAGTTTCCTGCCTTCCTCCAACCTACTTCCTATTTTTGCACCAAAGGAGAACCCTCTAGGGTAGCCTGGGACGAAGGATTCGGGAAAAACAATCAATCGGCAACCTTCTTTTGCGTATTTTTTGGTGAGTTCCGCAACTTTTTTTAACGTTTTTTGCTTGTCAAAAAAAACCGGGCTATCCTGTACTACGCATACTTTTACTTTCATAGATCTACTTTTATCAACATCAAATTAAGAAATGATTTATACAAAATAGGCCGCACTAGTACATTATTTTTTAGGTAGGGCATCTAGGAAGGGTTTCATTTCCAACAGTTCAATATCATCGCGTTTGCGTAATTCTCTTAAAAACCAGCCTTTGTGACCTGCACCATAGATGATAAGGAACCTTTTTCCGGTATAGCGATATTTTTCCAATGCCTTTTCAATATGCCAATAATGGGCGATATTGATGTTTTCCCAACCTCCAAGTCCCAGTTCTACATTGAACAACTTGTTGTAGACTTGTAAAGCAATATCCTGTATGCTATCATAAGTGTCGGTATGAATAAAATAGGGATTATTTACTTTTCCCGTAGCCTTATAAATGGAATCAGAAAGCCTGTTGCCACGCTCGTAAGCGCTCCAATCCAAAATTCTGGACGTGTCCAAACTAATGGCCTTTAATTTTTGGCTACGCTCTTGTGCCATGGGTAGCGTCCATCCAGCAGTAGGGATAATTTCAAAACCCATTTCCTTGGTCAGCGGAAAAACGACATTTACATATTCCGGAAAGCGCAATACCCTAGGTTCGGAAATGCTGTCGTCCCTTTTAAAACCTGCCATGGCTTGCGCAAAACGATCTGGAGGGATTTCTGCCAGGATATAATCGGGATTTATTTTTTTGATCAATTTTTCCAGATAGTCCGTATTGTAGAGACTATCGGTAAGGTGACCCCCATGGATCGTACCCAACACAAGGACTTCGTTCTTTGGCCGTAGTACGTCACTATCCTTGGTCTTTTGATGGCAACCGAATAAAATACCCGACACCACTATCAGGATTACATACTTTAAGATGCTATTCATTTCAATAATAAATCAAGGATGCCGGCAATAGGCCTTAACTTTTGAATGTCCGTAGTAACGGATTCCAAGGCACTGGTGCCCACAATATTAAAATTATCCTTTAAGGTTTTTATACAGGATTCCGCCTCCCCAATGGTAATCCCTTTAGGGACTTGATAATAAGTTTCCTTGTACTCCGAGGGTTCCAAACAATCAAAATCAAAATGCAGGTATAATTGTGCAATGCTTTTTTGATGAAGGGTTTCAACGAGTTCTGTAATCCGTAATTTCTTTTGGACATAAATATTTCCCTTGTCAATTCTTTCTTGTTCCATGGCATCCATATCCCTTAAACCCACATAATGTATTTGCGAAGTTTTGATGGTAGAAAACAGTAGGGGGGCCATTTGCCCCTCGCCCTCGCCCTCGCCCAATAGTGTTCGTAAGGGCATACCGTGGAAATTACAACTTGGAGAATCACAGGGTCTATTAATATCCGCATGGGCATCGAACCAGATAACGCCTAGCCGGGGATATCTTAGGTTCAAATAGGAGACCGGGACAATTTCCAGGCCACAGTCGCCCCCTATAGTATGGACGGTTGTAGGTTGGGTTTCTGTAAGTTTTTTATGCAATCGCCCCAACTGTTCGGTAATAGCTTCATAATTATTAATGTCATACAACTTTTTCCCCTTTTTTCCGGCTGTTATAACAGAAAGTGGAATATGGATAAAATCATCGGAGCCAAGATAGTTGAGAACGGTCTGTGCCCCGGCTTCTATTTGTTACCCGGTACCGGATCCTTGCCACTGTGGAAAATAGATGTTCATCTGTTTATTTTAATAGTATCCAAGAAAATTTTGGTCGAATTAGTCTTGATAAAGTTCTTTGTTGGTATAGCCAAAACTATATGCTTTGAACAGTATATAGAATTGATTATCTTTTTTTTCAAAGTGATGAAGCGGGATTTGCATGTATGCATTATACTTAATATCCATTTCTTCTTCAAAAAAACGCTCTGTTGGTATGGAGTCATCTATTTTTCCTATCAAAGCCGATCCGGAGCTTCCCTTTCGCATGTATTCTTTTTTTAAATCTTTATCAAGAATGTCATGACATTGAAAGTTGTTGTATTGGGGTTCGTAGGTCAGTTCTTTAGCGGCATAATCGAATTGTATTGATCCAAAATCTTTTTCTTTTTTTCTGGAGAGTACCAAGGAAAAAAGAATTCTATAGGATTCGGCAGTGTTGTTTTCAATTATTTTTTGATTGATCAGTGTTTTTTCAAACCTTTTTAGTTCCGATTTTACATCTAAATTTTCAGTTTCGAAACTTGGGGTAATACAGTCCAAAAAAGGTGTTTTCTCTTCTGAACATCCAAAGAGATGAAATAATCCGATGAGTACAAATAGGGTATAAAAACTTTTCATTTGGTAATTGTATTAAAGCCTTTAAAATCTTTTACAAGAGTCCATGCAAATAGAATCCAAGGTGATTTCCGATTAGGGGATTTAGCCATTACTGTGTTTACACCTTATTATAGTTTGTTTTTAATCGTTTGATTTTTCCTTCTTTGATAGATAAGAATAAAAATACAATACATACGAGTAGCAACAAAAGTATGGAGAGTATTGAATCCTCTATCCCATAGATACTTCCAGTGATTAATTCCGGACCATTAAATGTTGCTTTAATAATAGATCCAACGTCTTCAATACCCGATAGGTTTGAACCATAAAAAGGTTGCGCAAAATTCCATCCCAAATGAAAAGCGAATGGAAGCCAAATTCTTTGGGTGTAGGTGTACATTATTCCATGAGCAAAACCAAAAAGAAGCCCTAAAACAACGGATAGGAGGGTGACATTGTCATTGAATACATGAGGTAGTTCAAACAGAATGGAGATGATGAACAATGCGATGTAAGTTCCAATCCAGTTTTCTAATATTCTATACAAAATTGCCCTAAAGAAAATTTCTTCCATTAAAGCGGCTATGACCAGAAACGAAAAAGGAGCTAAAAAATAGGAATAGCCCAAAAAACTTATTACTTCATAATACCCTAATAGATATAAAACAAATATGACCAATGATAAGATGGAAAAGCCTAAAACAAAGCCGCCCAATAGTTCTTTGAACAAATTCTTTTTGGAAAGCTCCGTAATCTCCCTTTTTTCATAAAACCGGAATAGGAAAAAGTAGGTAAACAATAAAACGGATACAGAAATATAATTTATTATAGCATCTGAGATTGATTTTGAAGGTATTATATATTGAAAAATAGGTTTTGATATAAAGTTTTGAAAAGCGATGAGTACAGATAAACAAATTCCGATTCCTAAAATAATCTTTGTAATTGGAAAGTAAAGAACGTTCTTGAGCGATTGATTCATAAATTTATAGAGATGGTTTGAATAGCTTATTTTTTTGAACGGCATTAAAGGTAGTTATTCTAGATAAAAATGGGGAATAAATAAGTTGGATGATTTAGGGGATTTTAAGCAAATTCACGGTAGGTGGTATGGCTTTTGAAGCCAAGTTTTTTATAAATCCCGATACCGTCTTCTGAAGCTTGCAACACTACATTCTTATAGTTCAAAGCCTTGGCTTTGTTTAAGGCCAGCGTCATTAGGGAAGACCCTATACCTTTTCCTCTTGCGTCCTCCAATGTAGCTAAACCATAGATTCCTATGGTATCCTTATCGGATGGAAAGAGTTCTACGGTAGCTACAGGTTTATGGTCATCATAGTAGACGAACAACATAACCCCATCACGGTTATTCACATATTTTTCCGAAGTCTTTTCGTAATAGGAAATCACATCGCCATCTGGTGGATTCCAGTTAGAAGCTAATACCTTCGAATAATCGGAAAGCGTGTTCCTATCGGTAACTTGAGAAATATTTTTATGTCTGTCCGAGTAAATGAAGTTATAATCCTTTAAGTTAAGTGCCATTCCAATTTCTTCGTTTTGCTTAAAAATGGAAAGCTCCCTTAGATTTTCTCCAAGTTCAGGGGTAAGATTTTGCGAATTGGACCAAATGCAAAAATCCAAATCTTTTTCCCTATAGTGTCCAATGGATTTTGAAAGCTCCGATTTTGTCACACTTGCACCATTTTTTATGTGTATGATATTAAATGTATCACAGCACAGACCGCTATCCACCATAAGGATGTTCTCTGTTTGGATAACCTGCATGCTATCAATTTCGCTTGGAATTTGCGATGCATGACGCTGAAAATTTAAATCGATCAAGTCTTTCATAATTTGCTGGTGCCCGCGGTTAAATATATGGTTATTAGGGCAGAAAACAAGTAGTTAATTTTTGGTTAACCCATAAGCCAAATCTACGATTTGTGGTCCCATATAAATGTAGCGTGCAAGTTGCACTTTGGTACAGAGGAGGGGTAGCGACGAAAATCATATATTGTTAGGGGAAGGTTTTTCTTTTTAGTGCCATAAATTGAGCGTAATCGAACCCTGTTTTTCCTATGATTCCGAATTTTTTATACCCTAAGTTATCCGAAGCATTATCCCCATAGAAAAAATTGAACAATAAACTGTACGCTTCGGATTCCTTGTTGTTGAGATAAATTTTCTCAATTTTGGAAAAATCTTGTTCATCTATAGATTCTGGCTTTGTTCCCAGTTGTTCGTTTACGAATATTTCTTGCGCTAAATATTCGTCCAGCGTTTTAGGCTTTGAATTTTTTATCCAAAAAAGTGTCCGACTTAAATATGCCGTAGTTCTGTTCTTTATCAGTTCTTTTGTGTAGTTTTCACTTGTCCAAAAGTAGGGTGTGCAAAAGTTTCGGTTTACTAAGGCATTGATTTTAAATTTACTATCAAAATCGGTAGCGTAGTAATTTGTCCAGCCACCTTTCAAATCATCGGCCAAGTTCAGGACCACATCCACTTTTGCCGAATCGGTTTTGTTCCATGTAGCGTTGAATTCGGCAATAGTTTCTTTCATTATCATTTCCGCCCCATTATCCTGTAATTCCCTTATTTTCTGTAAAACATGCTCTTTTGCCATTGGATTAAAACCTGAAATAGGTAAACTCAGATCCCCTTTGGTGTTTCCCTGCAGTTTAGAAATGTACTCTTGGAACCGATCCGTTGAAATTGGTTTCAAATACAATTCCTTCATTTCTGATAATATCGGTCTTAGTTCAAATTGCATTTTTGTTTTTTATCGCTGCCTCATACTTTTCGTAGGACCGGTGGTTGTATGTTGTTAATTTTCATAATCTTTTTTAGTCAATCCGTACAAAATCAAATCGTGATATTCTGATTGTTTTAGGATATGTTCTTTCAATTCGCCTTCTTTGGTCATTCCGCTATTTTTCATCACTTTTCCAGATGCGGGATTTTTAGCCAAATGTGAAGAAGTGAATTTGTTCAAATCAAGATTTTCAAATCCGTATTGTATGATCGATTTTGTCGCCTCCGTTGCATAACCTTTTCGCCAATAGGGCTCCGCAATCCAATATCCGATTTCTGCTCGATTAAATTTTCGCTCAACGGTCAGACCTATTCCACCAATAAATTTGTTCTCGGGCTTTAATCTAATTCCAAAGATGATGTCGGTTCTGTTTTTAAACCCTTGGTTTGCCAAATTGATCCAAAAGATCGCATCTTTCTCGGAATATGGAAAAGGCAGGTTGAGCGTAAAATCGGATATATTTTTGTTCGATGCGTGTTTGACGATTTCAGGAATGTCTTTTGACGTCAATTCGGTCAGAAACAGTCTTTCCGTCTCTATTTTAGGGAAAATTTCCATAATCGGTTCCGGTATTTTCTGTAATAACGTACAACGGCTTCAATAAACGCCTATTCAGGTTGTATTTATTTTATACTTGGCAAATTTAATGTCCGTTTTCAACTCTTTTAATGGGTTCGGCATCCAATATGTTTGTCCATTCATTGTTATCAAATTCCCACAAGTCTCCCAATACATTTTTCCCGTCATGGCCTCCAAAAAGAACTGCTTTTTTACGTGCTTCATCATAGACCATATTGCTGTGATTTCTGGGAGTAGGGCTGGTTTTGGTGCGCAATTGCTTCCATTCGGTATTTTTATATGACCAGGTTTCATTGATTCTGGAGTTGCCGTTCCATCCCCCAAAACGAATGAGTTGCTTTTGGTTCGCATCATAAATCATTGAAGCGTTAAAAATACCTTCTGGCTGTTCAATTTTTAGTTTATGCCACTTTTCTTCCTGCCATATCCAGGTTTCCCCTTTTGATTGGCCATATTGTTTATCTGCCGTACTGCCACCGAACAGTACCACAAATTCACTTTCATTATCATAGGCCATTGCGGTTCCATGCCGCTTGGACGGCCCTGTACGGGAAATCAAGTGCCAATTGTTATCATAAAACTCCCAAGTATCACCCAGTTTAACATATTCGCCATTTTGGATGGTATAGCCACCGAACAATACAATTTTTTGTCGATGTTTATCATAAACCATAGCAGCTTCCGCCCTTGGTACCGGTGAATTTTTTGTAGTGATGTTTAACCAATTACCATCTTTAAACTGCCAGGTGTCACCCAATAGGTTTTCAGAACTGGGTTCTAAACCAAACAAAACCCTACTTCCTCCAAATAAAACGATTCGATTGTTTTGTTTGTCATAGGTCATTGAAGCAAAAGTTCTTGGTCCAGGCCGATTTTTAGCAGGTACTTCTTTCCATTGGCCTTTATGCAAGGTCCATAAATCCGAAAGTACTTCTTTTTCATCTGCACCTCCAAAAAGATACACTTGTGATTCACGGGAATGATATACCATGGCATGAGCGTTTCTAACTGAAATTACTGACTTTTCTTCGGCGGAGGATTTTGATTTGTCTTTATTGCGATGGCTCGAAAAACTGACAAGCAGTATAAGAAAAAAGATTCCTTTTAAGTATCCATACATATTTTTCAATTTTCGCTAACAGTTTCATATTTGATTTGTAGCGGTGTGGCAGTTGCATCTATGAGAACCAAATCTGCGGATGCAAATGTTGGGGAACAGGTCTAGGATCTATGTGCAATTCAGCAAGCGTGGTGGCCGCCGGTTCGGAATATTCCGAGTAACTAAGATATGCTTTTTTGTAACACCTTTGATTGAAGTGGATAAATCCGTATCAGCCGCGTGTATGATTCTATTTATTAATTTTAAAAACCAAATTTTGAACATTTTGCCAATACGTAGTTTTCAATTTGGCGGACTCGGCAAACATGCCAAACTCTTGGTTTAGAAACGGATCGCCCAAGTTTTTTATATTATGGTATACTGGCTTTATCGTATTTATTACCAATTCATGAAAACTAAGGGCATGTCGAGCATTGCATGAAGCAGTACCGCAGCAAGAATAGAACCGTCCTTTTCCCTTATAAAACCTAAAATCAATCCAATAATCAATGTAAATATTGCCCACGGCCATAATGGGGGAACTACAACTAAGGCGTGCATCATTCCAAATAGAAGCGCCGAAAGAAATAATCCCCAGCCAAAATTTACGTCACGAATATGAAATGATTTTCCAAAATATCTATTGAACGAAGATTGCAAATACCCTCTAAATAATAGCTCCTCACCCAAACCAACAATAAATATATAATATAAAATTTTTGAAATTATAGGAATATGTTCGTAGGTAAAATACGCAATAATGACTGTTAGTAAACTAAAAATGACAAATGCAGTAATTCTTTTGTTGGGTGCGGCTGTATCATTTCTTGTTGGTAGCCTATGGGTTACTTTTGGAATGAAATAGAACACCATAAGGTAGACAATACCCAGAGTTATTGAACCTGCCCAATCTGCAAATCCCCATCCAAGAATACCGATCAACAAAAAGGTAATACCTGCCGGACCGCCAATGGCATACGCTCTTAAAGAAAGTTTGAATGCATCTGAAAACTTAGGGAAATAGATTCCAAAATCACTTTTGTTTTTATATAAAAGATGAATGAGTGCCAGGGGAAACAAAATAGTCACAACAAACTTTACAAAATATCTTAAAACTATATTGTTCTTTTCAGTAAAGTCGTAGGGAATATTTTTTACATTCAAAAAGACAACTATGATTATGGCCCATACTACGATAGGAAAAATCAGATCTTTTCCAATGGACCTTTTCGTATTTGGATTATCCATTCCTAACTTTTTAGTGTTGTAACACATTTCTTTTGGGGCGGGAGTCGGTAAATAGGGGGCATAGCGAACAAAGTCAGCTTTCGCGGGATCAGCTCTAACCGTAAATTGTATGGATAGTGGCAGATTGCACGACTCTTTCCTATCAAACAGATATGATGTTTGAGTGGGTTACTATCCGTTGATATTAAGTACATGCTCCTCTATTATTTATACAAAACGTTGGGCATTGTACATAGAATTTTGTAGAATTTGCATTATTTTATCATTTTTTCAACCAGTTCAATTATTTCATCATAGGTCTTTCTTCTATCAAATTTGTGTTCGGCAATCCTTCTGGAATTTTTTCCATACAGCAACATCTTTTCATTATTCTTTAAGAGTCTCATTATTTTTTCAGTTAAATCCCTTTCTTCCCCAGCATTATAATTTATACCTATTTCCTCTTCTACGATCATTTTTCTGAATTCAATATTCTCGCTACTATTTAAAATTGGTAATCCCGCAGAAACGTAATCCCCTATTTTATAAGTAATACTTTGTTGTGCGCCTTTTACAATTGCATTTAATGCAATATCAGAATTTTTTAAGTAATTTATCATTTCATTATATTCAAGAAACCCCATGAATTCAACGGGTAATTCAAGTGAATTTGCCATTTGTTCAAGTTTGTCTTTATGCGGTCCCGATCCAAGAATTTTAACCTTTAGATAATCTAATTTTTGTTCTCTGATCAAGATATTCATAGCTTTTAAAACGGTTATTAGGTCATAGCTGTAACTTATGGTACCTATATAAATTAACCAGATCTCTCCATCCTGTTTTATACGGGAGTATAGGCAATTGTCAAAGTATTTCAAATCCGCACCTAGGAATACCGAAAGATAGTGACCACTATTGTTTACTTTTCTGGCTCTGGCTACATATGTTTCTGATACCCCAATTATAGCACTCGCCGATTTATAAATTCTATTAGCTTTTATAGTATAGGGTAAAAATATTATATTAAATAAATAGGTTGGTATCTTAAGAACAGAAAGCAAGGCTTCAGGCCATACATCCACTATATCAATTACAGGAGGAATTTTATTTTTTAAGGCGAATTTTGTTGCAATACGGGCAGAACTAAAAGTGGGAAAAGAGAAATAAACTATATCTGGTAATTCCTTTACACTGCTTAGTTCTTTACGTAAGTTTATACCAAATCGTCTAATACTTAGTAATCTTTTCAAACCGAGATGTTTTTTATATCCAGGTACATTAATAAGTTTGATTTTATATTTACCGTTTGTTAATTTATTCAATTCTGCTTCATCCCTATTTTTCTTTGTGCGGTGCGAAAAAGAAGAAGTAATAAAAGTTACCTGATGCCCTTTTTGGGCAAACAGATCCGCTAAGTAAGTAAACCTAGAAGAACCTTTTTCTCCAAGTACTGTGGAATAATTGGCAATTATGAATATGGTCATTTTAGGTATTAAAAAAGATTAGAGTATAAATCCGCTAATTTTTTTTCCTCCGATTTCCAGTTGTAACGTTCGTTCACTAGTTGAATCCCCAGTTTTGACATCCTAATGCATTCATTTTTATTGGAATACATTTCATTGATTTTTTTAATAATATCAGGTATATTGCCTGTATCAAAACAATATCCAACTTTGTTTTCTTCAATCAATTCTTTCCAAACCTTAAAATTTGTTGCTAAGATCGGCAGCCCTGCTGCCATGTATTCAAAAAATTTAGTGAGTTCTTTCTTATCATGATTTATACTTGAATTAAAAAAAGCAATTCCGGCTAACCAATCATCTTTTTGATATAATTCAATGATTTTATCAAACGGAATATATTCGTCAACACCAATAAGAGTCAATCTGTCCCTGTTTATACCAGCAACATCATACATTTTTTTTGCCAATTTACTTGAACACGACCCGATGCATGTAATACTCATTTCATCATCATAATTAAGTAGGTTTGCGATTAACTCACCACCTCTTATTTCCGTCAAAGTACCGGTATATAGCAATTTTTTAAACTGAAACGTTCTTTCTACACTGCTGATTTTTATTTCGCTAACATTCGGGTAATTAAGAATATAGGTACTATTAGCAAATCTTTTCGAATAATATCTTTCGGCAATAATTGTATGAAGAAACCGATGCGATAAAAATTCTGCAAACCGGATGAAATAGGAAAAGATAATTTTCAACAAACTATTTAAATAGTACTTCTCTCTAATATCGGTCACATAGTCTTCATGAATATCATAAATAACTTTGTACCCTAGAGATCTCAGAAACAATCCCAGCGGTATCAATTCTGGGTCATGAAAATGTACACTAACTGGTTTTACCTTTAAAATAGCTCGATACATATAAAAATTCGATTTGATAAAACGATTAAATCGATTTTTAAATTTACCGGTATCTATGATTTTTACACCTTTATAGTTCTCGTCAGGTAAACCATTGGAAACTATCAGCACTACATTGTAGCTCAACTTTGCTAGGCTAACACATTCTTTTTTAAGTATTCTTGGATCATAACGGTTATGGACACTAGTGATATGACAGATTGTTTGCATTAAAAGTTAAGATTTTTAGATGCGTATTGTGCTTTAACGGTTAGGCTATGATTTCGGTCTTGAATTTACAAGAGTAAATCAAGACAAAGAAATACAACCGTTAAAAGGTAGGAAAATTCCGATTTTCTAAAAGAGAAGACTAAATTATAGGTATTGTTGGCAAACGTTTTTATTCCGTCAACTTTATTTCCTCCACATATTCAGGTCCATTCGGCGGCGGTGGCGGAGGGATAAAATCAATTCTTTCGTTCAACCATATATTTATATTCGTACTATCGGTAATTTTTGAGTAAACATTGGTAAGTCCGTCTAAGGTTCGATATAATCTGTAAGGTTGAAGAGAATCGTAGGAAACGCATATTAATAATTTTTTTGGATTATCTGCGAACTCAGGGTTTTTGCCGTAGTTTTCTATATCCCTCCGCAATACGTTTTCCAAACTGTCAAGTGGGTATGACAATTCCCACGATTTAAAAATTGTATCGTTATGAATTTCAATAACGTTTTTTTGCTTAATTAAGATACAACCATAATTTTCCCAGCAAGGATTATGAAAGTATATGGTTTTAATTTTTTGGTCAGTCCTAATCGTTACTTTTGGCAAGCTATCATTGCAGACAATATCCTCTGTGCGATTTAAAAGTTCACGAAAATCTTTAAATTCCCTTAGCTTTAGTTCAACGCTCAAACTATCATTTTGAGCATTCCATCTCCCATAATCTACTAACGTTAAAAGTTCTTTTTTTCTTTCCGCGTTATATCCTGACAGCTTATTGCTGCCAGAATCAATATAATTAAAGACGATATTTTGATGGAAACCTTCATTTTTCTTAATGCACCACAACGTTAAATATATGGCAAGTAGGGCATAAAACAAGCAATTATTTTCGGTTTAGCCATAAGCCAAATCTTTTGTGTTTTGTTTTAATTTTTTCTTTTAATACCAAATCAAAAGATTTGGCAACTTAGTAAATAGACAACGACCTTTTGATTAAACACTATTCGCCCTATTTGCTATATACGTTGTGCCTGTTGCACAAGCATCTTGTTAAAAATAGTGATATTGTTTAACTTTAGTTATGCAAGGCAAGAAAGAGTATCAAGAAAAACTGTTTGCTCAGTTTCAGTGGAGTGAACGTAT
>JBATTK010000109.1:0-31614 GCA_049670505.1 Saonia sp.
GTATTGTGCTTTTTAGTATAATTGGGATATTTGCCAAAGATCAGGGTATGACAGGGCAGGCAGCTGTAGAAGTGGGCAAGGCTTTTGGCGTGTTGGTACTTTTGGTCATTAACCTTATCATGATCACCTCGGCCGCTTCGACCTTGGATTCTACTTTTTCCTCCTTTTCAAA
Source organism: Saonia sp. (assembly GCA_049670505.1). Taxonomy (GTDB): domain Bacteria; phylum Bacteroidota; class Bacteroidia; order Flavobacteriales; family Flavobacteriaceae; genus JBATTK01. The sequence goes on from JBATTK010000109.1 coordinate 173, forward strand.
ACTCCTTTCGGTAGACCTCAATCTGGGCAATACGCTAAAATTTGGGCGGCTGTCTATGATGCTGATCGCAATTTTAGGGACCATCCCTGTTTTTTTGAATGCCGAAATATTGTCGGCAACCACCATAAGCGGTACCATGGTTATAGGATTGACCCCCATATTTCTGTTTTGGAAAAAATCGGTTCCCAAAATTAGTTTCTACCTCAGTATTGGCTGTGGTATTTTGTTCGGACTCCTTTTAGTCTTCGAAACCTTTCCCAAGGCCTTAATTTTCACCGATGGAAAATACGCCGGTCTGCTGTGGATCAATTTTTGGGGCATCTTAAGTTGTATACTCATCTATTTTACACCCGCATGGATAAAAATATAGCACATATTGCCCCTGTTTCCGGAAAGTTGCTCCTATTCGGTGGCATATACAGTAATCTTCATGCTTTACAGCGACTGATCGCTATAGCGAAGGAAAACAAAATCAAGCCTGAAAATTGTATCTGTACGGGCGATATTGTCGGTTATTGTGCCTTGCCCGAAGAAACAGTACAGCGCTTTAAGTCGTGGGGAGCAAGAAGTATTGCGGGAAACGTGGAAGTGCAATTGGGCAAGGATGCGGAAGATTGCGGATGCGATTTTACCCAAGGTAGTCGCTGTGATGGATTCTCCAAATTATGGTATCCCTTTGCAAAGGAACAACTGTCCTTGGATTCCTTGGGCTGGATGCGGCAATTGCCCCACCATATCAGTTTTGGTTTTGCGGGTAAACGCATAACAGTAGTCCATGGTTCCTATCATCATACATCCGAGTTTATATTTAAATCGACCCCGGAATCCCTAAAGCGGAAGAATTTTGAGACGACGCAAAGCGATATCATCGTAGCAGGACATTCCGGGCTTCCATTCCATCAGAAAATTGGGGAAAGGTTATGGTTAAACCCGGGGGTTATCGGAATGCCCGCCAATGATGGAACTGCGCGAACATGGTATATGATTTTGGAAGAAATTGATGGAAAAATAGTATATACCCATCGGTATTTGGAATACGATCATCATACCGCACACCAATTGATGTTGGATAGGCGGTTACCAAGCGCATACGCGGATACCCTGCTCTCCGGTATATGGGACAATATGGAAATATTACCTGAAACAGAAAAGCGGCTACAGGGCATTCCTTATAATTTTGAGGATAAAAAGGAACATATAACTATTAATCACATAAAAGGCTAAAAAATGGCAAATTCATATTACGATCCGGCGGATTTACGAAAGTTTGGAAAAATTACGGAATGGAGTGAGGAATTGGGAACCAAATTCTTTGATTACTACGGAAAAGTATTTGAGGAAGGAGCACTATCCGCTCGTGAAAAATCCCTCATCGCATTGGCCGTTTCCCATGTAGTGAAGTGTCCTTATTGCATTGATTCCTATACCAAGGACGGATTGCAAAAGGGGATTACCAAAGAAGAAATGATGGAGGCCGTGCATGTAGGCGCAGCCATTGAAAGTGGGGCTACTTTGGTACATGGCGTACAAATGATGAACAAATACAATAAATTATCAATGTAGTATGTATCAGTAAACAGTGGCAGTTGGCAGCTTCTTTTTGTGCCGTATTGCGTACTTAACACTACATACTTAATACTAAAAAAATGGCTACAAAATCGCTAAAGGCAAGGCAAGAGGAGCTTGCCGAAACAAATAAGCAATTGGAAATCTTGAACGGTGGTATTTTTGAGGATGGGGAGCTCCCTTACTTTAAGGACAAAATTGCGGATATAGGGCATTTTCCCTTACGTCCTAGAAAGTTGGAAATCCTTCAGATCAATGTAGGCTACATGTGCAATCAGGTTTGTGAGCACTGCCATGTGGATGCCGGACCCGATCGAAAGGAGATTATGACTCGGGAAACTATGCAGCAGTGCCTGGACGTCATTAGAAATACCAAGGCGCATACGTTGGACTTAACAGGTGGTGCCCCGGAAATGAATCCGGATTTCCGTTGGTTCGTAGAAGAAGCGGCCAAGGCGGGAATCAAGGATTTTATCGTGCGTTCCAACCTCACCATTATCCGCGCCAACAAAAAGTATTATGATTTGCCGGAATTCTTTAAAAAACATAATGTTCATGTTATTTCGTCCATGCCCCACTATACCCGGGGAAAGACCGACAAGCAACGTGGGGACGGCGTTTTTGATAAATCCATTAAAGCCTTACAGGAGCTAAATGCCGTAGGTTACGGTATGCCGAACAGTGATTTACGCCTAGATCTGGTCTATAATCCCTCCGGCGCCTATTTGCCCGGTGACCAGATGGCTCTGGAAAGCGACTTTAAAAAAGCGCTCAAAGAAGATTTTGATATTGACTTTCATAACCTTTTTGCCATAACCAACCTCCCTATTTCCCGTTTTTTGGATTATTTGATCGCCTCCGAGAACTATGAAGACTATATGTATGCCTTGGTAGAGGCCTATAATCCAGCCGCCGTAGCCAACGTAATGTGTACCAATACCATTTCCATAAGTTGGGACGGATGGCTCTATGATTGCGATTTTAACCAGATGTTGGATTTAAAAGTGGCGAGCAAAATAAAACATATAAAGGACTATAACGAGGATATTTTAAACGATAGGAATATTATTATTTCACAACATTGTTATGGCTGTACAGCAGGGGCCGGTAGCAGCTGCCAGGGAACCGTTGCCTAATTTCTCGGGCAGTGTTACTCGGATCCAGTCGTTGGAGAGCTAAAAGTTTATCCCTTAAACTTGATAATTGAACATTTAAACCGACCACATGGTCGGTTTGTCTTTTGGCAAATCATGTCGTTCAACGATTTTTTATCATTTAAACGATTTTTGCTGGGGTTACGTCTTTAAATATTTATGGGAACATAGATCCGGGGGTTCTTTGTTACAGACTTAACGGTCTATTAAATCTTAAACCCTGATCTTATGCAAAAAAATCTAAAACGCATGGCCACCATGCAACGAATGCAGATTACCGGTCTGGAATTGTTCTACAAAAAGGGATACTACGCTACTAGTATCGATGATATCCTAAAAGAGCTTGCGCTGTCCAAAGGAGCCTTCTATTATCACTTTGATTCCAAGGAGGATTTCTTTATTCAAATCATTGAAAATTTGGTGGCACATAAAATGTACGCCGTGCTTATTGAACCCTTGGAAGGCCATGAAGATACACTCAATCTTATCACCAATTGTTTTGAAAACGCCTTGGAAACTGCCGTACATAACGAATTGGACTTTGGCTTTGTGCTCAGCAATTTCATCAATGAATTTAACGGAAGGAATCCTAAAATAATGAAGTATTTAAACGACATCCTAAAAATTTGGGAAGTCAATTTGGTTTCTGCGATACAACGTGGAAAATACAACGGATATATAGACCGTCATGTAGACGGCGAAGGGGTGGCCTTGTATCTAATGAGTGCCTATATCGGAATACGTACGTTAATGGTAGAAACCGCACCAAGCGCAAGAAAATATCGTTTTATGTCCCAAATAAGACAATATTTTAAATCTATTGAAGCTAAACCCGTCACTGTATAGGAGCAACTTTACTTTTCATTCAGTATTTTATTAATTTTCAAGAACACCTCATGCGGGGAAATGGTTTCCATTACCTTCTCGTAACCTTTGGGCATCCTATTGCCATATACGGATGTTGGAATCAACGGATATGTTTCCCGATCGGATAACAGGGCGTTATCGGCATCCTGTTTAAAGGGGTAAAATCCGGCATAGGGATGTGTCACTCCCCAAAGGGTTATAGTGGGAACACCATACATTGCGGATAAATGCGCATTTCCACTATCCATGCACAACATAAGATCTAAATTGGAAATCAAAGCCAACTCCTCTTGAAAAGAAAGCTTTCCTGCAATATTCACGCAATGGCCAAACTGCTTTTCCCAGTAATCCAACATTGCCTTTTCATTTGTACCACCGAAAAACAATATTTTATACTTTTCGGTATTATTCAATGCCCGTATTACTCTTTCCATTAAATCCGTAGGGTACGTCTTTCCCTCAAAAGCGGCAAAAGGGGCGATTCCGATCCACCTTTTAGCATCACTACCAACAATTCCTAGGGCCTTGTCCGATAAGGCTTGTTTAGGCAATACGACCGTATGGCCTATATCCAATGGAAATCCCAATCGAGAAAAAACATCGGCATATCGTTCATGCGTGGTCTTTAAAGGTTTGAAAATTTTATTTTTTAAAGCCGTCAATGATTTTTTTTCCGCTCTTCCTTTGTTAATTTGAACAAACGGCACAGCATCCAGTAAGAAGAATTTCTTCAATATATTACTTCGCAGCACATGGTGTAGATCGGCAACTGCATCCATATGTAATGCTTTGAGTTCTTTGTATAGTTTCCAAAGTCCGGCTACGCCCTTGTGCTTGCCTTTTACATCGGCCGCATACACATTTATTTCAGGGATCTGAGAAAACATCGGCCTAAAAAATTCGCGCGTAAGCACCGTAATTTTCAGTTGTGGATACTGGTTTGTCAAAGCACTTATTACAGGAACTGTCATAGCCACATCGCCCATGGCCGATAAACGTATGACCAGCATATGGGACGTGCTTTTTTCTCCCGATGAGGTCCTACTTTTTTTGCCCACGGAGAATCGGGTTTAATTCCTCATCATTGTACATTTTCATCTGTTTATAGACCTTCATATACTTATTCCCAGCTTCAATATCGGCCAATAATTGGTCTATAGCCGTTGAAAGGTCCTTTCGTTGTTCCATTAAAACTCCTAGTTTTTCCTGGCACTTGTTCCTATGTTCCGCAGCCGCATCGGTTCGATCCACCTCCTCCTGCATATGATAGATCTTAAGGGCCAAAATGGAGAGTCGGTCTATGGCCCATGCCGGACTCTCGGTGTTTAGAGTGGCATTGTCCCCTATTTTTACCGTTCGGTATTTCTCAAGGAAATAGCTATCTATGTATTCCACTAAATCCGTTCTATCCTGATTGCTAGCATCTATTTTTCGTTTGAGGTCCAAAGCGGCCACCGGTTGAATATCCGGATCGCGAATGATATCCTCATAGTGCCATTGAACGGTATCGATCCAATTTTTTCGATATAACAAATGCTCAATGCCGTCTTTTGGATATGGGTTGATAAAGGATTGATAAACATCGTCCTTAATGTGATAGTCTTGAATGCTTTCCTCAAAAATTTGGTATGCGAGCTTGCTGAACATGGGTAGAAAAATTTAGGGCAAAGATATAGCCTTTATTTATTTTATGATCAACCCGGAGAGGAACACTATAAATGGAAGTAAAATGGAAGCTATAAGTGTAATCTCCTTGATATTGGGTCTCTTTATGGCCTCCACATAATTGGTAATGAATATTACTGCGGGGAAAAAGGTTACAATTACTGGAAAAATATCCGTTGCCGACTTTAAACCCGTTAACACAAGTCCGATAAAGTATGATATCGCAATCAAACGCATCGTAATAATTCTTCCCAAACCGGCTTTCCCCAATCTTAAAAATCCTATGATGCCTACAATACATACCAATAATATATACGTAATAAGTTTAGCGCTATTCCCTAGATCGGTAAAATAATCGGCACCGTATTCCAGGGAAAAAATATAGTGCTGTTGTAAGAAATTGAGGTTATCGGACAGGATTAGGATACTGGTAACCATCATAAAAACCGTAAATATTCCGGCAAAGGGTACCAGCCAATTTCTAATATTTTTAGGCTCATAAAAGTAAATCGCCACAAAAATCAGAAAAAGATATAGCAGGGCCCAATCATAAAAAAAGCTGGCTAAAGCTACCCAAAGTGTGGCATCAAAAATCTTGTACTTTATATTTTTCAACGATTTAATACTTAGCAGCCTTCTTGTGGACAGCAAAAGGAAGAAACTACATAGGATACCGTTATTGTCCGTCAGTACCTCCGGAAAAACGACTATCAATAGCGTATAAAATAAAATTGCAAAGGAATTTGTTCCGGTTATCTTATTGCGTTTTATAATAAAGTTTACCCAAAAGATGCTGAAGAGTAATACGACCAAAATAAACATCTGTAGCAGCAGTTGTTCCGGATTATAGCTTTTTTCCAACAGCAAGAAATGAACGAGCCAATAGAATACAAATAAGAAACCTAGGAGGATAATGTAGTTTATTGGTTTTGTTTTTCCAAAAATGCTTGAAATCATCTAGGGTTTTTATATTTTTGCAAGGTAAATATAAGATAAGATGAAGGCATTTTTTTATGGCATAGAGGATTTATTTGTAAACGGACTTTTTTGGCCTTTTGATTTTTTCCGATTTATGGAAAATTGGTGGGCTTCCAATACGGTCAACTGGATTTTAGCGGTAATCGGTTTTGTGGCGATGGTCTATTGGATGATAGAGCTAAAGAAATATGACGATAAGGGCGAAGAAGATAAGAGTATTACCGCCCATACCTACCTATAGATTTCCTTCTGCCCTGCCTGTTGGCAGACAGGTACGCTCGGGAACCCTTTTTTGTGCTTACCAATGAGATTCGCTTTTACGCCAAAGACAAGTAGGAAGTATCGTTTTTGGGTTATAGATCAAAACCGATATCCTTTCGATAATACATCCTATCAAAGTGTAGTTTTTCTATACTTCGATAGGATTTTTTTAATGCTTCCCTATAATCGTTTCCAAAGGACGTTATTGCCATAACCCGTCCACCATTGGTTACTACCTTATCCTCTTTTAATTGGGTGCCGGCATGAAAAACCAGAGAATCCGTGATATTCCCGTAACCTGTAATCTCCTTTCCCTTTTCATAGGCTTCCGGATACCCTCCGGAGACGGTCATTACGGTAGTGGCGGCCCTGTCATCAATTTTTAGATCGATGGCATCCAGGGTTTGGTCGGCAACGGCCCGAAACACGTCTAGCAAATCGTTCTGTATTCTGGGAATGACCACTTCGGTCTCGGGATCCCCCAAACGGACATTATATTCAATAACAAAGGGATCATTACCCACTTTGATTAGTCCAATAAAAATGAAGCCCTTATAGGGTAGTTGATCTATTTTAAGCCCTTCTACCGTGGGTTTAACTATCCGCTCGTGGATTTTGTCCATAAACACATCATCAATAAAAGGAACGGGGGAAATGGCCCCCATGCCACCGGTATTCAGTCCGGTATCCCCTTCTCCTATACGTTTGTAGTCTTTAGCTGTAGGCAACACTTTGTAGTGTTCCCCGTCCGTCAACACAAAACAGCTCAGTTCCAAACCCGACAAGAATTCCTCTATGACCACGGTAGTACTGGCATTCCCGAATTTGGAATCGACCAACATAGATCGTAACTCGTTTTTTGCTTCATCAAGGTCGTTTAGGATCAAAACGCCTTTTCCTGCCGCTAGACCATCCGCCTTTAAAACATAAGGCGGGGCCAAGGTTTCCAAAAAGGCAAACCCTTCCTCTAGATTATCTGTCGTAAAACTTTCATAGGCGGCCGTAGGAATCTGATGCCGCATCATAAACTCCTTGGCAAATTCCTTACTGCCCTCCAAGGTAGCTGCTGCCTTTTGGGGGCCTATTACAGGAATATGATGGATATCCTCGTCGTTCAGGAAAAAATCGTGTACGCCATTGACCAAAGGATCTTCCGGACCTACGATGACCATAGTGATCTGTTTGGAAAGTACCGTTTTTTTGATACGTTCAAAATCGTTTACACCAATCGATACGTTTTCCGCAATGTTAGCCGTGCCTGCATTTCCAGGGGCGACGTATAGTTTTTGAAGTTTAGGGCTTTGTGCCAATTTCCAAGCCAGGGTATGTTCCCGTCCACCGGCGCCAAGGATAAGGATGTTCATTTATTCTATTTTTGGTAAAAATAGAACAATTCTGAATTCCTAATTACTTTTTATTCCTACCCGTAAAATCCCGGTGTTCCGTTTTTTCTAAATCCTCTTTAGATAAGGTCTTAAAATAATCAAACGTCTTTTTCATGCCTTCGGCGCGGCCTACTTTAGGTTCCCACCCCAAAATTTCCTTGGCCTTGGAAATATCCGGTTGGCGTTGCATGGGATCGTCCTTGGGCAACGGTTTGTAGATGATTTTTTGGTCGGTTCCCGTCAATTTGATGATTTCCTCGGCAAAATCCTTGATGGTAATTTCATGGGGGTTCCCAATATTCACCGGAAGGCTATAATCGCTCATCAACAATCTATAGATGCCTTCTATCTCATCGTCCACATAGCAGAACGAACGGGTCTGTGAGCCATCACCAAATACGGTAAGATCTTCTCCTCGTAATGCCTGCCCCATAAAGGCAGGGATCACCCTACCGTCATTTAAACGCATTCTTGGGCCATAGGTATTAAAAATACGTACAATGCGTGTATCCAGCCCATGGAAACGGTTATAGGCCATGGTAATGGATTCCTGGAAGCGTTTGGCCTCGTCATAGACACCCCTAGGCCCAATGGTATTTACGTTCCCATAATATTCCTCGGTCTGCGGGTGTACCAGGGGATCGCCATAAATTTCGGAAGTAGAAGCAATCATAAAACGGGCGTCTTTTTCCTTGGCAAGCCCTAAAAGATTATGGGTACCCAAAGCACCCACCTTTAGGGTCTGGATGGGAATCTTTAAATAATCTATAGGACTGGCGGGAGAAGCAAAATGCAGGATATAATCCAGTTTTCCCGGCACATGGACAAATTTGGTAACGTCGTGGTGGGAGAATTCGAACTGTTCCAGTTTAAACAAGTGCTCTATGTTCCTTAGATCTCCGGTAATTAGGTTGTCCATCGCAATGACGTGAAACCCTTCCTTGATAAAACGGTCGCACAAATGCGATCCCAAAAATCCGGCCGCGCCGGTAATCAAAACTTTTTTCATCTATTTGTTTATTGCTAGTACGTAGAACACCTCTTTTGTCGACCCTGATCGACCATTACACGGTAAAAATAATTGGATCATCAAGACCGACCAATTATTTCTGTTTAAAACCTTTTTTTTAGGGCAAAAATAAAATCGCGGATCAATAGGCTTTTTCTTCCCCTGAAATTACGTTCAATACAGTTTGAGTAATTATTTTAACATCCAATAGAATAGACCAGTTCTCTATATAGAAAACATCATATCTTATTCTATTAATAATTTCTTCATCGCTCTCTATTTCACCTCTAAGACCTTTGGCTTGGGCTAGGCCCGTTATCCCAGGGTTTACAAAATGACGCAACATATATTTTCTAACTGTTGTTCCGTACTCATGGTTTTGTCTCCATAGGTGTGGTCTTGGTCCAACGACCGACATTTGTCCCATCAAAACATTAACAAATTGAGGCAATTCATCAAGACTAGTTTTCCTTAGAAAAGCACCTAATTTCGTTATTCGCGGGTCATTTCTTGTCGCGGATTTTTCTGTTGTTTCATTGTTCATCATAGTTCTGAACTTATAACATCCGAATCCCTCTTCCTTAAAGCCCGGTCTGTTCTGTCTAAAATAAATGGGGCCTTTTGAATCCAATTTGATTAATATTCCAATTATCGGCATTAACCAGGACAATAAGAATACAAAAACAAATAACGAGAAAACTATATCGAACAATCTTTTATAAAATCTGTTAAAGGGATCTTCCAACGGGAATTCCCTTAGTGAAAGGACCGGGAAATATTCATAATAGTCCAATTTTAAATACTTTGTAAAAATTTCCTTGTTGTCCGGAATAAATTTTAATTGTATTAAGTTATTATCTGCATAGTTGACAAACTCGGCTATTTCATCATTATTCAGTTCGTTTACCGAACAATAAATTTCATCAATGTTGTTATCCCTTATAAAAGCAAGACATTCCTTAAGGTCAAAGCTCGATTTTTTAGGGGAGAACTGTCTTATGACATGATACCCATATTCACCATGCTTCTTGAACATATTTATGAGTTGGTCGGTCTTTTTATTCTTGCCAACAAATACTACATGTCTCAGGATGCCCTTTACCTTTCTTCTATATTGCATTAAAAGGTAATAGTTCAGGAATTTTAGGAAAAAAACCGAAACAAAAACGGATAAAAAGAAAATCCCCAAATTCAATCGGCTTATATTGGGTTGTTTAAAAAATCCAATGAAGGCATACAATGTCAAAAAGAAAAAGACGAATTGTCTAAAAAGTAGTTTTAAAATATAGGTTACCTTGGTAAATCGATATATCTCGTAAAATTCGTTTTTAAAGGAAATGATAATCCATGCTAGGGAAATATAACTGTGAAATAGTACCGGAAACTGAAAAAGTATTGGCAGCACATACGCGAATAAATTTATAACCAACAAATCCAACAAAAATGAAATTGGATATATAAATCCTGAATATTTTTCTTTTTTGAACAACATTTATTAGATAATTAAGTATAAGTATCCTGTTAATCGCCTCTTCTTATTTCGAGATTGGCACATATAAAATCTAATCTATGGTCTAGCGACTAGATTTTACTGCACATAAAATCTTCATATTTTTTATTGATAATATCCCATCTAAAATTTGTGTCAATTTTACTCCTATTATTCTCCAAAAAAATCAAATAATCCCTTTTTTGTAAATTCATTGCTTGTGCCACATCCTCAGCGCTGCTGAAGTATATGGCATCTTCTCCAAGAATACCTTTATTGAAAGCGTTGTCATGGGCTATAATAAAACCATTGGACGCCATAGCCTCTAATAAAGATGGATTTGTACCTCCTACGGAGTGACCATGAAAATATAGGTTGGACCAATATCTTAAGTTATTAAGATGTTGAATATTGAAGATACCGCCAAGAAAACGGATATTTTGATAGTCTTTGAATTTGTTTTTCAAATAACCCCCGAATTTAGTTTGATGTTTTCCAACAACTAGAAAAATCTGATTACTTTTACTGGCAACAACTCCGTCTAGGATCATCTCTAAATTGTTCTCGGGCTCAAATCTGGCGATCAACATATTGTATTGGTACTTTTCTACGGCATATTCCTTAATTATCTGTTCTGATGGTTTATTAAATAATTCTGCCCCATAAGCAATGTACTCTGATTTTTGCCCGTATTTGGTTTGAAGATATTCTTGTATTCCGAGCGAATCTGCAATCAAAAAATCACTTGTTTTGATCGCCAGTTTTTCAGCATATTTAAGAAAATAACGAACAGGCTTTGAATATTTGCTTCGTTTCCATTCTAGCCCATCCATATTAGAAAATATGACCGGCTTTTTTGGCAATAACCACCCCCATACCGAACTACTAGTATAACCTAGTTGAAGAATTACCTCATATCCCCTTTTTCTACTATCTCGAATACAATTAAAGTCATAAATGAACTGACCAAAGGTGCCAAAGATATATTCAGGATCCATTTTATGGATAATTTTCACACCCTTCCATTCTTTCTCCTGATAAATATGATTATGAGAATTATAAACATAGGTTTCATGGCCACATTTAACAAGGTGTTGAGACAGGTATTCTGCAAACTGCTCAAATCCACTATAATTGTTGGGAATACCTCGCGTGCCAATAATTGCAATTTTCATAAACTATATCGCTTCATAATTCTGCAAATATAGTATAATAATCTCTCTAGAGGGGACACCCAAGAAGCTTCATCACAATAAAACCTGAATTATACATAACGCAACTAAACTATATTATTCAAAGCAAGCACCACCTAGCCATGGCATGATATTTTGAACGTATACTATAGGCAATTATAAGATAAATATCGCTTTTATTCCGCTCGGGAATGTACCTTTGAGAAATCGCCTTTGGAAAAGAAAAATTGAATAAGCTATTGAATGGACTTACTGGGGACAATCGCCATTATGGATATCACCTATAGTTGGATTATAGCCATTTTGTTTTACTTCATAGCATCCTGTCAGGCCATTGGTCACTACAGCTTTAAGATCGCAGAAAACTTTCTTTCTTTATAACAAATTTGCCGCCGATTACGTTTCTGCCAGTTAAATAGAAACTATTTAGGAACGTCCAGATCTGTTGGTTTTAACAAAAACAAACAGCTGAAAAAAGCAAAATTGAATATCGCCCATTGCCTAGTGAATATAGACTCTGTTATTGCAGTTAATACTACCAAAAATAGCCAAAAAATAGCCAAAAAGTTTTTATGGGCCAAGGCTTGTTTTAATGGCCAGAGAAAAGCACCGATCAATACCAACAACCCTATTACTCCGTAGTGCAAAAGTGTCTGTAAATACTGACTATGAGCGTGGTACTTATGTTCTAATGGAATTTTTAAATCTCTAGTCTCAAACTCTTTTAGCAGCAAAGTGTCGGCCTTTTTTTCCCCTAATCCCCAAAAGAAATTTTCTTTGGAAACCATGTAGGCACTTTCCCATATATCGTAGCGCAGCGAGGTGCCTGAATAAAAATTACCTTTTTTATTAAACTTCAAAACCCTGTTCTTAATCACCGGGTTTTGAAGTGCCGCAACAAAACAAATGCCTATTATTCCCGAGGCTATCAGCATTTTTTTTAATACTCCTTTTTCAACCACTATAAGATAGGCAGGAACAAGTATTAACATACATAAAATGGCATTTCTAGCAGCAAGCAAAACAATGCTCAAAGTGAGCAGGCTAAATGCAAAATAGTAGAAAAACTTATGGTTTCCAAAATGCTTAAACTTTACTAGAATCAAAAGGGCGAACACATAAAAAAACCCGAGATATATGGGCTGAATGCCAAAGGGTTCAACAAGAAATTGATACGTAAAATACCAAAAATTTATCCCTTCATCCCTTATCAATATACCTCTGTAAATTGCAAACCCCAAGTTCACGGTAGCATTGATCAAACACCCAATTAAAAACCATTTCAAAATAACTGGCAAATACCCCTTCATTTTATTTGCCTGAAAACTTATTACCAATGGAAGTAGCAAAAATGACAAATAGTAATAAACAACATCAAGAATGTTAGACGTGTGCTCTACAGTCTCCCTGATTGCAATAATCAGGAATAATGCGACTAGGGTCAGATTAAATTGCTTAAAATCGACTTTTATGTTTCCCTTAAATGCATCATTTAAGGTAATCGTTATTCCAATGAAAAGAAACAGGAAAAAGGCAATTGAGTTTATCGCAATACCTAGCGTAAAAGACAGTGCAAATAAAGCCGCGCTCCATTTAAGAAGGTCCGCTTTTACTATTATTTTCTCAAGGGTTGTTGGGTTCATAGCGTAATTTAATGGTTATACACAGACAAAAGAGAAGTAGTGCCGATACCTGGTGTTTAAAGAACCCTGCATTGGATAGGGCAGCTATGCTCATGGCAAAATTAATTACGTACAGATGAGACAACGGGCTATCGGTTTTCTTCTTTATTTTGGCAAAAGGTTGAAACGGATAGAAGAAAACCGTCCAGGCAAATAGCAGCCCTAGTACAATTCCATATTGGGACATAAGAGCCAAATAATCATTATGAGTATCTAAAAGTACTTTGGGAATTTTGTTGTCTTCGCTATATAAATTCTTATGTCTATTCCACCTACCGGCTCCAATCCCGACAGAAGGGTTTTCAACAATCATATTCAGGGATGCATCAAAAAAGTCAATTCGCGATCTTATAGAAGAGGTCTGTTCCGTCCATTTGACTTTGATGATTTTGTTTAAACTATTTTCAGAAAAATTTATTTCGATTTTATCCGAAATTTCCCGATAGGAATAACGTTCAGGAATATAATTATTGTTTGAAGCTATAATATAAACAATCCCTAGCAAAAAAACACCCGAGACTACTTTCAACGAATTGACAACAATCTTTTTATGGTTACTCAATAAATATACGGAGAAATAAGCCAAAATTAGAGTAAGTATTGCTCCTCTTGTCTCGGATGCAATTATTATGACAAGCGCTACACCAATAGCAAAAAGTCCGGTCATACGCGGTACTTTATGGTACCTCATTAAAACAATCATATAGAGAGCGATTGCGGCAGCTATATTGGCAAAAGTATTAAGTGAAAGACTTCCGCTTATTAGTCTACTTGCGCCGCGCATGCTGGAATTGATATACGCTTCAATCAATAGAAATAAGAGGCTGATCACAAAACTAAAAACAATTTGTTTTTGGTATTTTTTTAGGTTGTACTGCTGCACTAAAATGAGAAATAATATAAGATATCTTACATGAAACGTATATGCAAGAAGTATATTAACGTCCCAGAGATCCAGCGCATTAAAAATATGTGCCACAAATGTAAAAAGAAGAAAAATCAAAAGGATCTTTAATGGCAAGGTAAATTTAACAACCCTTAATCTTGATGAGCTTCCTGTTAGTTTGAGAAGAATTCCCAAAATAAGATACAAGTCTATTCTTGTAATAAGTGGAAAAAAAACCTGATCTTGATCGTCAATATTCGTTACGCGAACACTAGGAAAAAGATCATCAATTGGAGCGGGGAACGCAAGAATCACAAAGATGAGAAATAAAAAATAAAAATTCCGTTTCCACACGGCGAGCACACATATGCCCAGAAATAGAACAAGGGAAGGAAGCGTTAGTACCCCAAGGTTAAAAAAAATAATATTCCCTAAGTGGGCGAACGGTAAAGTAATAAGCATCCCCCCATAAATTACCAACAAAAATGTTACAATGTAAATGGTGAAAATTTTATTCTCACTAACCCGTAAGTATTTCATAGTGAAGAATGTTGGCTCCTGATATTAGAATAAAATTACTTTGTTAACAAAATAGGCAATGTTAAAAGAGTGCAGATACGGAACATATTTGCCATTAACATCTACAGTTCGCACTGTAAAGTCTTGAAAATTGAAATCCAATCCGGGATTTGATCTAAAATATTTCTTGATTTCTTCCTTGGTAAAGGTATGAGAGGCCTCATTGTACCGAAATGCCAAATGACCAAAAGTCATTTCGCCTTGTTCCCTGTTTTTGCCAAAATCTATTCTAATGTGCGTTGGAAACTCCAAAAGATCAATCACATACTCTACTATTTGAAATTCTTCCGCGCCCTTCACATCAACTCTAACACTCCTTTCTGCATTATAATCCTCATCTTTATCTCTATAAAAAAGTTCAAATTGATCATCCTTGGGAATCTTGATTTTGAGTTCCACGATGAGCTGATCTTCGTGTTTATTTTCTTGATATTTCCCGCCTTGTTTGCAAGCCCCAAAAAGCAGCATTATTCCAAATAAAAATGTCTTCATTAAAAATCCTGATCGTACATTTTTCATATTATTTTCTTTAATATTTTGGGAACATCCTACGAAAGATTAATATGAATCTTAAGTTTTTCAAATATAGGCCATATTTTGTCCAAATAATGTTTTTTTTGTCCTTATAGTAGGAGAAAATCTCGATATTATATAGCCATACATCGGCTTTAAACTTATCAGTTCAAAAGAGGGGTAGGATAAAACAAGAAAGGCTTGTATATTTCAATGGCTTCTTCCACAGGGCTATTTTGAGTAATATCCTCTAATCTTATTTTGGTTGTTGTTCGCAATGTAAAAATTATTCGTTTTATCCGCGTGATGCCCCTTAAAATATATCTTTAAATCGTTATTGTATGTTTTTATTTCCGCTATCATTTCCCTGTAAATGGCCACTACTTCACCATTTTCCAATACAGACGGTTTTCCTCCCATCATCAAAATAGGGAGAGGGTCGTAGATATCTCCTCCCCCTCCCCGTTAAAGGAAAACCTTTTTGATTCTTTTCCAAAACCGATCCGATAAGGGTGGGATGAACAAATTGATCTAAGAGAAATATTACCTTCTGAAATTCTGTCGGGCCTTTTACTATAGTCTCTGAACGATTGCTTGAGATGTAATTTTCATTAGCGTTCCTATAATAAACTTCGAAGGAATCGTCCTTCAGGAACTTTTAAAAAAAAGTTCGATTATTTAATGATTTTCCAGATCATTTAGCTGGTATGTCGATTTTTTTATCGTATTGATAAGTGCTAAATAAAATAATGGACAATAATTCAACCGTCATAGAAATAATTACTCTTCCTATAATTAACATTATATTGCTTTAATTATACTTGTTTAGCCATGGATAAATAAATCTTTCAGGCAATGAATTTTTTTATGCGGTATGCAGATTTGCCATCAAGACTATAAAAATAGTCGGGAATGAATTGTTGATAGTTTACTTTTTTAGATTCTAACTTATCGATGTTTCCAATTAGACTCTCCAATTCCTTTGCGTTTTGAATTGTATGACTACAATCATATTTTTCATAATCCATTGAGGATTTAATATTTGAGGTTTTTATTTGAAGAAGTGGCTTATTAAATGCAATGGCTTCATTACCAACGGTTGATGTGGTTGTAACAACCACATCACTATCGTAAATTAGCTGATGTGTATTCTCATTTTTATAAATTTTAGTTTTGGATTTATCAAAATACTCTTCAACAATATTTCTATTGTCTATAGACCCTGGATGAAGCTTTATTACTAGATTATAGTTGAAATCCAATTTAGCTTCCTTAACTATTCCTAAAAATTCTCTTATATTCTTTTCTCCAATAGGGTTTAAGATCAATAAAATGTTATCCGCCTTTTTTAAACTACCGTCCCGTATTTCAAAATTCGTTATGTAATCCATTTTTGGAGTCCCTGTAGAAATAAGTTTTTTTTCATCTGTCCCCCTACTTAAAAACCAATCATTTGATAGTTTCCCCCAGGTAAACATATAATCGGATATCACAGGTAAATAACCATACTCCAATACAGTTGAACCGTGCTGGATAACATACGTTTTAATCTTTCTTTTTGCCGCCAATAAAACAATGGCTTTTGAAACCTTATGAACATCTGTATTCAATATAATACGGGTAATATCTCTATGGGTATTTAAATAGCATTCGGCACAGTTTAACACAAATATAGAATCAAATATATTGAGTATTAATAAGCGTTTTTTTATATCAAATATGTTGCAAAGATCTCTTATTGTAAGTGAACTTTGTTTTAAAAGTCTATTGGTCTTGAAGATTTGGCGAATAAAGCTAATAGGGTTAAAGTACCTGAATATAAATTCACTTTTTTCTTTCATTAACCTTTTATCACTGATTAACTCAATAAATTCTTCATCAAATTCTTTTTGTACAGTTCTCATGTTTTCGACCATACTATTATTAAAAACATCGTTAACAAAGAGATATCTTGAATTTGCGGATTTATTACCGTTGTTATAAAATAGGGAAATAATGGCCTTCACATAATTATCTAAGCTATATTTTTTTAGTCTATTTAAAAATCCATTGCCCTCTAACCGATTTAACGATAACTCAAAAACAAATATTTGAGATAAGGCCAAGAGATTAACATCATTAAATTCAATGTTGTAACTATTATATCTTTTAACTTGTGCGTAAGAATCTTTTGGTAAGGCCATTAAAAAGAATATCTGTTTTGTATTTTTTTAAACATAATATATAAATTACTACAAATTCTATAAAATAACTTATCGTGGTTGTTATTGCGGCTACTTTATAGCCAAACTTGGGGATGAGAATAAAATTTAGTATTAAGTTCAATATTGCGGCAATAATTGCAGGTAAAGCCATTAAAAAAGTATTTCTATGGTAAAAGGGAATATTTGATAATACTGTGTACAAAAAGTAAAAAAACATTCCCAAAATAATAGTGGGAATAATGTCTAAGATTACAAAATAGGACTTATTCGCCATAATTAAGACCAAATAGCTCTTTAGAATTATAATTATGGCTCCTACAGATATCACAATTCCAATATAGTTCCTAGCGGCTCTGGATAATTTAATTAAATTATTGGCTTTAAGATTTTCCAAAATAAATTTTTGCCACATTTTGTTGGTTGCTAAAAAAAATGCCATAAAAATTGAGCTTATAGTATACGCTACCGTATAATCTGCTACTTCAATCTCCGAATAATAATAATTGATAATAAATCTATCGGCAAAACTTAAAAAAAGGGCCGATAATATCCCTGGAACTATGGGTAGACTGAACTTTAGTGAAATCCAAATTCTTTTTTTTAATTGGCTTGTAATTGACTTTATTTTTATTCCCGCATGGATTTTAGAAACTTTGTAAAGTGCAATTACAGCAATTAAAATAAATACAATAAGTTGTATTTGTGCAAAAAGAACGGGCTCAAAAATACGCTCTTGTTTCAATAATAAAATTACTGTTATGGTAAAAAGGTAAGGCGCAGCATTTCTTAAAGCGTAATAAATGTTATATTGTTTTATAAGCCCGCCAATTTGGAAGTAAGATAAAACAATCTCTATGATTGCATAAAAATATGCGCAAAAAATTATGTACTTATCAAAAGTTTCATCAACTACATAAATCTGCAAAGTAGTAGTCAGAGCTTTTAAAATCAAAAATATTACAGTGATAATGGTTGAGCTAATGACCGCTCTAAAAATAGATTCTACGGCTCTTTTTTTACTATGTAGAAGTCGCTTTTTTATATAACTTCGTTGAGCAAAGTCAATAAATATCGAAAAAAAAGGAATGGTAATCCAAAACAGGGCAAGTCGTCCAAAATCCTCTTTGGAAAAATAGTTGGTAAATACACTAAAGGTTAAGAAAATGATTCCTTTTGAGACACCTTCCCCTAAAAGATAATAAAAGTATTGTAATAAGGATTTAATCATATTTTGTAACCCCTTCTAAAAATCCTTTCATCACTTCAAATTGATTATCAATATAAAGACCTATGTCCTTGAATGAAGAGAAATTCGTGGTTTTATAGTAGGCTAACTTTTCGTCGATTTTACCTATTAAATCAGGATCTTCCACGTTGAACACGGGCAGGTTCATAGTTTCAACCATACCTTTACCTCGCCCATCCTCATTAATTAGAATTGAAGGAAGTCGCTTACTTAAAAAATAAAGGTGGGCGTGTACTCTATAACCAATATGAAAATCACAATTGTCATAAAAATCCAGCTTTTTTAAATCATAGGACACATCTTTTATGTGAACCTTTGAGTTTGTTAGTTTCGCACCGACATACATTGCTAAATATCCTATAGTAGCCCTAAAGGTCGTATGCTTATCCGGTAATATTCCCCGATGATATGACATGGTTATTTTTGCTTCTGGAAATTGTCTTGTCAACGCCTTTATTAACTTTATGGTTTGTCCAATAAGTTTAGGGTCTGCGGCAGTTGTAAATACAATATGTTTTATATCCTTTTTGTCTTTAAAATCCTTTCCCATAGATGGTAAATCATACCATACCGGACAACCAGTCATAATCACATTATTAAAACCATTGTTGTTCAATACTCCTTTTGTGATAAGGCATCTGCAACTTGAGTTTTCAATATCTGTATGCACTTCTTGCAGAAATTTAGTAGATTCCTTATTAAATCTAAATGCTTCAGGGTTTCCGGAAGGTCTTCCGCACCAACCTAATCCAAAGGGGATAATAGGCACCTTTATTTTTGAAAGATCGTCAACAAGAGGATAGATGCCTTTGTAAATATCCGGAGTATACGCGGGTCCGCCGCATAGTACTACAAACCTAGATTTATTTATAGTATCCAGATGCTCGTCAAGTTTTTTGGTTCTATCAAGAATAACAACCTCTTTATCAACAAACTCCTCGAATAGCCTTCTTGCTCTGTCTGTGATTAAAAAATCACCAATATTTTTAATTTGTCCAGATAATAATACAATCATTCCTTAATTTGTTTGGTTAATCTAACATGTTCCATTGTAAAATAGAATCTTCATCAATATCTCTTAGGGCTTTCCTTCCAATAACACGCTCAATTTCTTTAGGTGAAATTCCGTGAGCAGGTCTCTTCCAAGTTAGATGTTTGGCAGTAATAACTTCATCCATTTTTAGACCCTTTGCAGTAACCAAACTGCGCCTTGCGTTATTTCTAGAAATTTCTTCAGTCTTTAATGGTACTTTAGGTTGACTGCCGATTAAACCATAAACTTCATCCATTTTATCAAAAAATAGCTTCAAATCCTCTTTATCCATGGCATGATAATGATCGTTCCCTGGTAAAGACTTATCATGTGTAAAATGCTTTTCAAGCACTACTGCTCCAAGCAGATTAGCAATTTTTAAAGCTTCCATATCCTTTGGAAGAGTATGGTCTGAATATCCTGGAATTGTATTAGGAAATTTGTTCATTAGATCCACAATCATTCCCAAGTTAGCGTTATTATCTTCGGTTGGATAATTAAGAATACAATGCATTAAGCATACGGGCACATTATACTTGTTGATAGTTTCCAATGCTTGTTGAATTTCCCAAACATAAGAAGCCCCTGTAGATAAAATAATAGGCTTTCCAAAAGAACACATGTACTCTATAAAAGGTAAATTAGTTATGTCTGAAGAAGAGATTTTAAAAACATCCATTAAATCATTTAAAAATTTGGCCGAAGCAACATCAAAAGGCGTTGACATAAACTCGATACCTATATCATCGCAGTGAATTTTTAATTTTTCATATTCGGATTTCCAGAATTTATCATACTTTTTAAACAATTCAAACTGACTTTTCGTGGCTTCTTTGTTAGTATCCCAATAGGATGGGCTATTTTTTGAAGCTATGGTATTGGCCTTGTAGGTTTGAAATTTAATTGATTGGGCTCCACCTAGTTTGGCTTCCTCAATAAGTCTCTTGGCAAGATCCATAGATCCTTCATGATTCACCCCTGCCTCAGCAATTACATATGGCCTATGAAGGGTTCTTTCATTGTTTTTATACGTATTGATTAAATCTATAAGTTTCATTTTGCTATATTAAATTGTCTTTTTTATCAATTTAAGGACATTCGATTTCCCTTTTTTTAATCCATTCCTTAGCATTCTACTGTTCATTAGCTTACGCAAATTAAAATTTAACGTTTCCTTAAAAGCTTCTAATATTGAATCATCTAGAACGTCTTCCCCCAACCCTAAGTTATAGAAGCCGTTTTTTTCAGATGCAAAAAAATGAGTCGTTTCCCTAAGGTTTTGACATAATACTATACACGGCACTCCTATTGATGCCACTTCAAAAGTAGTTCTTCCTGCAGAGGTAAATACAATATCGGCATTTAAAATCTCCTCCGAGATATTCGAAATATTATTTTTCACCTTGATCTTAGGAAAATCTCGCATTAATTCCTCCGAGTATTTATAGCCCATACCGGTAATAACTTTTATCGCTATAGAATGCTTAGTGCAAAATCCCTCCAAAAGTGTTAAAATTCTTCTTGTAAAGTTATTGGGGTCCACTCCACCAAAAGAGATTAATATACTTTTTACATCTTTTTTAATTACTTTTTCAGGAGTATATAAAAATTCATCTCTTAAAATAAAATATTCATGTCCATAATAATGATTTAGAATTAGTTTGTGTTCTGGGTACATGGCGTTGATCACCAAATCTGCGTGTTTAGATCCTTGTCCAATATCTTCAAAATTAATAATTCGATATGCTCTTTGCCGTAACTCCAATATATATTCCTCAGTTGTATCTAAAATATCATTTATTACAACATTGGGCCTAATAAGCTCTATACCCTGTATTATTGAAGGCTGATCTTGAATATAAACCTCATAATTGGATTCTGTAATTTTATCATATGCCAATTTACTTGTACTATCAACTAAAAAGACAATACGATGATCTAATATTTCATTCGCAATACTTAGGGTGTTATAAACATGTCCCATTCCTATCCTAGAATTTCCAGAAACAACAAAGAGAATAGTTTTCCTTTTTAAATAATATTCACATAAATTCCAATCATCAAAATCATCAATGTCTATGGCTTCCTTCTTAGATAATGGAAACACCTCAATTCTCTTTCCAAATCTTGAGTTTTTCGTTATGAATGAGGTTCTAGTAATGACAAAGCCACCAGTCTCCTTGTAAATTTGGGGTAATTCTTGTCTGTTAACTCTTTTTTCATAATTTGGAATATAATCGTTCCCCAATTTGATCCATGTAAGATGACTGTCATAAACCCCGGATATAACTGTATCCAAATTATTTTTAATGAGCCTACCTATTGCTGTTTCAATAGTTTCTCTACTCAATAATGGCGAGGTAGGTTGAAGCGTAATCACTAAATCATACTCTTTATTTTCTTTCTTTTTGATTTTTTTATATGCATCATAAATGACCGGGTCCAAGGTAGTAGTGTCTCCTGATATACTTTCATCCCTTGTTATCGTTTTAGCACCGAATTTAGAAGCAATCAACAGTATTTCATTATCATTGCTAGAAACGTAACAATCAACTTCACATGAACTAATCTTTAAAGCATTTGAAATAGAGTAAGAAATTAGGGGTTTCCCGTTAAGTGTTCTTAGGTTTTTTCTTGGAATTCCTTTAGATCCGCCCCTGGCCGGAATAATAATTAGTATTTTAGTTTTATCCATGTCTTAATTGCATAAATTTTTATTCTCAAATAAAATAATTTCTCACACAATTATTCATTCTTTCTACGGCCATTTAAAGTACTTTTAAAGTTTATTGAACTTTTTTTTACTGTCCTCCACTCGTATATTGGAGATTCAATATTTCTTTTAACTCTTTAAATCCTTAGCGGACTTCTTTTAGGTTTTATAGCGGGAGCCAGATATTCATAATAAGAAGAAATAAGATTTGTATCCGTTCCAACCTGTTTAAGTATTTAAAACAAACTTCCTTTTGAATCTCTTACCATAAATTGATGTTTGGCTCAAATGCATCATTTGTTTGTCAAAACCTGCTTAAATTGAATCAAGAAGTCAATACTACAAATTTTCTAAGTTTCGTTCCACAATTCCATAAACAATTATATCAGGGTTAATCTCTTCAATTAGTTTATCATTCAATTTAATACTTCTAACAAAGATAGTTTTATTAAAGTGAATTGGTAAAAATTGAAATAATTCATACGAGTAAGAATCTCCAAAGAACATGGCCGTTTTATTATTGATTGCATTGGGATTGTCAATAACAACCGACCGATTACCATATACATTTTCTCTTTGCCTTAAATTTCGTTTTATTGAATGTTTAAATTTAATGTAGGTGTCCTTAAAATATCCTTTTCTATTATCCACTCCCAGTAAATTTAACAAATCTCCCTTCCTGTAATCCCTATTAAATTCAAGTTCAAAATCTTCAATTTTTAAGGGTTTCGAAATATTATTGTTAGAGAGGGATAATTTTTCTATAATATTTTTATACGCATAATAAGCCCCAAGTGAATTCCAATGACTATCATTTTTCAAATAAAGTGGATGATTCCCTTTATTTTTTGATATGACTTTTTCTTGTTCAATATTGTTGATATTATTCTTTTTCAAAAAGATGTAGGTCTGATCAACTCGCCTTTTTCCTTCTTTTTTTAACAATTTGAATCTTCTTGGCACCTTATCCCCGTAAATAGTATGCTTGTTAGGGTATATCGTAACCAAAAAAGTTTTACCCCGGTCCGAGGACCATTCGTTGATTTCTTTAAGTTTAGTTCCAAAATTTCCGAGATTTGAATCTTTAAAAGGCCTTTTATTTAGATAGGAATTCTGAATATCTTCCTCCCAGTAAAAAAGCCAGTTATCCTTACCAACAATAACTCGGTCCGATTTAGGAGAAGTTTTAAGCAGTTTAACCTTAATAATAGAACTTAATGAAATCATTTTTTTTCTAAAACCAAAATTGTCATTGTAATAAGACTCAAATTCTTTCGGATAGGCTTCAATATTTTGCATATCCAATTTTGGTTTTTTAGTTAACTCTCTTTTTTCTGTAATTATAGTATTGTCTTTATCAAAGATTTCATCTAAATGTGGTATAATCATGAGAAGAAAGAAACAAAAGATGAATGCACGATAAAATGAAGTTTGTATTTCTTTTTTGGTGTTTTTAAAAAGAATTGCAAACGAAAAACTTAAAGCTAAAAAGAAGGAGAGTATTGTATTTATAATGATACGACCATGATCGGGTTTCGCCTTTAAACCTTTGATTATATCAACTAAGTCCACAGAGTAAAAAAAAGGGTCGGACCTTATTCCGATAACTTTTCTAATATACCCGGAATTACTTGCCTCTGCATATTTATTAGGTTTAAAATAATCTTCTAATTTATCTCTATTAATTGTTTTATTATTACCATTGAAAGACAGTATGACCTGATTTATGAGTACTGGCGAAGTATGATTGTTATTACCAAAATCGAATCTAAAATGGGATACATTTAGGGTATCTGGAATATCATAATTCAACCATTGAGCTTTACGACTACCAAGCACTTTGGTTCTTTTTGATAAGCTTTCATTAAATTTTCCTGTTGGCTCTCTGTAAAACAACTGAAAAACATCTTCTTCGGCCGTTACAATTTCAAAAGACACTCTGAGAGGTTCAGCTTGATAGCTATTTAATATATAATTTCTATTTAATATGAAAAATATTGTAAAAAGAACTATAAAAAACACGGTATGTAAGATCCTATTTTTCATTTAAAATCTGAAATAGATAAATGGATTATAATTACTTTCTGCCAATTCAAGAAGGCTTAAAAAAAACAGCAACAAATATATCGGATAAAGTATATATTTGAATTCCTGTGCTTTATTGAGTAAAGCCCATTTGGTTTTTAAATATGCTTTTATATTCGTTGAAAAAACAACGGCCATAATAAAAACAAACACAAAATAATTACTGATATACTGGTATACTATCTCGTTCTCTTCTTTCCCAAAGGCAAACATACCTTTAAGATATTGCCAGGCATCGCTCAGGGTTTCTGCCCTGAAAAACACCCAACCTATTAGGACAACTAAAGCCATATAAATATATCCCACAAAATTTGGTGCCTTATTCAGAAATTTACTTAATCCTATCCTTTCCCATATCAAAAAGGACCCATGAAACAGGCCCCAAAAAATAAAATTCCAGCTAGCGCCATGCCATAGCCCCGTTATGAAAAAAACAATTATCAAATTTGCATAAGTTCTTCCAATACCCTTTCTATTGCCTCCTAAAGGGATATAAAGATAATCTCTGAACCAGCTTGAGAGCGAAATGTGCCATCGTCTCCAGAACTCTTGAATGGATTTACTAATATAGGGATGGTCAAAATTCTCCAAAAAGTCAAAACCGAACATTTTTCCCAAACCTATGGCCATATCAGAATATCCGGAAAAATCAAAATAAATCTGGAATGCATAACTAACTACCCCTATCCATAAGGACACAGAACCTACTTCTCCGCTATTATTAAATACAAAATCGGCCATAAAGCCCATTTGATTTGCGATAATCACCTTCTTGAATAACCCAATGATAAACCTTATAACCCCTCTTTGAAATTGTAGAATATCGAATTTTCTGTCAGCCTCAATTTGTTTGGAAACATCTACATATCGCACTATTGGTCCTGCAATTAATTGTGGAAACATTGATATATATAAGGCCAAGGAGACCAAACTTTTTTGAGAGTCGACCTTTTCATAATAAACATCGATTAGATAAGACATCCCCTGAAATGTGAAAAATGAAATGCCAATTGGTAATATTATTTCATTCAAGCTTGAAAAGCTTAAAATTCCCATTTCATTGATATTGGTAATAATAAAGTTTGTGTACTTGAAATAACCAAGCATCAAGACATTCATCGCTACAAAAAAGAATAAGAAAATTCTGGATATTACGGGCCTGCCTTCCCGAGCCATAAGTTTTATTAAAATTCCTCCTAAATAGTTAATCGAAATTGAAAAGATCATCAGCATGACCAGTTTTTGCTCTCCCCAAGCATAAAAAAAAAGACTAGATATTGTAAGAAATATATTTCTCAATCTAGTATTGATCAAGTAATAGATAATAAGAACTAAGGGCAAAAAAATAAAAAGGAAAGTAATAGAACTAAATACCATAATGCCTTAATAGGTTTTCAATAGTGAAAAGCAATTGATTAAACTATCACTCCATAATGGAATTGTAATTTTAAAGGTATTTATTGTTTTGGTTTTGCTAAGGTTGCTTCTTTTAGGTCTCTTGGCTTGGGTTGGGTAGGCCGCGGTACAAATAGAATTAACTTTGAGGTTCAATTCGGCAACCTCAAAGATTTTAACGGCGAAGTCATACCAACTTATTGTACCTTCATTGCTATAATGGTACAAACCATATTCCTGTCTCTTATTCGTAATTAAAAACAAAATAAAAGCGGCTAAATCCGCGGCATAGGTTGGAGACCCCATTTGATCGTCTACTACATTTATTTCTTCCATTTCATGTCCAAGGCGTAACATCGTTTTTAAGAAATTCTTGCCGTGTTCGGAATACACCCATGAGGTTCTTATAATAAAATAATTCTTCAGTATTTCCTGCACATAAAATTCTCCTTGAAGTTTTGACTTACCATATACATTTATAGGGTTGGGTATATCTTTTTCATTATATGGCCCTTTCTTTTCCCCATCAAATACAAAATCCGTAGAAATATGAATTAATACACAATTATTTACATTGCATGCTTCCGTTAAAATTCTTACCGCTTCCGCATTAATCAAATACGCTTTATTCTTTTGAGATTCCGCAAGATCAACGGCCGTAAATGCTGCGCAATTTATGCAATAGTCAAAAGAATTTTCCTCAAAATAACTATTGACAGAATTTTCATCTGTGATGTCCAATTCAGGAATATCTGTAAACGAAAATATTAAATCGGAATGCTCCTGGGCCAGGCCCTGTATACATTTGCCCAACTGTCCACTTGCTCCAGTAACTAAGATGTTCATGGTAATTGTGCGTTTTTTAATTTAGGGAGCATCCTATCTTTTTCAGAAATTTTCAGTTTTTCTTCAGGAATCAACCAATCAATATTTAACTCATTATCATTATAAATAATTCCTGCTTCTGCTTCTTTGTTATAGTAATTGTCGCATTTATAGAAAAATTCCGCTGTATTACTCAAAACCATAAAACCATGGGCAAACCCTTTAGGTATGAAAAGCTGCTTTTTATTTTCATCACTCAATTCTAAAGACACATGCTCTCCGAATGTAGGAGAGTCTTTTCTAAGGTCGACCGCGACATCCAAGACTATCCCTTTTAATACCCTTACCAATTTGGCCTGGGCATGTTCCCCCAGCTGATAATGCAAGGCTCTGATTACGCCACGGTGGGAAAAAGACTGGTTGTCCTGAACGAAATTAATTTTTTTGCCTATAGCTTCCTCAAACGACTTCTGGTTGAAGCTTTCAAAAAAATAACCCCTCTCGTCATTGTACAACTTTGGAGTCAATATAAAACACCCTTTCAGTTTGGTTTCTTTAATTACCACTAGTCATTATTTAGAATTCCAAGCAAATTTTTCCCATAACCACTTTTCATTAAAGGTTGAGCAAGATTCTCAAATTGTGCCTTATTTATATACCCCATCTCATAGGCAGCCGCTTCTATTGCTCCAATCTTTAGTCCTTGCCTTTCTTCTATGACCTCTACAAACTGAGAGGCCTGCATTAAGGATTGAAACGTTCCGGTGTCTAACCAAGCTGTTCCCCTGTCTAAAATGCTTACATTGAGTTTTTGCTTTTGGAGGTATATTTTATTTACATCTGTGATTTCCAATTCGCCCCGTGCGCTTGGAGCAATGTTCTTGGCAATTTCCACTACTTCGTTGTCATAGAAATAAATCCCCGGAACCGCGTAGTTGGATTTAGGGTGCTGTGGTTTTTCTTCTATGCTTATTGCCTTGCCTTCATCATCAAATTCCACTACTCCATAGCGTTCCGGGTCATGGACCCTATAGGCATAGATGATTCCGCCATCGGGGTCATTGTTTGCCTGTAGCAATTTGGCCAATCCAGAACCATAGAATATATTATCTCCTAAAATCAGGGCCACCTTATCCTTGCCAATAAATGGTTCCGCTATGATAAAGGCCTCGGCAAGTCCATTTGGTGCTTCCTGCACCGCATACGAAAAACTACAGCCGTATTTTTTCCCGTCGCCCAACAGGTCCTCAAAAAGACTTAAGTCCTTGGGAGTAGAAATAATCAATATCTCCCGAATACCCGCATACATGAGTGTTGACAGGGGATAATATATCATCGGCTTGTCATATATGGGCATGAGCTGTTTGCTAACACTTAACGTTAGTGGGTGTAGTCTTGTTCCAGAACCTCCTGCCAATACAATCCCTTTCATCCTTAATTTTTCTTAGTGATACTGTTCTTGATAATATTTTTGGTAAGCGCCAGAGGTAACGCGGGATAACCATTCCTGGTTCTCAAGATACCAATCTATAGTCAGTTCTAGGCCTTCCTCAAACGTTACGGATGGTTTCCAGCCGAGTTCCTTATTTATTTTACTGGCATCTATGGCATATCTTAAATCATGCCCTGGCCGATCTTTGACATAAGTTATCAGCTTCAACGAGGTACCTTTCTTTCTATTTAACTTTTGATCCATCAACTTACAAAGGAGTTTAACCAAATCAATATTCCTCCATTCGTTAAAACCTCCGATGTTATAGGTTTCCTGGCTCTTTCCCTTATGAAATACAAGATCAATAGCAATTGCATGATCTTTCACAAACAACCAATCCCGGGTGTATTTGCCATCACCATAAACCGGTAAAGGCTTATTCTCAATGATGTTATTGATGAATAGGGGAATGAGTTTTTCAGGAAAATGATTGGGGCCATAATTGTTAGAGCAATTCGTTATCACAAATGGTAACCCATAAGTTTCCCCATATGCCCTAACAAAGTGGTCCGAACTTGCTTTTGAGGCAGAATAAGGCGAGTTTGGATCATATGGTGTATTTTCCGTAAATAAGCCATCCGCACCTAATGAACCATATACTTCATCTGTGCTAATATGATAGAAACGTTTGTTTTTCTTTTTATCTTTCCAAAGGTCCCGAGAGGCATTCAACAGATTTACTGTTCCTATGATATTAGTGCGTACAAAAGCCAAAGGGTCCGTTATAGAACGATCTACGTGGGATTCAGCGGCCAAATGCACCACGCCATCAAACTTATATCTTTTAAAGATTTCATATATGAATTTCTCATCCACGATATCCCCTTTAAGAAAAGTATAGTTTGAAAGACCCTCTATATCCCTAAGATTCTCAAGATTCCCAGCATAAGTAAGCAAGTCCAGATTATAAATATGATAATCCGGATGGATCTTTACAAATCTACGGACTACATGTGATCCAATAAATCCAGCACCCCCTGTAATCAATATATTTTTGTTCCGTGTCATGCTTGCATTTCCGTGGCTTTTTTATTAAGATATTTAACAATGGAAACCAGAAAGAACAGGCCAATGAGTATGGAAGGCAAAAGTATAATGTGTTTGCCAAAGAATGATTTCTGAACTTGTTGTGGCCTTCCGAAATTTATAACACTAATGGCCTCTTTTTGTTCCTGTAGTTCCAACTTTTTTATCTCGATATCCCTAATCAAATTGTTTTTATAGGTAAAAAGACCGGTAATATCAATCTGTTCCTGATTGTCTAATACAATGCGGTCGTTACCTATCTTTGCATCTTCTTGGGCCATCTTTTTGGAGTAATTGGCGATAATGCCATCTACCTGTTGCAACAGTACCTTATTCTCTGCTATACGGCTTACGGCATTTGCCCTGTATACTTCAACAAGTTCGTCAAAATATGCATTGTCGTTGATATAGGCCATTATCTTTCTGGCAAACTCTTGCCCTTTATTTGCGTCTTTATAGTAAATTGTAATACGATGGTTCAAGGAGCTTTTATTGAGCAATTCCGCACGTACAATGTCCTGTATTCCAATGGTATTTCCAAAACTTTGCAATAGTTCTAGGTATTCTATTTCATCCTGGGAACCTTTGGATCCATCGTTTGCAGGGGCAATGGCAATTTCAAAACCTTTAAAATTTTCAATTTCTATTCCCAAATCCTTAAAGAACGCTGTATTTTTTGACTTTATATTAGCTTGGATTTCATCCACCGCATCGTATAAATAGTTTTTACTCTCCATGTTGGGCTTTACAATCACTTCAGTCTTTAGCTTTTTGGTCACGATTTGATTCAAACCATAGCCAACTGCAATCCCTATAACACCAAGACCCAATAGTATTAGGGCGTTCTTCTTAAAATAAACAAAAACGCCTAAAAAAGCCCTAAAAAGGCTTTTAAACCCCTTGCCTATAATTTGGAACAACTGCCCCAAATCTATTTCATCCGATGACGATGAATTATTTGTTGGTTGCTTTTCTGCCATAATTATGAATTGAATATTTGTTTTAAAATCTTATCGGTAATCAAATACGTAGGTTTTACCCCTGTAGTCCCCAGTCCACCCGAAGCCAAGGTGCTTCCTGTCTCCAAAGGGTTATCCGAGGCGTAATAAGCGTACCTTACCTTAACATCTTCACGGATGCTCTTTCGGATCTTGGATGCGGATTGTATGGCTTTTTGGTAATGTACCCCTTCCATCTCCAATCCTATTACGTTCCAAGTGGACTGATGAAAGAACTTTAAGATATCCTTGTTCTGCAAGGACGTTCCCAATACGGTAACCATGGTTCCCTCCATCACTTTAAGGCCATTCCCTTCAAAGTCCTTGGCACACAATTCATTTTTAAAAGGATAATTATCAGCCGTACCTTCAAAAATATGTGCGGACGGTATCATGAGGTCCCCTTTGCCCCCTTCTAAAATACCGGCTTTGCCCATAATCGAAATTGACGCTACATCCATAAATATCTTTTCCTTCTTTTTAATTTTATAGGGTTTCAAAAATTCATCTATAGTCTCATAAGCCTGCTCCCCAAAAGCGTAATCCATGACAAAGATAACAGGTTTTTTGGCATCGGGAATTCCTTCCGGCAAGTCATAACAACAGGCATCTTCCCTAAATTTGGCCGTATCAAAAATCTGGATATCTATATTGGTTCCCGAAATATCATCAAGGACCATCATCCCATTTTTCTTTGCTACAGTAATTACTTTATTTCTTAGCGCAAAATTATCGGAAGAACTTAAGGCCTCATAAATCTCCAAAGAACCATTTTCAGGGAATTCTTTTACCAGTGCTTTCCTTGCAAACAAGGAATTCATTACACTATGCATATTGGCACTGATCATATGGATCGGTCTATGCAGGAGATTGTGATTTGCTAAAACTTCTTTGATACTATCGGCCCATCTTTCCCCATGAATATGGTGACCCAAACGTTCCCGTAACAAAGCGCCGAAGGTTATGGCCCTTTTTTCCCCTGTGGTTTCTTCCTCTATGGCCAATTTTCCCAACCAATAAATAATCTTGAGAAATCGTTCGGGGTTGCCTTTTGTTGCGAACTTGTCATAAACGTCTATAATTTCTACAAAGGATCTGCCCAGAATATTGGCTACATGTATTAACGCCACCTCTCTTTCGGCCTGGGTAAGTTTTCCCTTTTTTACGGCCGCTTCCAGTTTGTCCCAATCCCGTATGG
>JBATTK010000110.1:0-94712 GCA_049670505.1 Saonia sp.
TGAAACTAAACGGGAACGGCACAGGGGGCTCGAACATCGTTAGGTTTCGTCTAATGGAATCCAATGGTTCAACGGAACAGGCAAAATTGGCAATGGAGGGGTCCAACAATTTGTTTTTGCAGAACACCGTTACTTTCCAAAGCCTACAACTTCTCGGCGGCGGCGGCGTAAACGGTTTTAGGTTCTATGATGGAACGACTTTGCAAAAGGTTTGGCATCAGGGGAATGATGGTTCAGGGAGTGGCCTTGATGCCGATACACTTGATGGGTTGCAATCCAGTGTTTTTGTTAGAAATGACGGTAGCTCTGGAACAAGATTTGGTAGTGGATACCTTCAATTTGGAGGGGATGGGGCATCCAACAACGATTACCTCTCTTTTAATGACACGACCAATGGATATTATTTCAATGCGGACACGGCAAGGCAAAACACGGCAGCTAATGCCCAAGTACATGCAGGAGAATTTTTTGCTTCGGGAGCATATTATTATGGGGATGGAAAAAGAATGTTCCAATTTTCCGATGGTTGGCTAAGGTTAAATCCCTCTAACCATTTTACATCCGGTATTTATTGCGCTTCTTCAATTGTCAGAACGGATAACCAATTACAAGTAGGTCCTAATGGTGATAAGTTTTTAGCAAATAGTGCTGGAGATGTTAAAATAAGCGGGGCTTTTTTAAGAAGCGCGCATAACACCGGTTATTTGGAAGGTTCTTATAATAGTGTTGGAGATAATGCCGCTCAATCCAATCCTATTTATGTGATCGGCAGCGCATACGTACCAGGAACCACGTCGCTGGGTAGTATGTATGGTATTGGATATGCGCATGGCGGCCAAGCATCTTTTCTGAATTCATCGGATTTGGGCACCAATCCCGCCAATTGGGGATTATATATTGCAGCAGATGGTAATGCCAGGATATTTTTAAATGCTACGAGTGGTATAGGGTATTTTAAAAATGTTGTTTATGCATCAAACTTTATTCTTAATTCCGATAGAAGATTAAAAGAGGATATTGAAGATGCAAACGTTGAAACGCTGCCCGTAAGGTGGAGAAAGTTCAAGATGAAGGATGATGAAGAAAAACAACAACGTTATGGGGTCATCGCCCAGGAACTAAGGGATGTCCACCCAGAGTTTGTGAATTCCGATGACGAGGGGAATCTTACTGTAAAATATATAGATCTCTTGGTGGCTAAAAACGCCGAGCTGGAGGCAAGAATTGCAAAATTGGAGAAAATCATAAAATAATTAATAGCATGGCAGTACCGAATAATTATAGCTTTACACTATTGAATGTCATAAGCGAAATTCCAGGTCCTCAAGACGATCTGGCGGAGTGCTTTTCCCAGGCTACCGATTCTCTGTTCGACAGTAGTTATCGCGGATCCAAAAATTCATTGAGGAATTTTAGGAATTACGGGGCAACACAATCACCGACAATTTATCCTGTTAATTTGGGCAGAAGTTTTTTTAATCAAGCACAGGCTTGTACTTCCAATAAAGGGTTTTATTACATCTCAGGAAGCGATAGTTTTGCCCAGGCAACCGCTCTGTATAATAACAGTAGTGGAACTGCAACGGCATCTGAAGCGTTTTATTCAGATGGTCTGGCTGTTCGTTATTGGGATGGGAATACTTTTGACGGTCCTGCAAGTCTTTGTCTATCTGCATTTTAAATAAAATTTTGTTAAAAAACACAAATATTGGTTTTTATGGAAAAAAGAACTCTTGAATTACTTTCGGCAGCGTTAAGGACCGTTGGTGGTAATTTTGATGTCCCTACTTTAGATTTGATTCTATCCGTTTTGGAAGAAGTCAAGACGAAAGGAGAAGATGTTTCAATAGGCGATATTAAGTCGATAAGTCAAAAGATTGCGGGCAAATACGGCATTGACAATAATCAAAAGGAATAGATGTTGATACTTTTAGATAACGGCCACGGTGGTCTCATTAACGGGGAATATCAAACTCCGGGTAAGAGAAGTCCTGTATGGAACGACAGTTCACAACTTTTTGAGGGAGAATTTAATAGAGCCATAGTCAATGGGGTTATTCAAGAATTGACCGATCTCAAGATCCCATATGTTAACATTGCGCCCGAATATTGGGACGTACGCTTGGAGACCAGGGTGAAAAGGGCAAATGAATATACAAATGGCAACAGTTTTTATCTGAGTATCCATTCCAACGCAGGTGGTGGAAATGGTTCGGAAATATTTACATCTCCTGGAGATACTAAGAGTGATGGGATTGCTACTGTTTTTGGCAAAGAGTATCTCAAAATGTTTCCAAGGAGAAAACTACGTACCGATTTTACCGATGGTGATCTGGACAAAGAGAATCGTTTTTATGTACTTACAAGAACCAGAATGCCTGCCATCCTAACAGAAAATTTTTTTATGGACAACGAGGAAGAGTGTAAGAACATTTTAATGACCCGTGAAGGAAGGGATAGAATCGTTAAATATCATGTTAGTGCAATCATTAAAACCAAACAATATTTTATTAATCAATAAAAAATCAAACAATCATGGCTAATTTGAACTGGTATCCCATTAATCCACTACTAAAAGAGAATGGCTCTTTTTATGCCCTTTCCTTTGAGAAGGACGCAGAAAAGTTAAAGCCCATTGCACTTGAAAAAGAAGATAATCCTTTTGCTCAGTTTAGAGTTTTACAAAGCAGCCTTAGTATTCAGGCAGCTGCGGATCTTGGAATTGGAATAGGTTCGATTAATGGGAGTTATAAATCATTTTGTCTTAGTTACGAAGCAATGCTTTTTACTGAAAAAATAGCTACAAATCCTATAGGAGGTAAAATTTATGGCACGCGGTGGGGAGCAGGTCTGAGAGTAATTTTAAAAGTCAGTGAAATTCAGGCACAATCCAATTTTAATTTTGGTGCTATTGCCGCAGCTTCGGAGCTAGGTTTGGCCAAAGTTGAATACGAAATAAATGGAATAGGAATCAGCCAACCTTCCATTCTTAAAGTATTGCCTGGTCCGGGGGAATTTAACTTCGAGAACTATTCAAAAATTCTGGAAGCAGCGGACAAAGTTAGAAAGTTCATGTCCGACAATTCCGAAAGTCTTAGCCCTCAACCTTTTCAGGTGTTTCTATCCGATGAGATGAATAAAGATATTTTTAAAGATTCTAGATCGGTAATCTATGCAGCCAGAAATGTAATGAGTAGGAATACATTAAAGGAAGCGACCGATAATGCAAGAGGAAAATTCAATCCGGAAATTATTACCGGGTTTTATGCCAAAATGGGGATATATGATGAGATTAGTAGGCCTTCTAGAGAAGATAGAAGGGAAGCATCGGACTTTTTAGATGTTTAACTTTATCTCTATCTCTAAAAATACTTTGTAAGGTTAAAATTAGAATATGTATAATATTTTATCGTTGGATGGTGGAGGGAGCTGGTCCTTACTCCAACTTCTTACGCTCAAAGAAAGATTTCAGGAAGAGCTTCCTGATTTAAAGGGGCATGACATATTACAGAAGTTTGATATGATCATCGCAAATTCAGGTGGAAGTATCGTACTCGCAGCCCTAGCGGAGAATTGGTCTATTGATGAGGCGATAACGCTATTCGACGACAAAGCGATTAGAGAGTCTATTTTTAGCAAAAACCGGTTTAAAGAAACATTTTGGCCTGTATCGATTACTCGTATGTTTGGATTTGGCCCCAAATATAGTTCTAAGAGAAAAGGGGAAGCTTTTAAGCGATTATTTCCGAAAATAGATAAAATACTTATGCATGATATTCCTATGATGGTAGGAAAGGATTCCTTGAAGCTTATCGTCTGTGCCTATGATGCCCTGAATAATAGAGCTAAATTTTTTCGATCTTATACGATAGCTGGTTCTGATGAGGAACAAGTAAGATTAACACAAGCCATTCATGGTTCCTCAAATGCGCCAATTCAGTATTTTGACTTTCCCGCAAGATTCAAGGCCAAAGGCAGTGAGATTTTTTATGAGCTTTGGGACGGAGCATTGGGAGGGTTTAACAATCCAGTGGTTGCAGGTTTGATAGAAGCATATAAGCTGGGCATCCCTTTAGAGCGTATTCAAATAATCTCAATCGGCACGGGCAATAGATTAATGTCAATCGGAGATAAGAAAAGGTTCTACAAAACAAAACAAATTACCTTAAGGGAAAGGAACAAAAAATATCTGTTTTGGAGGTATGGGTATCAAACCGAATATTTTAAGAATACTGTTTTAAATCAGGCAAAGACCATATTATATCAACCCCCGGATTGGGCTAATTATGTTGCCCTTATGTTTTTGTTAAAAACTTCGGACGAAGATATTTCCAATAGGTTTATAAGATTGTCCCCAATGATACATGTAGATAGTAATACAAACCCACATGCTTTGGAAATTATTGAAAAGCTTTACTATATGGATATGGATTTAACCGTGAATACGGAAATAGAGCTTCTTAAGGTATGTTTTGAGAAATGGAAAAGTGGCGAAATAAAAAATCAGCCTTTAGAGTATCATGTGGAAAGGAATAATGATTTGGTTTATAAAAAAGGGGATAAATACTTTGAGAATGCCATGGCAAAGTGGAAAAACATCCAATAACTTTTTATTGAAGCTAAAAACGTCATTATTAACCGTATATTTTAGATAAGTTTCAAAAAACAGTTGCTTTTTTAAAGCCTTAAAAGCGACCAATAAGGTCATTGCCCACTATTCTTTGGTAAACTTCACTGCGAAGTGTCCTGCTTATCTTGATTTTATGGTTTCCCACATAGAGCAGATTCCCTTCAAGTTTTCCTACATGTCGCAATCCTACCAAATATGATCTATGAACCCTCATAAATTTTGAATTGGGCAGTTCTTGCTCTATTTGGCGCAAGGATACCAATGTAAGATATCTATCACTAATGGTGTGCACAAAAACATAATCTTTGGCAGTTTCCACAAAGGTTATGCTGTCTATCAATACCTTGATAATTATCCCGTCCGATTTGATAAAAATGTGGGATTTAGGCTCCTCTGCCTTTTGGGTACCGGATGGTAAAATTTTATTCACGGCTTTCAAAAACCGGTTATAGGAGAACGGTTTCAATAGGAAGTCCGCAGCGTTAAGATCAAACCCATCCAGGGCAAACTCACGGTGTGCTGTAGTAAAAATAACTTGGGGTGGATGGTTGAGCACATGCATTAACTCCAACCCGGTCATATCGGGCATTTGAATATCCAGGAACAGCACATCAACGGCATGGTGCTTTAAAAACTCCATGGCCTCCAAGGCCGATGACAATGAGGCCATATGTTCCAAGAAAGGGGTCTGAAGAACGAAATCCTCTAGGCCCTTTCTGGCCAAATGCTCATCGTCAACTATTAGACACTTCATTTTCATTGAGTTGTATTTCTAGTTGAACCATAAATTTTGAGTCGCGCTTACGGGCAATGAAACGATGCTTGTTCGGGTAAATCAATTCCAATCTTCGTTTTACGTTTGTAAGTCCAATGCCTCTATTAAGGGCAGGCTGCAGTTTTCCGGCGTTGGTTGTAACAGTGTTTTCCACATAAAACTGTAATATACCATTCCCTGTGACCTCTGACCGTATAGCTATTTCATACCCTTTACTGCTCTGGCCGTGTTTAAATGCATTTTCGATAAGGGGCAACAAAAGCATGGGGGAAATGACCAAGTTCTCACAATTCCCTGGAAAACTATGGTTGATCTTAACAAGGTCTTTGTGCCGTATACCTTCGATGTTGATATAGTTCCTTAGATTTTCGAACTCCATTTTCAAACTGACATGCTTCTTGCCCGTTTCATACAGTTGATAGCTTAACAGGTCCGAAAACTGGAGCAACATATTTTTTCCGTCGCCAAGATTTTTGCCCAACATGATATAAATGCTATGGAGGGAATTGAACAGAAAGTGGGGATTGATCTGGTTCTTCAGTAAATTCAATTCTGTTTCCAGTCTTTTTTGCTCAATTTCCTGAAGCGTGCGTTCCTTTCGGTACCACTGGTCTATCAGAAACAATGTCATGGAAAGACCCAGAGACAATATAATCTCTGTTACAATGGCAATCTTACCCTCAAAACTGCCAAAAAAATTGGCGGTGGGAGCATAGACATTTATCGTTGTGAAATAAAAGTAAAGGTAATTGGACGAAACCCATGTGGTAACGATGATGCTTAAAATCAAAAGTACGAGATAACCAACAATTTTCTTTTGCAACAGCAAGCGCGGTGTCAATCCATACAGATTAAAATAGACCAGAATGGCATAGGGAATGAACGCGAAGACATTGGTCTGAAGATTTGCAAGAAAATCGCGGTGGTAATTCAGGTCATGGGTACTCCAAAGCACTGCAAAGACCGCCCAAAACAATAGGTGCCTCATTATCGTGCCCAGTTTGCCGTTCCTATAGCTTGCTACACGTGCGTTTTTTATCAAGAAATGTTCATTTAACTATATTCAGCTGATTGGCTTTCTTATAAAGTTACAATATTTGGGATGGATATTTGAGTGAACACCCTTAACGTATCATTTCTTTGATTAGATACACCTATCTTAACAGTGTACCCTGTTTGACTTTTAGTTCAATACGTTCTGTAATATCCGATATATCTTCCAAAGGATTTTTGCCAAGCACCAAAAAACTGGCCTCATAACCATCCCTAAGGAATCCAACTTTTCTATTGGGGAAAATGGTCCTTGTTGCATACACTGTCCACATGTTCAGCAATTCTAAATTGGTGAATACATTCAACTCGTTCAAAAAATAAAACTCGCCTGATGAATTTCCATTAAAATTATCCGACCCTATGGCGAGTATGGCCCCTTCCTGCTTAAACAATTCCAGATTTTCCCTAATGTTATCAACAAGGGCCTCAAAGTTGGGTTGCCTCAATTTTCGTTTTACCAAAGAAATTGTAGTTACAATAACGATTTCCTTTTCCTTTGCGGTTCTTATATCTTGGACATCCACAGCTTCGCCATGGTCTATTTCAGGCAGATGCGCAATTTCGTCCACGTCCGCTTCAACCGCTACATGAAAGTCGTATGCTGTCTCCACATGGGCGCTTACCCGTAACCCTGCTTCGTGGGCCTTTTGGACAACTTTTCCAACAAGCCTTGGATCGATCCCTTTATTGCCAAAATAGGCCGTATCATTTTTACGTTGCATATATTCTTCGGAATACAACAGATTGATCTTTATAAATTCCGGCTTAAAGGATAGTATGTGTCCCCACTTTTTGTCGAGGTCTTCCGCGGTGTCTATCACAAAATAGCCGTGCGATTCTATGTCCTTTTTTGAAGAGAAGACCTCATAGTAACCCCAGTCAAAGAATTTCTCCCGGAGGGCGATAGGGTGTCCACCTGTTCCGGTAAGGGGCGCATAAGTAGTGCTAACATCAATACCATCAGGTTTATTGTAAAGGTGCATTAAAGGCCCCAGTTGCATCTTAATGGCCGATAGGTGCTTTACATAGAACACGCCATCGCCAAGGTAATTATCAATTCGCTTTTCAAGCTCATAATCACTTTCAAGATTATGGTTATGGGCTTCGGCAAATGGTGGTATTACAAACCTGCCCTTAAGGTCAATAATAGTATCCGTTGTCCTGTTGATCCCGCTAAAATACAATAACCCGTTATCGACCCAAACGTTCCGTTTTTCGAAGTTCTCCCCATTGAACCAATTTCCATTGATAAGTTTCATTTTTAGGCTAGCTGGATTTTTCCTGGCTTTCAAACTATCCTGCGACACGCTGGGCGCACAGGAGAGGTATAGGAGTGCGGTAAGGAAGACGTATAATTTCATTATATATTTTTCTTAAAGCAACAACTTAAATTTTATTGGGAAAAATGAAATCGCTGGGTTGGCCCTAGTAGTAGCCAGAGGGTACTTCAGGATAGATGTTTGTAAATTTGAATCACTTAAAAGCGAAGATTATTCCATATGGGCCAAACTACTAAGGAGTTACGCTAACCCAAGATGGTTAGTTGTAGATATGGAACGTGTTGTATTGATTCAGTGGGCATACGGAGCGTATAAATCCATTTTAGTAGTATTCCAATTGGGCAAGGACATTTTCTTCCGTAGTTTTTTGTGCTCTTTACGTAATGATAATCCATTTTTTGTACTTCTGATCTGGTTTCCATCGTTCTACCCTTAGTTTCCCACCAATTCCTCAACTCCTCTTTTCCCCAATATTTCCTCTAGGCCTTCTTTCTCGACCACTTCTTTTTTTAGGAGAAACTTTGCCAGTTTTTCCAGTTCGCCCTTATGAGCCATTAACAAGTTTTTAGTTCGTTCATAAGCCTTGTTCACCAGATTCTGAACTTCATGATCTATCAGTTTGGCCATCTCTTCACTATAGGGTTTGCCCAACAAGCGTTCATTTTGTCCTGTGGAATCGTAAAAACTGATTGGGCCTATTTTTTCGTCCAATCCGTAGTAAGATACCATGTTGTAGGCTTGCTTGGTTACTTTTTCAAGATCGTCCAATGCTCCTGAGGAAACCTCGTTGAATATAATTTCCTCGGCCGCGCGTCCGCCTAAAGAAGCACAGATTTGGTCAATAAACTGCGATTTGGTTACAATCTGGCGTTCTTCGGGCAGATACCAGGCGGAACCCAATGATTTTCCCCTAGGGATAATGGATATTTTCACGAGGGAATCAACATGTTTAAGATGCCAACTGGCCACTGCATGCCCCGCTTCATGATAAGCAACAATTTCCTTTTCTTTAGGCGAGATGATCTTGCTTTTACGCTCCAAACCTCCGATAACACGGTCACGTGCCTCCATGAAGTCTTCCTGCTCCACTTCTTTCTTTTTCTTGCGTGCGGCGATAAGGGCGGCCTCGTTGCAGATATTTGCGATATCGGCCCCTGAAAATCCCGGACTTAGCTTGGCCAATACTGTAACATCCACATTTTTTGAGAGTTTCAAGGGGCGTAGGTGTACCTTAAAAATTTCCATGCGTTCTTCTTTGGTAGGCAGCTCCAAATAGATATGACGATCGAACCTGCCGGGCCGTAAAAGGGCCTTGTCCAACACATCGGGACGATTGGTCGCAGCTAATACGATGACCCCGGTATTGGGGCCAAAACCGTCCAGTTCGGTCAGTAATTGGTTCAGTGTACTTTCCCGCTCGTCATTGGCCTGAAACGCATTGATCTTGCCACGGGAACGTCCCACGGCATCAATTTCATCGATAAAAATAATACTGGGCGATTTTTCCTTGGCCCGTTTAAAGAGGTCCCGCACCCGTGATGCTCCCACCCCCACGAACATTTCTACAAATTCGGATCCGGACATTGAGAAAAAGGATACTTGTGCTTCGCCCGCTACTGCTTTGGCCATTAAGGTTTTTCCTGTTCCCGGTGGGCCTACAAGCATTACACCCTTTGGGATCTTGGCCCCTAGTTTGGTATATTCCTGCGGGTTTTTCAGAAAGTCCACTACTTCCATGACCTCGGTCTTAGCCTCTTTGAGTCCTGCAATATCATCAAAGGTAACAGTGCTCTTGGTACCTTTTTCGGTTAATTTTGCCGTAGATTTTCCAAAGTTGAACAACGGATTTCCACCTGTACCGCCTCTACCCATCCTTCGAAGTACGAACAGCCAGAATAGAATAATGATTCCCAAGGGCAGAAGCCAAGAAAGAATACCGATCCAACTGGTACGGGCCTGGTACTGCACATCAATTTTTTCTTCAGGGAGAAAATCCAGCTGTGCCCTTTGGAGCTTGTCCTCAAAGGTTTCTACCGATCCAATATTTATGCGATACTGTGGCCCTTCCGCAGCACCGAATAATTTTTCGGTAACCTCTTTGTATTTGGAGTCTTGAAGACGGTCTTTTTTGATATAGATTTCCGCAACTTCTTTATTTATTACTACAATCCTTTCAACATCGTGCTGTGATAGCATAGTACTTTCGAATGTTGACCAGCTGATTTCTTTCGTGCTGGACGTAGGATTGGAAATAATGGAAAACAATAACATAAAAGCAAGAAGAAAAATATAAAACCAACTGAAGCCATACCCTCCGCGAGGCAGTTTCGGTTTATTGGTTTCCGGGGAATCGGTATTTTTATTTGTATCCGGCTGCTTTTTCATTTTTTAGACTGAGTGGGTTAATGGGGCAATGATATATAGAATAGAACACTTCAAAATTATTTTATACATATCGGGTATAAAATGATCCAGGTCATTTCCTTCGTCTGCCCCATCCATTACTTTGTGGCTCAAATAAAAAGCAATGGAGCATAGAAATCTATTCCTCTTCCTAGCCCTAATCTATATGATGATTTTTTTAGCGTTGGCGAGCTGTAGTCCTGTGGTGGTTTCTTCCGGACCCCATAATCCGCCACCACCCTGGTTTTACCCCAACCGATTGGAAGTAGTCCGTTACGTTTATTTTCCGGAATACAGCTTCTATTATGATTTATCGACCCGCACCTATCTGTATTTGGACGGTGGAGTTTGGTTGCGAAGAAATGTCCTTCCACCACGTTACCGACATGTCAATTTAAGACGAAGTAGATATGAACGGATAAGAAATTACCATGATGACAATATAAGGCGATACCATGATGAAAACAATGCGAATCGACGCAGGAGCAATAGAACGACAGGAAGTGCCAGAAGGAGTAATTGATATGAAAACGAAAAAATAATCATATAATTTTTAAACCAGATAAAATAAAAAATGTTGTTGTCATCTTTTTGATTTTACCGGTTACCGGATGTAGGGGGCAAGAAAAAGAAAAACTCGAAACATGACGTCAAGAAAAGAAAGAAACAACCGAAATGTGTTTTTAAGGAAGTACTATGCTGGATCGATAGAGTCGGAAGAAAAAGATTAACGTATGATCTGCGTTTTTTTAAGTGGCTAATGATCCAGGTCATTCCCCATTATTGGGAAAGGGATCATATTCGTACATCACTAAAAATAAAAGTTATGGCATTTAATTTTAATCAATATGCGACCGAGGGAAATACATTTCTAAAAAAATATGCCAAGCATTTGGGTCTGGGCAAAGATACCGAAAAGGCAGGCAGGATATTAACCTCCGTATTGTACGCTTTACGGGAAATTATTCCCATGGAGGAATCCTTGCAGTTTATTGCGCAACTGCCCATGTTTCTAAAGGCAGCCTATGTAAATGGTTGGACGATCAAGAAAAAGAAACCAAAAATAAAGCGTATGGAAGAGTTCATAGCATTGGTGAAGGAATTTGATGGTGCCGCGGCCATTAACGATTATGGTTATGAAGACGACTTGGCCGAAAAATATATTAATCTGACCTTTATCTATTTGAGAAAATATGTTTCGTTAGGTGAGATGGAGGACATTAGGGATGTACTTCCCAAGGACTTAAAAAGTATGGTCTATTCAAATCTGATGTTCTGAAAAT
Source organism: Saonia sp. (assembly GCA_049670505.1). Classification (GTDB taxonomy): domain Bacteria; phylum Bacteroidota; class Bacteroidia; order Flavobacteriales; family Flavobacteriaceae; genus JBATTK01. The sequence goes on from JBATTK010000110.1 coordinate 11,425, forward strand.
TGGCAATCCGAAGACAGTACCCCGGAGTGATATCAGCACCGACCCGAATCACTTCAGTACCAATATATCGCCGCTTTTTCCAAGCATTACTGACCGAGATCATTTCAAAAAAAATACATTCCTAATACCTTTACAGTAACCAAAATCCAAGGATATGAAACGATTATGTGTAGTCTTTGCCGTATTGCTGTTATTGCCCTATCCGGGCATTTCGCAAACCATGAAAGAAATCAACAAACCAACAATTTCAGCACTTGATGAGGTTGCACCCTTCAGTGAAGGCTTAGCAGCGGTCAGAAAGGGAAATCAGTGGGGATTTATCGACAAGACGGGGAAACTGGTCATCGATTTTAGGAACGATGTGGTCTGGAACAAAAATGCCGATACTACCCGAACCGATGTTAAAGGAATCCGTTATCCCCAATTTAAGAACGGGCTCTGCCCAATACAAGAAACTAAGGAGGATGGTATTCTTCAATACGGTTTTATGGCCGCCAACGGGCAAATTGTCATAAAACCGGAATACTTGAACATTACGGAGTTTGAAGATGGCAAGGCCGTAGGAATTTATTGTAAAACAACTTTTAGGGGCAAGAACAACTTTCAACTTAACATTTATGATTACAGCTTTACGGAAGTGGTTGTAAATACCGGTGGCGAAATACTTTGGCCCATTGGGGACAGGGAAGGTATTTTGATGACCAAACGGCGTTATGAGATACCTGAGCTACGGGCAATTTTGATTTCTAAGAACCTTCTTGCCGTAAGAGGCAAGGATAGCCATTGGCAAATACGTAAGATAAATCTATAAAGAAAGCAATGAACAGATTAAAGGATAAGGTGGCCGTGATTACGGGAGGTGCCGCAGGGATAGGAAAGGAAACTGCAAAACTTTTCCTTTGGGAAGGGGCCAAGGTACTATTGGTAGATGTGGGCGAAGAAGCCTTGAAAAATACCATAAAGGAATTGGATCATGAACATGTTTCACATGTCGTGGCCGATGTATCCAAACCTATGGATGTAAAAAACTATGTGCAAAAGGCCCTGGATACTTTTGGTAAAATTGATGTCTTTTTTAACAATGCAGGTATAGAGGGAACCTCAAAACCTATAACGGAATACCCTGATGAGGTATTCAATAAGGTCATTGATGTTAATCTGAAAGGGGTCTGGTACGGATGCAAGTATGTAATCCCAAAAATGACTAAGGACGGTAGTGTCATTATATCTTCATCGGTTGCCGGCTTAAAAGGATTTCAAGGTCTAGGGGCCTATGTGGCCAGTAAACATGGAGTAATAGGTATTATGCGAACCGCCGCTTTGGAGTTCGCCAACAGGAACATCCGTGTGAATACCATACATCCCGGTCCGGTTCATACCAAAATGATGCGCAGGATAGAGGCTGATATTTCCCCGGACGATGTCCAAGAAGCCCAAAAAGGATTCGAGGCCATCGTTCCGCTAGGACGCTATGCCGAAGTAGGGGAAATCGCCGATCTTATAGTTTTCCTCGCCTCTGAAGAAAGTAGTTACATTACCGGAAGCACGCTTGTCATTGATGGGGGGTTACTAGTGGGGTGATAATTCCGTGCTCATGAAGACAAGACACTTGCTTCTATTTTTGGACATTCCGGATAACCAAGTGTAGATCACATACATCAACCGGGGGTATCTAATTAGAACATAAAACGCCCAAGGGTTACTTTGTAGTACAGAAACAGGAGGCTATAGGTCTTCTGTTTCCTTTTTGAAGTATTCGATTTACTCTATACTTTAACCTATCCTTACTAGATTTATTGCTAAGAATACTATAAGGCATTGTTGCTTAGAAGCCTTTATCGTTCCATACTATTCCCTTCCTATTCGTTGCGTTTGACCAACCCACATTCCCATTTATTTAGATAGGAAGATATCATTGTTGGTTACACGCTCATTATTATTGACCTTAAAAAGAAAAAACAGGAAGCCGAAACTTCCTGTTTTTCCACAAAGAAATGAGATTCATCAATACCTTCTATCAATTTTTTAATCCATTTTAGCGATAAAATGGATTAATCGATCAATTTGGGTACTAATGGCATCCTTTTCTCCACTATAATTATAATCGCCACTATCTTACGATAATACCGATCAATGCTTTGCAGCTCTTAAAAGAAACCGGAACACCGAAGTGTCCCGGTCCCAGGAAGAAGTTATTCCACCCGATTTCCGCTTACACTGACCCTTACTTGAATTTATTACTAAACCCGTTCAGAATTCAAATGGTGTAAAAGGGTATCTTAACCTCTCCCGTATCATGGATTTTTAAACGTCGCGACCTAAAAACCCAATTTTTTTCAAAGAACTACTATATCACGATTAATTATGCTGCTAAAATACGGTGTCTTTTGGACGTGCAAAATGACCTAGGTCAATCCGGGGATTTTTTTTGTTTTTTTAACAATATTGCTTTTAATCCATTCGTACAGCTTGTCTGCATCCTGCTTATTGCAGAGCTGTGTGCCCGGATATAGCGTAGCCGCTGTACCACAGGCCACCCCATATTTTACTGCTTCACTTAACGATTTACCCTGTATTAGGCGAAACATCATACCCGCGACCATACTGTCCCCGGCACCAATAGTACTTTTTTGATGTACGGTAGGGGCGGGGATATGCTCCATGATATCCTTTGTTGCCCATAAAGCTCCTCTTGGACCTAGCGAAACTACAAGTGCTTCACATCTATGCTCCTTTAAAAAACGTTTGGCCAAAAATTCCAGTTGCGTTGCCGAGATAGATGCTACACCCAAAATTGTACTCAATTCCCCCAAATTGGGTTTCATGAGGTAAATATTGGCCATCATGCTGGGCAACAATGCATCGCCGGAAGTATCCAGAACAAGTTTTGCCCCTACTTTGTCCACTATTCGAGAGACTTTAACATAAAAGTCGGCGGGTACTTTTGGGGGCAGTTTTCCACTGGCCACCAAGAAATTGTCTTTTTGCAATTGTTCTTCCAAGAGTTTTAACACTTGTTCCCATTCTTCTTCTTTTACTTCGGGGCCTGGTACCCCAAAGCGATATTGCAGATTGGTATTGGTGTCGGTCACGGAAAGATTTTCACGTGTCCGCCCTCCAATCCGAATTACGTTCTGTTCAATGTTTTCATTGGATACCAATTGTTGTAAATGAGTGCCTGTAGGCCCGCCTGCTAAAAATATACACAGCGATTCTTGACCTAATCTTTTAAGGGCGCGGGATACGTTGATACCCCCACCACCTGCATAAAAGGTGGGCGAGATGCACCTTAATTTTTTATGGGGCACTATACCTGCCACCGAAGTGTTTTTGTCCACTACGGGGTTCATGGTGAGGGTTATGATCTTGTTCATTTCAATGCTCATCTATTTTCTTGAATACTAGCGGTAGGCGGTTCCAACAGTTCAAAAAATTGATCTAGCTTGGGCAAGATTACGATTTCCGTTCTACGGTTTTTGGACCTGCCCATTACCGTTTCATTGGTGGTTTTTGGCAAATATTCCGACCGCCCGCCCGCTGTCATTCGTGAAGGCTGTACCCCAAATTTGTTTTGCATCAGCCTTACTATGGAAGTTGCCCTTTTTACGCTCAGGTCCCAATTATCTACCATACACTCGTTGGCAATGGGTACGTTATCCGTATGGCCCTCTACTAGAATATCCAATTCTTTATGGTCGTTTACGATTTTCGCAATCTTACCGATGACTTCTTCGGCACGGCTACTGATCTGATAACTTCCTGAACGGAACAACATCTTATCGGAAATGGAGACATAGACCACACCTTTCTTTACCTCAATATTAATGTCCTCATCGTCAAAATTGTCCAAAGAACGTTTTAGGTTCATCACCAACACTAAATTGATGGAGTCCTTTCGCTGTATAGAGGTCGTTAGGTCTTTGATGTATTTGTTCTGTTCGTTTAAGGCTTCCAAGGATTTTTTGATGCTTTCCGCGCCTGATTTACTTAGTACGGAAAGATCTGATAAGCGCGCCAACAGATCGGTATTGGTACTTTTAAAGTAGTCCATTTGCTGTTCCAACGATTTTGACCGATTTCTTTCATTCGCCAAATTGTTTTCCATTACAGCAACCTCACTTTGGCTGTCGCGTAAGTTGTTTTCACATAATTCTGCCCTATCCTCCAAGGCAATATATTTTTTCTGGCTTATGCAAGAGGTCAATACCAACACCCCCAATATGGCTATGAGTTTTAATGTATTCATTGTTTTGAATTTTAATTTGCTATGCATTTATGTGCAAAGGACGCTTAGGTGGTAGTTTTATACAATGATCTGCATCATTCCCTAAATTCAATTATTGTTTTCGGCCATACCCAGGGTCACAAAACTCTCTTCGGCCTTGTTGATGTTCTCGATACCCCTTAACAGCGCATCGGGATTGAAGGAAATACTGTTGATTCCTTCTTCCACCAGGAACTTGGCAAATTCGGGAAAGTCGCTGGGTGCTTGTCCGCATAGCCCTATTTTGGTATGTGTTTTTCGTGCAGATGCTATCGCCATGGCGATCATCCGTTTGGCGGCGAGATTATTTTCATCGAACAATGGACCCAAAATTTCTGAATCGCGATCAATGCCCAAGGTCAATTGGGTGAGGTCGTTGGAACCTATGGAAAAGCCATCAAAGATCTCGGCAAATTCTTCCGCCAAGATGACATTGCTGGGAATTTCTACCATGGTATAGATTTCAATTCCGTTTTCGCCACGCTTTAAACCGTATTTCCCCATGCTGGTGATGACTTTTTTGCCCTCCTCCAAAGTTCGGCAAAACGGTACCATCACTTTTAGATTGGTCAGCCCCATATCTTCACGCACCTTTTTTATAGCGGCACATTCCAGGGCAAACCCATCTTTGTATAGGTCGCTGTAATACCTTGATGCCCCTCTGAAGCCCAACATGGGGTTTTCTTCATGGGGTTCAAAATCCTTGCCACCGATGAGGTTCGCATATTCATTGGTCTTAAAATCGCTCAGGCGCACAATGACCTCTTTGGGGTAAAATGCCGCAGCAATGATGGCGATACCTTGGGACAATTGGTCGATAAAATAATCTTGTTTATTTTGATAACCGTAGGTAAGCGTATTTATTTTTTTAATGGTATCTGTATGCTGTAGTTGGTTGAATTTGATTAATGCCATGGGGTGTATTTGCACGGAATGGGTAATGATGAATTCCATGCGCAACAATCCTACCCCGTTGTTGGGGTAGAATGATAGTTGGAAAGCATTTTCTGGATCGGCTAGAATTATTTTTGCCTCGGTGCGGGGCATCCGAATGCTGGAAAAGTCGATTTTTTCTTCCTTAAAACCAAGTTCTCCTTCATAGATATAGCCCGTCTTCCCCTGTGAACAGGACATAGTGATGGTCTTACCACCCGCAATGATCGTAGTGGCATTGCCACAGCCTACGATTGCGGGAACCCCAAGTTCACGGGCAACAATGGCGGCATGGCTTGTACGCCCGCCTTTATTCGTAACGATTCCACCGACCTGTTTTAAGTACGGATCCCAATCGGGCGTAATGGTATCGGTCACTATGATATGATCAAGGGTCAAATTCTTACCCTCTTTTGGGGACTTTAAAATAATAGGGGTACCGACCTTTATTTTGGAACCTACGGCACTCCCTGTGGTCAATACGGTTCCCTTTTCCTCTAATCTGTATTCAATGTGAATGTTTTTATCCTTGGATCGGTGTACCGTTTCCGGGCGTGCCTGGATGATAAAAAGTTCATTGGTGATTCCATCTTTGGCCCATTCAATGTCCATGGGTTTTTGATAATGTTTTTCTATCAATAAGGCCCATTTTGCCAACCTAATAATTTCTTCATCGGAGAGTACAAATTGTCGCTGTTTCGGTTTTGGCGTACGTACATTTACCGTAGCGCTGCCTTTCTTTGATCTGGAATAGATCATCGTTAATTTCTTATCGCCCATTTTCTTTTGGATGATAGGTTGTTTTCCCTGTTCCAAAGTAGGTTTGAATACATAAAATTCATCAGGATTTATAGCGCCTTGGACAATGTTCTCGCCCAAGCCCCAAACACCCGATAGTAGAATAGCGTTCTCGAAGCCACTTTCTGGTTCAATGGTAAAACCCACACCGGAACAACCCTTATTGGCACGTACCATTTGCTGTATACCAACGGATAGGGCCACTTCCTTATGCTTAAAGCCCTTATCATCTCGGTATTTGATGGCACGATCGGTATAGAGCGAAGCAAAACACTTTTTAACAGCTTCCAATAAAGCATCTTTCCCCTCGATATTTAAAAACGTGTCGTGCTGCCCGGCAAAACTTGCATGTGGTAGGTCTTCCGCCGTGGCGCTACTGCGTACAGCTACTGCACCGTTTTTTTTACCGAACAAATCATGGTAGGCCTTTATAATTTCCTCGGAAAAAGAAGAAGAGAACGCTCCGCCTAAAATTAGTTCGCGGGCTTTTTTTCCAAGGGTGTTCAAATTGGAATAGTTCTTTGTATCCAGTTCGGCCAGTATATTTTGTAACGGTTTTCGAAGGGAATTTTCGTCCAAGAAGGTCCAGAAAGCATATGAAGTGGTCGCAAATCCATTAGGAATCCTTATTCCTTTTGAGGTCAACCTATTGTACATTTCGCCCAAAGAAGCATTTTTGCCTCCTACCGAGGGTACATCTGCAATACCTATTTCGCCAAAGGGTCTGATATAAGTTTTCATTGTATCCAAATTTGTCCAACAAATTTCTTGGGATTACCCTTGTGTTACAATGATCTGCATCAGTTTGGGATTTAGAACTATCCATCAAGTTTATGGGGTAATGCTTGGCGTTGAATGGGGAGACCCCCCACTTATCGACACTTTCACAAGAAAATAGGGGGAGGGTTTGGTATAATCATTTTAGATATTTCAAGCCTTTGTAATTATATCTCTATCGTTACATTTTTATGCGTCCAAACTTTAGACTCTAATGTCCAAGTTCTATATTTTCTGTTTCCCCGTAATTTCAAGTATTTTGATGCGGTATACGATTGGGGAACTACTTTTTGCACCAAGCTTGCTCGAGAATTCATGAATGAATTGAAGTTCCTTTTCTTCCTTGCGTTTAATGATTCCCTTCACTCCCTGGGCAAATTCGTGCAGCAGGTTCTTAGCATCAATGCCGCTAAGTTCATCGAATTTACCATGCACCAAAACAGATTTCCATCGATCTACAGATTCAATTTCATCGACCTCAATGGCCACCGACTGGTTTTTTCGCATGGCATTGATCTTATGGCCCTCCAAGGAATAACTGATAATGCCGTTGCTGTTATGGTTACCAAAGAAATAGGTAATGGGGATTACATATGGACTCTGACCAACAATGTAGGCCAAGCGACCAATATAGTTGTCACGGAGCAACCGTGTGCATTCCACTGAATTCAGATCTTTTATCATTATCTGTCATTTACACTATTTACATACTAAAAGTAAGGAGGAAAAATCAGTTTAAGTATGATATGGATCATTCGTTCAGGATATTTTTTGTATCGAAAAGAATAAGGCCTATTTTCATTTTGTACTATTAATAAATTTCCTAAACATACTAAGATTATTCTTTCAAAAGCACTACATTTAGGTACCGATCTTCATTACGACTACAACCTGTAACATCATTTTGCCTATGACCTCTGTTTTACTTATTGAAGATCATATCAGCATATTGGAGAACACTGCGGAGCTTTTGGAACTTGAGGGGTTTCATGTAGTAATGGCCAATAACGGTAAGGTCGGTCTTCAAAAACTGGCCGATTTTGTTCCCGATATTATCATATGTGATCTGTTGATGCCCGAAATGGACGGACTTACCCTGCTCGGCACTTTAGGGAAACATCCCGATTATAAGAAAATTCCTTTTATTTTCTTTAGTGCCAAATCCGAAAAGACCGATATTAAATTAGGATTGGATGCAGGTGCCGATGATTATCTGGTAAAACCTTTTGAGTTCGAGGAACTTTTGGAATCCATTAAAAAGTGCTTGGTTAAAAGGTAAGACTTGCAATCTGAACTTTGTACCCTTTAGACAACCAATGTACGTACTTCGTTCAATTTTGGCAGGTGAACATGCCAGCGAAAAGAGTCGTTAAGTTTTACACGAAATGAATTCAGGGCATGGGGTTCCCCGTGGATCAAGAACACGCTCTCCGGAATATTCCTGATCTTGCCCAACCAATGTAAAAGTTCATGTTGGTCCGCATGGGCAGAAAGGCTTTGCAGATGCCGAATCCGTGCTTTTACCGGATAATATTTGCCATAAATCTTAAGCTCATGGGCGCCTTCCAACAATTGTCTGCCCCGTGTTCCGGTAGCCATATAACCAATAAGGAGTACCGTGGTAGAAGGCTTGTCCAACAATTGTTGTAAATAGGTAAGTACCCTTCCGCCCGTGACCATACCGCTGCCTGCAATGACAATTTTAGGCCGCGGGTCGTCTATGACCTCCCAGGTTTCCTTGTAGGATTGAACAATATTGATATGGTTGCACATGGCCTTATATTCATTCATCGACAAGCTGTGCCATTCCGGATGCCGCTTAAAAATGGAAAGTACGTTGTTGCCCATGGGACTGTCCACGAAAATGGGAATATTGGGTATTTTGTTCTTTCGGTATAGTTGCCATAACAGATACATGAGTGACTGCAGACGCTCCACGGCAAAGGAGGGGATAATAAGATGGCCCCTTTTTTGAATAGTTTCCTTGACCAAAGTGGCCAAAATGGATGCTACATCCTCATCGGGGTGGCATTTGTTACCATATGTACTTTCCATAAATAGATAGTCAGCCCACTCCGGTCGTTCCGGTGGCGCTAGCAATAAATCTTCCGATCTTCCTATATCGCCCGAAAACACAAATTGTTTTCCATAGATGTCCAGTTCCACAAAGGTAGCTCCTATGATATGGCCATTGTAACGAAAGCGATATCTGATGTTTTTGGAGAGTCGATGCCAAACATAGGGCTTCTGATCTTTGAAAAAATACAAGGTGCGTTCTACTTCTTCATGGGTGTAAAAGGGTAGGGCAGTATCATGTTTGGAATAGCCCTCGGCATTGGCCCGTTGCGCTTCCTCCTCTTGTATTTTGGCACTATCCCTTAAAATAACCTCTGTAACATCCAAGGTTGGGGCAGTTCCATAGATAGCTCCTTTAAAACCTTCCTTGAGCAATCTGGGCAGATAACCTATATGGTCCAGATGGCCGTGGGTAAGTAGTACGGCGTCCGTTTTGGATACGTCTATGGGCAAGGGTTTCCAGTTTAACAAACGGAGTTCTTTTAGGCCTTGGAACATGCCACAGTCCACCATCAGGTTTTTTTCCGGGGTTTCCAGATAAAATTTTGAACCTGTTACGGTACCCGCGGCACCTAGAAAATGAACCTTAATGATTGGCATTTGGGTTGTTTTTGCGGTTGCATAACATTTCCATCTCCTCAAAAATCTTTTTCTTTCGGGTTTCCGTCACGCCCAAATGATCCAAAAAAAAGCGATCGCCCAAGAGCTGGCGGCATAGCACCACGTCTCTACCCAATAAAAAATCCTTTTCCCGCTTCGTGAGCAGGGTAGAGACCGTAATGGGATATAGCCCCGATCGGTCGATTCGGTCTTTGAGCGCATCGTCCTTCGGATGGTTCCATCCCAATAGGAAAAGCCCGGCACATTTTCCGTATTGTAGAGCATCGGCGGTAAAGCGAGTATTGGTGACCAGCCAGCAATCCTCTAAGGGCTTTTTATCGTGTTCTCCGTTCCATCTTTTTTGGACGTCCTTATACCTGCTATGAATATAGAGCGGGTCTCTTACATTGCACTTTTTGGTCTTGTCACTGTGGAATTTGCATTCCACCAGTATAAATCGATCGTTTTCCTGCGCCAATACATCTATTTCGTGCGCCACGCAATGCCCCTGTACAATAATTCCCACCTCTATATCATATCCGGAAAATTTTAGAAGCTGTCCCACGAATCTCTCGAACGGAAATCCCGTAGGCCCCAGATCGTAAATGGCCTTCTTTAATTTATATTTTGAGGCAAAGATCGAACGCTCTTTTTTTAACAGTGCAAATGATCTGTTATAGATTTCGCGGGTAGTAATGCCAGGGTACAGTTCTTTTTTTATGGTTCGTAAGATATGGTCGACAACATTATCGCTTGCTCCTGATTTTTTTAGGGATGCTTCGAGCTTTTTTAGGGAGAAAGGTACTTTTTCGCCGGTGGATTTAATGACCTCTAACTGACTTTCTGGTATCATTTTAGGATTTATGGAAATACATCTACGTTTTTGGATAGGCCTTCAGCGCATAAAAGCCAGTGCCATTTAAAACAAAAATAGTGTGCCGTTGAACCTTGGGGAATGACCATTGTCATACTTGCGATAGCGATGATTTTAAGTAACTCTCTTTCCGGACTGACCCAAGTCATTGTAAATAGGCCCTAACCCAAATACATTTGATCCGATGGACATAAGAACGTTCATCCCATTAATTCACTTTAATATTAACTTAAATCTGTACTTATGAAAAAAGTAGTATTGGGCCTATTGGCCATAGGATTGACCCTCCCCGCCTGCGGGCAGGTTATAAAGACGGAACAACTGTCCGAAGTAATCGTATATGCGACGAACTACAAATATTTAAACAATGTAAACACGCAGGAAGTAGCTTCCATTCCCGTAGAAATGTTGGAGCGTAAAGTGGCTGCTTTTAATCTGAAGGATTCCGAATTTTATCAAGACGATTATGATCTATACCAAATCAGTTTTTATATCCCGGAGGGTAAAATTCTTGCCGCCTATGACAGCGACGGAAAATTGATCCGTACCGCCGAGAGGTTCAAGGATATTAGTCTGCCCACAGCGGTAAGAGAAGCAGTTTTAGACCGCTTCCCGCAATGGGTCATTACAAAAGATGTGTATTTGGTCAACTACCACGAAGACAAGGGTGCAACCAAAAGGTATAAACTTAAATTGAAAAACGGGGATGAGATCATACGCGTAAAGGTGGATGAAAAAGGAGAATTTTTATAGTAAGCACTCATCAAAGTTTACAGTTAGTACTAATCATTAAAAAAACATATAATGTCAATATTAAAAGTAATAGAGATCCTAGGCAATAGTACCGAGAGTTTTGAAGATGCCGTGCAGCATATTATCAACGAGGCATCAAAGACGGTGCAGAACATTAAATCTGTTTATATCAAAGATATGCAAGTAACCGTGAGCGATGACCAAATTTCCGAATACCGTGTCAACGCTAAGGTAACATTTGGAATTATGATGCCAGAGTAGCTTATTTGTTTTGGTTTATAGGGACAGGGCACTTGTACAGTAGTATATACCATAGGCAAGGCCCTGTCACAATTTTTATAGGACTCATGCTTGCATGATGCCGGGTTTGGTTTAAGAGCTAAGCTTCCCATATGGTTAAAAACGTTCAAAATGATGCACATCATTGTCCATGCCGACTATTCTGACAACTTTATAAGATGAATATAAAACTTAGATTATGGCACAGATTGAAATATTCGACAAATATGTTGCGGAGTATGAAAAATGGTATGAAGACCATACCGAGGTTTATGAATCGGAACTTGCCGCCATTAGGGAACAATTGTTGAAATTGCCCCAAAATATACAGGGTATAGAAGTAGGCTTGGGTACAGGGAGATTTTCAGAACCTTTAGGCATCAAAGAAGGTGTAGAGCCTTCCGAAGCTATGGCCCAAAAAGCTATTGATAGGGGAGTTGAGGTAATACAGGGTGTCGCAGAAAGGTTACCTTATGGCGATCTACAGTTCAATTTTGTACTCTTTGTGACCCTTTGTCATCTAGACAATGTTAGACTTGCCTTACAAGAGGCACATCGAGTATTGAAACATGGAGGTTCCATTTTGGTAGGATTTCTTGAGAAAGATGGCCAAGTGGCAAAAAAATATATCGAAAAACGGTATAGAAGCCATTTCTATGCGAAAGCTACGTTTTATACAGTAGACCATATAAAAAACTATTGCAGGAAGCTAAATTCAAAGATCTGGAATTCAACCAGACGCTTTTTGGCGATATGGAAAAAATCAACGAAGTACAAATACCAAAACAAGGTACCGGAGAGGGATCTTTTGTAGTGGTAAAAGCCCTTAAAAAATAAAGCACGGGTACTCTCACATATGGCCGATATAGTAATCACGGGTCCATATGGTTGGTTTCTTCCAACAAAGCTATAGCTTCTTGATCGGAAACCTGTTTAAATTCTTTATAGAACTGCCCTACCGCCCTAAAATAATAAGGGACCTTTAAGCATACCACCTCATCGATTTCAGGTATTTGCTTCAATTTTCTGATGGCAGAAATGGGGGCCACCGGTATTGCCACAATGATTTTTTCCGGTTTTTGTTTACTTGCTAATTGTACCGTTGCAATGATAGTGTTACCCGTGGCGATACCATCATCTACAATGATTATGGTTCTACTATTCAAATTTTCGGGCGATCGGTGTTTGTAATATTGATTAAAGCGCAGCTGGAGCTTTGCACGGATCTTGGTGGTTTCTTCCGCTATATAGCTTTTGGTCACGCCTATGGCGTTTGTCAATACGATATCATCCAGACTTACGGCACCTATGGCATATTCCTTATGATACGGGTGGCCTATTTTTTTGATCAGGGCAATTTCCAATGGGGCTTTCAAAGCCTTGGCAATGATGCTACCTATGGGCAATCCGCCTCTAGGGATGGACAAGATTACCACATTTTCTTCTTTGAACTTCAATAGTTTTTCCGCCAATTGTGTTCCCGCATCAATTCTATCCTTATACATTTTGTCGGTTTTAAATTTTAAAAGCTCCCCCTCCTTTTTAAAAGAAGAGAAATTGGGGCATTTATTTTTGTGTTTTTGACAATAACTTTACATCCACTTCAAAAACCACATTGTCGAAATACGGGCCATTTCTTCCAGTTTACCCGATTCTTCGAACAAGTGTGAAGCATTGGGCACCATCTCCAATTTTTTGTGACATCGTAGTTTTTGATAGGCTTTTTCATTGAGTTCAATGACCTTATCATCCCATCCGCCTACGATTAAAAGTGTAGGGGCGGTTACCCCATAAAGGTCTTGTAATGCCAAATCCGGCCTACCGCCCCTAGAGACTACCGCCTTTATTTCATTCCCAAAAAAAGCGGCCGCCCGTAATGCGGAAGCTGCTCCCGTACTTGCCCCGAAATAGCCCAAGGACAGGGTTTTTGTCTCTTTTTGGTTACCGATCCATTGTGTAACCCCCATCAGTCTTTCTGTCAATAAATCTATGTTGAACCAGTTTTCATCCGTTCGGTCCTCATTTTCTGTCAATAGGTCGAATAGTAGGGTCCCTATTCCCTTTTGTTGCAGCAAATTTGCCACATAGGTATTCCTTGGACTTAGCCTGCTACTGCCACTACCATGGGAGAAAAGAACGATGCCTTTGGCATTTTGGGGAATATGCAGATTCCCTTTTAGAATTACGTTCTTCAACGGAATGGCGATGATGCTATTTCTTTCTTTCAATAACATTAGTTCGTTAATTTTAAGCGATTTCGTTTTCTATTCAGGATTTCCAACAGCAATAGGCCATATCCTATGGCAATCACTACTATGGATACTAAGGCACCAAGGAAAGGGATAAACGTCAACAAACGCAATACAATGGCAATTCCTAAGGCTATGAATACAATGTTCCAAAAATTCCAGGCCCTGTTATTCCGTTGTTTCAGATAATAGGTAAACAATAAGGCTACGACCAAATGTCCGAACAGTACACTAAAAATATACAAGGACAACAAGAAAAGGCCAATGGGGATGCCAATAATCAGCATAAAGGTGAGGGCAATGAGCAAGGGTACGCCAAAGAGATAGATTAGGCCATAACCGAGACTTTTGAACAGTGCTTTGTCTGTATAGGCTGCCGCATGCGCAAAAAAGTGTTTAAATGCATAGTTCAAGATCAGGATGATCAAAAAAGCGGACAGCACATAAAATATCCAAAAGCCAATGGCCGCCAGGCCAAAAAACTGCCATGGAAAATCTTCTTGGCTGTCCATCAACGCTTTGTCAAAAGTAGCAGTTGCATTGACCAAGGTATTTTTGAAATCGACTTCCCCGTCTTCGGACCAATAGGCGACACCCTTGTGAAATTGGGCATTTGCGCCAATGTTCAAATTCTCTGCCACAATTTCCGAAGTACTGTAAATTTTTCCATCGATTTCTATTTCTTCGCCGTAAAGCATGGCGTCGCCTTCTACCGTGCCATTCATTTCCAGTTCACCGGCACGGGCCATTAACTTTCCTTTTACCAGCCCGTTCATTTTGGTAGTTCCCCCAACGGTGATCAGGTTGCCGTTAATGACGGCATCCTTGGTAATAAAAAGTTCCCCTCCAAAGACAATGACATCGTCTCCAACCTCGGTATCAATGGTCAATTTTCCTCCCGCGGCCCTTATATCATCCGCTACGTGTCCCCTTACGGTAATATCGCCCCCCGCAACGATAAGATCTTGCCGTATGGAATCGGTTACCATAATGGAGCTGCCCGCTGCAATGGCATCACCATTTACCGGAGCATGTATATAGATGTCTTCTCCCGATAGGTACACATCATCGTTCTGAGGGGTATTAATAGTCACATCTTCTCCGGCTTCAAATTGTGAAATTGCCAAAAGAGGAAACAGCCAAATAAACTGAAGTATAAAAGTTTTCATCACAGTATCTTTTTGAATATGCCCAAAGGAATTCATAACAAGGTACTTATGAAATGATTTGGGTCAGAACGGCAGTATTTTTTGAATTTTAGAAGAAGATTCTTATCGGTCGAAACTAATGTAAGTATGGGCAAGATGGTTTACTATTGCTGTCTCGCCCATTTTAGATACATTGTCACCTTGCGTTTTCGTTTACCATTCTTATAAATTCTCCTTTCCCATGTTTCTGTGTGTACGCTTCATTTGCTCATTGCCTTGGCTTTCATCTCCGCAGGCATTTTCTCAATTGCATATCTCAATGCCGTCCGAGGCATTTTTGATTTATTTTTCATCACATAATCAAAAACTTTTTTTTGATGTTGTTGACTCGCAACTTTTAACATCCAACCGTACCCTTTTTGGACCAAATCGTCTTTGTCTAAAAGTAATAGGTCCGCAATTTCAAAAATATCATCTAAGAATTTGCCTTTTCTTGCCGGTATTATTAATGAGACAGCCGATGCTCTTCGAACCCATCTATTTTTAGAAGCAGTAAACGTCTTTAGCTCAGATAGATATTCAGGATACATTTCTATAAATCCACCTACAGTGTGATTACAAAAAGTATCGCATGATGCCCAGTTGTTCACATAAGAATTTATCCACTTTTTGAATATCTCGAAATCACTTGGCACATAGTCTTTCCGAAGGGCATAAGACCAGTTACAGGCAACAAGTGATTCTTCTATATATTCTGACTGCCATAACTTCTCGCACAAGTCAAATATTTCATTTTTTGGTTTAGCACATATTACTTTAAATTGAGTTTTAGCAATTTTGTTTATTATTGGTCCTCTAACCCCATAAGACTTAATTTTCTCCTTAAAGAAGTTCTGACCGGTTATCAGTGTTTTCTTATCAATACTTTCGGAGAGTTGTTTTCTGATTTCTTCAATGACATTTTCCATATATTAAAATTCTATTTTTAATACTCGCTCAAATGCAATAGGATAACTTCTTGTAACCACAAGAGTATCTTCGATTTCGTTGTTATTGATCATGTGCCATCAATTCTGTATTCAATCCTTTGTTTAGGGCATTGGCAAAACGGATGGTCGAAACAGTTTTTTCAGAATCATCCATAGCATATAAAATCGTATTCATTACTTCCAAGTTTTAAATCCGATATGAAACTAAGAAAAGGATCTGGCATTAAAAATGACCACGGCCATACTTTCAGTTATTCATAGACTGATTCAGGTCATTGCCGTAAGGGATTACCTCTTCTAATTTTGGCGGATATTCTAGAAAAACCGAAAGCCGAAATGAAGAAAAGAGGGATTGAAACATGACCCGAGAAAGCAGATTATTTGTGATTAAGAGTATGCATACCATCATCTGGCTCTTTTACAATGTTGTGATATTTTACCTGTTGTATGCCGTCATCATTAATAAAATAGATTTATGGGTATGGCTATGTATCGGTATGGTCGTAGTGGAAGGTTTGGTATTGTTAGTATTCAAATGGTTCTGTCCGCTTACCGTAATAGCGCGTAAATATTCTGATTCCACAAAGGACAATTTCGACATTTTTTTACCTAACTGGCTGGCCAAGCATAACAAATTGATTTACACCTGTATATTCGGAATCGCCATCATGATTCTGATGTATCGGGTGTCTCCTTAAAAAAATGTTCTTATAATGAAAGCAATGGTCCTGAACAAAGTTTCCAGTTTAAAGGAAAATCAAACCCCTTTGCAATTAGAGGATATTGCAGTTCCCGAACCTAAGGAGCAAGAAGTTTTGATCAAGATCCTAATTTGTGGGGTCTGCCATACCGAACTAGATCAGGTCGAAGGGAGATTAGACCCCTCAAAACTTCCCGTGGTCCCCGGACATCAGGTCACGGGCATAGTTGAAAAATTGGGCTCGGCCTCTTCTAAATTCAAAATTGGCGATCGGGTCGGGGTTGCTTGGATATTCTCCACCTGCGGAAAATGCAAGTTTTGCCTTAAGGGCAATGAAAACCTATGTGATGATTTTAAGGCAACGGGAAAGGATGTCAACGGGGGCTATGCCGAATATATGGTAGCACCTGAAAAATATGTCCACGCTATCCCTGAATTTTTCACCGATGCCGATGCCGCACCGCTCTTATGTGCCGGGGCCATTGGTTACCGTTCCCTACGGCTTGCCCAGATCAAAGATGGTGATACATTGGGGCTTACCGGTTTTGGTGCCTCCGCCCACCTTGTGCTTAAAATGGCGCAGTATCGCTTTACGAATACTAAAGTTTTTGTTTTTGCCAGAAAAGAGAAAGAAAGGCAATTTGCCAAGGAGCTGGGAGCTTCCTGGGCCGGGGATAGTACGGATAGGCCCCCTAATAAATTGAATGCAATTATTGATACCACTCCTGTTTGGAAACCTATTGTGGAAGCCCTTGCCCATCTTGAAAAGGGGGGACGGTTGGTCATCAATGCCATCCGAAAAGAAGCTGTTGATAAAGATTATCTCCAAAACCTATCTTATAAAGACAACTTTTGGATGGAAAAAGAAATCAAAACTGTTGCCAATGTAACGGCCAAGGACGTGTCCGATTTTTTGCAGCTTGCGGCAAAGGCTCAAATAAAACCGGAAGTCCAGATATATCCCTTGGAAGAAGCCAATAGGGCCTTGCTGGAATTAAAAGAAGGACATATCAGAGGGGCGAAAGTATTACGAATACTATGAAAACAATCGGCAAACTGACAACAATCATTTACAGTAAGTATCTCATGGCTTAACTTTGCATTACTTAAATAAGTACGCCATGAAAACAATACTGTACGCTACGGATTGCACCGAAAATTCCGCTCCTGCACTGCGTTACGCCTATCGCTTAAGCAGTGCTATGGATGCCCGGTTACATGTTATGCATGTTTATACGACACCTCCGATCTCATCGGCCATAATACTATCTCCAGAAAAGTTTAGAAAAAGGGCCTATCAAGAACAAAAGGAAATTGTAGCCCGGTACTGCAATAGGCAATTGAAACATGAGCTGTATCAAAAATCCGTAAACATCAAAGTTGTGGAGGCGGATTCCGTTGCCAAACGCATTTTATCTGTTTCCGATACGCTAAGGCCAAATATGGTCATCGTGGGAATGAAAGACGAACACACTATGCGTGGCTTCTTTTCGGGAAACATCGCCAACGAGCTTTTAAATAAAATAGAGGCTCCGTTGTTAATGGTCCCGAATGCTAGTTGTTACCACGGATTATCCACTATCGTATACGCCACCGATTTTGAAGAGGCCGATATTTTTGCCCTTAAAAGTTTAGTAGCGATTGCGGAGTCCTATGGCGCACTTATCAAAATAGTCCATATTCCGCTAAAAAAAGAAGTTGATATAAACCAACGTATGACATGGTTCGAACAGGAAGTAAAGCAAAAAATATCCTATCCGGAACTTGTTTTTAGCACACCCAGTGCGGAGGACGTTGAATCGGGACTGCGTAACTATATCCGGAAAGAACAAGCAGATATGTTGGTTATGCTGGAACGTGAGCATTCCAGTATTTTTGATAAACTTTTCCATAAAGATTTGGTACGGACTATGGAGGCAGAAGTATCCATTCCGTTATTGGCTTTTAACAAAAAAGGCATTCCTCCCAAAATGGTGGAACCAGAACGGTATTCCTATTCACTTTCACTTGCCTTTTAGATGGGGTATTCAAAGGATGAATTAGCATTACACTCTTTTTAAGGTTTTCAATTCAAATTGAACACAATCCATAACCCCTGTCAAAATTAAACAGGGATATTAAAAAAGTGTTGGCCAGTTTTTTGGACGAGGGTAGCCTAGGGTCAAAAAATTCCGTTTATGGGCCTCCATACTTTTATGGAAATCAACACCATAGGGTGCATTCAAGAGACCGTACGGAATTCGATCCATGTGTCTCTCGATTGCGGGTAGAGCTCCGGCCCCAGGATAGCTTGTAACCTATGCTAAAAAACTGGAACGACTTTCTAAAAACGGCCGATGGTCATAAACTATAAGGGAGGTGATATTCACAGCGCACTGATCTTTCTCATTTTACATGGATAGAAAACCTCCTAACTTTGGAAAACAAACTGAAAAACCCATGCGAACGACATTGGAGCTCCGACCTAAAAAAATGAAAATAAACGAAAGGGCCCTATTGGACAAATTGCAATATTTGCCCAACATTTGGAATATTGTTCTGGATGCGAAGAATGCCAATGTGTCCTTTGAATACTCAACAATGGACGATTTAGAAATGGTACGAAGGGAACTTCATGAAATGGGGTGTTTGACCAGACGTCCTTAATCTCATTTGCCTGTTGTTCAGCTGTAAATTTTTCCCAAACCTATTTGCATCGGTATTTTCCGTAAATGTTGTTGCGGTATCATCTTCCCAACCAAGATGTATTGCTTTGACGAGTTTATTTTTAGTATCAAAATCTCACCGATGTATTAAGCGAGATAGTTCACCAAAGGGCATACTGCCTGATCAACCTAAATTGAAACTTCGGCATATCTGTTCAAATATTCTATAGGGGTCATGTCGGTAATCTTCCGAAAGACATCCCTAAAACCCTTTGGGTCTGAATAGCCGACTTCATACATGACTTCATTTACCGTTTTACGTCCTTTTTCCAGCTCCTTTTTTGCAGCTTCGACCTTTACCCTTTGCAGGTATTCCAAAACGGTATTGGAGGTGGCATTTTTGAACCTTCGTTCAAACGTACGCCTACTGAGCGCAATGTCCTTACATAAATCGCTTACCGATATTTTATCCCTATAGTTCTGCTCAATATACTCTTGGGCCTTTAGGATGTACTCATCTTTATGGGTTTTTTGTCCCGAGAAAATCATAAAGGGAGATTGGCTACTACGGTCAATATCAATCATAAAACCTTTAGCCGCCATAATAGCGGTTTCCCGACCCGCATATTTTTCTATGAGGTAAATTACTAGGTTGGTAAAGGCGTATGCACCGCCGCTTGTATAAATACCGTCGGCTTCGGTAACTATTTTTTCATCCTTTAAAATAGCCTTCGGGAATAATTCCCTAAATAGGTTCGCGTATTGCCAATGGGTAGAACAGGGTTTTCCGTCCAATAAACCTGTTGAGGCCAGAAAAAAGGAGGAGATACAAAGACTTACGATTTCTGCCCCTTCCTTATATCTACTTATCAGCCAAGGAATAAATCCGCCATTCCTTTTAAGACTTTCTTCATAATCCTCGTGAATAGCCGGAATAATGATCAGGTCGGTTTTTGGAACTTCTTGTATTATAGTTTCCGGGGTAATTGCGAATAATCCACCGGATTTGTCCAAATTCTTTTCAAGTCCAACAAGATGAATATCAAAAAGAGGTTCTTTTTCCATCTGGGCATTGAATTCATTTACCCAAGACAACATTTGGTGGGTACCTGCTATGTTTACAACACTTACGTGTCCCTTGGGAACCAGAATAGAGACGTGTTTCATTGGTCTTATTTTTAAATTACCTAAAAGTAACAAAATGTAGTGTCGCAATCAACCCTTAGGATTGACGGAAACATACCTTTGAGGTTTTAAAAATCCCGTTTACCTTTGAGATAAGATGTTTTAAGACAACTCTTTAACTAAATGCTGTTATGAAATCAATATGGCTCAACCTTCCAGTTAAGGATATACAAAAATCAAGGACATTCTTCAACAAAATTGGCTTTCGTGAAAACCCGATGCACAAAGAAGCCGAGCATTTGGCCAGCTTCCTAATCGGTGAAAATGATTTTGTAATGATGCTTTTTCCCGAAGAAACCTTTAAGGACTTTACTCAGAATGCAATTGCCGATACAACCAAAGGAAATGAAATGCTCATAAACATAGATGCACAGTCTAGAGAAGAGGTTGATATTTTCGCGAAATCAGTAGAATCGGCAAACGGAGCGATATTCGCTGCACCCTCTGAAGTTGATGGTTGGATGTACGCATTTGGTTTTGTAGACCTTGATGGCCACCGATGGAGCATGTTGTATATGGATACAGATAAAATACCAAAGACATGAATATTTCACAAAAAGAAATCGCCATCGCATTTTCAAATGGGGAATTTGAAAAAACATATCCCTTTCTAAGCAAAGACATTGTTTGGGAAATAGTCGGAGAAAATACCTTTAAGGGTAAAGAAAATGTAATTACCAATTGCAAGCAGACCACCGAATATTTCAACTCGGTAGAAACCATTTTCAACACGGAGGATGTAGTAACATCCAGTGACCGTATGATTGTACGGGGTACTGCTGAGTTTAAAAAAGAAGGTAAACGCGTTAATTTTATAAAGGCCTGTGATGTATATGAGTTTGATGATGAAGATAAGATTGTAAATATTTATTCCTATTGTATTCAAGAACAAAGTAAATGACAGCTCACCAATTCATAGAAAAATTAGCCGCCTTTAAAAATGAAAAGGAGCTACACAAAGTAGCAAGATTCTTTAAGGGGAACGATGGTGTGACAAAAGCCCTTGGGGTAAAATTTGGCGATGTCTTTAGAACGGCAAAAGAGTTTGCCGAGATGCCTTTGGACGAAATCAACAAATTGCTGGATAACGAATATTATGAAATCCGGATGGGGGCAGTGAGCATAATGGACTATCAGGTTAAAAGGAAAAAGACTAGCGAAGAACGCAAAAAAGAACTCTTTGAGCTATATCTCAACCGCCACGACCGACTCAATAATTGGGATTTTGTGGATAGAGGTTCATATAACATCATTGGTGAGTACCTAATGGATAAACCAAGGGACATTCTATATGAACTAGCGAAATCCAATAATATCTGGGAACGGCGTACCGCCATTGTAAGTACCTATGCCTTTATCAAAAAAGGACAAGTGGGCGATACCTTTGCTATCGCTGAAATTTTAGTAAATGACAAAGAAGAACTCATGAACAAAGCTGTGGGAAGTTGGATACGCGAGGCAGGAAAGAAAGATGAAAACCGATTGAAAGCCTTTCTGGACCTACATGCAAGGACAATGCCGAGAGTAACCCTAAGATATGCAGTGGAAAAATTGGACAAACAAGACAAAGAACATTATATGAATCTCAAAAATCAAAAACCATGAAAGTAAATCCTTATCTCAATTTTGACGGTACGGCCGAGGCGGCATTTGAACATTACAAATCTATATTTGGCGGAGAATTTATTGCCAAAATGAAAATGACCGAAGCCCCGGAGAGCGACAAACTCCCTGAAAGCGAAAGAGACAGAATGATGCATATATCACTGGCTATTGCTGAAGACACCATTTTAATGGCATCGGATATTATGCCCTCGGCGGGTCATAAGTTACCGGAAGGAAGTAATTGTTATATCTCGTTGCATCCCACTTCCAGAGAAGAAGCGGACCGACTGTTTAACGGCCTATCCGAAGGGGGTGAAGTAGAAATGCCCATGGAAGATCAGTTTTGGGGAGATTACTTCGGTAGTTTTATTGACCGTTTCGGAGTGAAATGGATGGTAAATTATAATGAACAGTACATCTAATTCCGATGAAAGCAATTACCGTACAAACAAAAATTAACGACACCCTTGAAAAAGTCTGGGACCGCTACACAAAACCCGGCCACATCATTCATTGGAATTTTGCCACACCGGAATGGCGTTGCCCTACGGCCAATAATGACGTACGTGTAGGTGGTGTGCTCAACACCCGTATGGAAGCCAAGGATGGCAGTATGGGCTTTGATTTCATTGCAACGTACACTCAGGTAAAACCAATGGTCCATCTAGAGTATTCCTTAGAGGATAACAGGAAAGTAAACGTGTTCTTTGCGCAGGATGGAAACATGGTCACGGTAACGGGTACTTTTGAGCCTGAAAAATCCAATCCAGAAGAGATGCAACAACAGGGCTGGCAATCGATAATGGATAATTTTAAAAAATATGTGGAATCCACTTGAAACCACCATAAAATTACCAAAATCAATAGTAAACCCAATTGCGGTAATTCTCCACGTATGCAATTCGTACAGGACTTAAACACTGCCTATGCCAAGGGTAATGCCAACTTCATTCTGGTGCATGCCAGTAAAGATATCGTTCGGTATACGTACGGTGTCCAAAAGATTGAAGGTAAAGATGCTTTTTCGAAAGCGATACACAAAATGAAAAACTATGTGACCGATGAAATAACCGTTCATAGCATCATCGCCCATGGCCGAGAGGCCTCATCTAATGGCAAAATAAAAATGGGTGGCCGTACCTATGCCTTTTGTGATGTGTATCATTTTGTAAACAAGAGATGCAATGTGGTCAAAGAAATGCATACATATGTGGTAGCTATATCGTCCAAATAATGATTAATTTAGGTCATTAACAAAATTAAATACTAGACCAATGGAATCAAAAAAGCAAATTTCAAAAGGCCGTTTATGGGTTTCCTATATCTTACAGGCCATCATTGTAATTATGTTCCTCATGGGAGCCGTTATGAATATCCTGGGTACGGAACAGGCCGTAAACGGTGCCGTTACTATGGGCTATCCTGAGTCCTCTGTGATGTATTTGGGCTTGGTACTGCTCTTAAGCACCGTTTTATATGCCTATCCCAAGACATCGGGATTGGGGGCAATATTGCTTACAGGATGGCTGGGCGGTGCAGTGGCCACGCATGCCATACATCAAGACCCTATCTTCAATATTTTTTTCCCCATTCTGTTCGGTACAGTGATGTGGTTGGCCATATGGTTGCGTCAAGACAAAGTAAGGCAATTTTTAAAATTGAAATAGAGAGTGCGATTATATTGATTCATTTTTAAGTTTTTAAGAAAATTAAACCAAAATGGACCCATTAGTATGTAAAATGGATGCTACAAATAAAATTCTCAACTTTGTAAAGTAAGCTAGGTCCTTCATTTTCAATTTAGGGTAATCCATTAGTATAGACTTAATGGAAGATTTCTATCAACAATCTTTTTATTCTTATACCCTTGTACCGAGTCTCACCCTTCCAACAGGAATTGGATTTGGCCCTAATTTTAAACATAGGGCAGGGACGAGTATTTTCAATGTGTTCGGTCCCCTGTGGTTTCAATCATTTGAAGACTCTGATTTCATTGATATGGGATTTGGTCATCAGGATAAACTTAGGGAACTAAGTACACATGAATTTGGGCACTCATTTGTTAATCCATTGCTGGATGAGTTCCCCAAAGAATTGTTCGATCAGACTGAAAAATTGTTTGACCCTATTAAATCGCAAATGATGGATCAAGGCTATCCCGATTGGGGGTATTGCCTTGATGAACACTTTGTAAGAGCTGGCGAAGTAATTATTGCCAGGAATATGGGGGGCATTGGTGGGACAATCGAACTTGAAAAAGAGTATGTTGAAAAAAGGAGTTTCATTTATCTATCCATGATTATTGATGGATTGGCTTATTATAATGCAAAAAAACAAATATCGTACAAAGAAGCTGTACACCGGGTCATGAAGAAATTAGGTGCTATAGCTCATAAAAAATAGGATTTTCTAAAGTCTGAAAGCCCTCTTATTTTAACAGTCCAATAATGAACGGTTATGCTATTAATAGCATCATGTGGCACAACTTAGCTTATTGCCGAGACCGGAAATAGATAATGCCCCGAAATGGGTGTAGAGCGATCCAAGAAGCATTTGTAATTGGCGGACAGTGTCCGGAATAATGTATAAAAGATTTATAAAGTTCAGATAGTTTTGTAAATCAAATAACTGTTGTATATTTACAACAGTTATGAAAGACAACAATAGAATCAGCTACGACAAAAGCACTTCCATAGGGATGTTGACAGGTTCTATTTTTAATCTGCTGAAAGGGGAACTGCAACAACAGTTCAATAAAAGAAAACTGCCTTTAAGGGTAGAACTGTTTCCGATAATCAACAGACTTTTTCTTCAGGATGCCGTATCACAACAGACTATTGCGGAATGGTTCGGTTATGACAGGCCAAAAACATCCAGGGTATTGGACGAACTGGAAAATGCCGGATTTGTCCAACGTATGGAGGATCCGGGGAGCAGAAGGACAAAGCTTATTTGTTTGTCCTCTTTTACCAAAGAAAACAAACCCTTGATCATAGATGCATTGGAAGAGGCTTTTGAAATCGCCTATAAAGGCTTTACCCAAAAAGAAATCACTGAGTTGATAAAAAACCTCCAACGGGTTAAACGCAACTTGGAAGGATAAAAAATTTACATAAAATGTTGTATAATGTAACAGTTGTTGATTGAAACAAAGTAATGCTGATGAGCTTTTAGAAAGCGAAACTCCCTACAGAGTCCATTACAAATTCTAAAAAGGATATTATGAAAAAAAGAACATTTTTAATTACAGGAGCTACAAAGGGAATAGGAAAGGCAACAGCCTTAACATTGGCGAATGAGAATTCTCAAATTGCAGTGACCTATGCAAACAATAAAAGTAAGGCAGAAGAAACTGTTTTAGAACTTAAAGCCAAGGGTGCAAAAGCGATTGCCTTACCACTCGATCTGCACGATCCAAATAGTGTAAACCTTATATTTTCAACAATTGAAGAACAGTTTGGGAAAGTTGATGTACTTATAAGTAATGCGTTTGGCAAGTCCATATTCAAACCACTTTATCTTGTTGAGGATAAGGAGTATGAAGAAACCTTTTCCGCAGTAAAGGGAACATTTCTTCTTCTGCAAAATGCTGCCGAGCACATTGCCGACCATGGAACTATCCTGGTAACCTCAAGTGGGGCCACTGTAATGCCGGTGCCTGCAGGAGGATTATATGCAGGGGCGAAATCCGCAATAGAACAATTTGCCCTCAGCCTTTCAAAAGAACTCGGGGAACGTAACATAAATGTTAACGTAATTCTTCCCGGTGTTACCGATACTGAAAGTCTCGTTGCCCCTGAGGAAATGATCGATCAATTAATCGCACAAACTCCTCTAGGAAGACTCGGTAAGCCTAGTGATGTGGCAAATGCCATAGCACATTTAGCAAGCCCTGAAAACAAATGGGTCAATATGCAAAAAATAGGTGTAAACGGAGGAATACTTTAATAGCAAATTGTAAAGTTTAAAATTAAAACAAATGAAAACACGCATAGAAATAGACAATTTTAGACCGCAAGCCGTAAACGAAGACGCCCTTAAGATTGGGATAGAACTATTTAAAAGACTTAACGAGGGAGCACAAACTGGTAAATGGGACCCATTTTTGGAACTGTTGCACGAAGACCTGACTTGGTTTGCTCCAGTAGACGGATTTCAAGGACTGCATAAGGACAAAGCTTCCATGGCAAAACTATTTACACATCATGCAGCGGTAACAAGAACTACTTGGGAATTAAGAAATATAATTGCCAATGGGAACGAAATAGGATTTGAATCTTGGACACACGGTACGATAGAAGGAAAATCTTATGGAAATCAATTGATGATGTTATTTGTTATCGAAAATGGAAAAGCAAGTCATATCAGGGAATATGCAGGGTATGTGAATGGTGTTGGAGATTTTGTCGGTATTGGAACGGCGAACGACGGACAAGAAGCCTATTCATATAAAAAGGGGTAAGCAAGCTTCTAGAAAGGATGTTTGAGTAGTGGTGGTTTGCATGTAAGTTCAGACCACTACTACCTTTATATAAATAGCCTAATCTTAATTTTGGAATTGTTTCCCAAAACGAACATTTTATGTGATAGGTTTCTTGGACTTCATTTTACCAAGAAAGAAATATCACTATGTAAATTTAATCCTAGGTTCCATTAAACTTTTTTTGTTCAACGTTCAAATGCTAAAAACAAAGATTACCTTATATAGTGAGGCTTTATAAAGGAATGGTTTTTCTAGGACATGGCATAAAACGTCCAATGCTCTTCATCCTATGATTTTCCTATTCCCTATTTCGGTTCAACCATTACAAAATGAACGCTTTCCTCTTTTTCATCAGTAAGGGAAAGGTGAAATATCCTTTGCAAAACCACCAATCGGATGGGGCAGGAGGTATCCTTCAAATCCGAAACAAAAAATTGATCTCCCACGTTCAACAAAATTTTGTGTCTTGCATATTGGGTTTCCAAAATATGGGTAACAACGATTTGAACCCCTTCTTTTATTACAAAAGAATCGGTTCCTAAATTTTCCACTGATGGAAATACCAAGTCGACCGTTATTTTCATTTCATTGGATAGCACCTAACTTAAAGAGTCGGAAATATCCAAAATGTTACATATGTTGTACTATAAGTGGAACCCTTAAAAATTAAAATAACGGCCAATCCATAGTTATAACTTTTCCATTTTTGGAAGCATCAATTCCTTTTTTTCGTGGAATTGTTCCATGCGTGACAGAATTTTATTGAGCAATTGCAACACATCTATGATATAAGGGCCCTTGTTCAGCATTACACATTCCGATTGTAAGGAGCTTATGGTATCCGTAATTTCGGACCTGGAGGGCAAACCGTTTTTAGCAAGATTTTCCAATACTTGCGTAGCCCAAACTACCGGGATATGAGCTGCACCACATAAGGATAATATACCTTCCTGAGCCTTTCCTATGGTATCCCATCCGGTTTCTACCGCAAGATCTCCCCTTGCGATCATAACCCCTATATACTTCACCTTCATAGCAGCCAGAAGTATCTCTTCCAAATTATCAAAAGCAAATCTGGTCTCTATTTTTAAAATAATACTCAATCTATTGACGGCATCCCATTTTTCCAATTCCGTTAATAGTTCTTCCACATCATTTTTCGATTTCACAAAAGAAAAATTGACGATATCCGCATATTTTGTCACAAATTCCAAATCTGTTTTGTCCTTATCGGTCAGGCCACTGATTCCCAAAAGGGTCATGGGAAAATTTATGCCTTTTTCCGCCTTGAGTTTGGAGCCTTTTACTGCGGCCCTGGTAATCCGAACTTCAAAATCATCTGAACGTATCCATTCAATACGACCCTCGATCTTACCATCGTCGAATAAAATGGGATCGCCCTCTTGTATATGGTCAAAAACAGTGGGAACCTGACATGATATATGCGCCCCTTTAACAAGGTTCCCATCTTCATTGAACACGGCAGGATTTCCCATAATATTTGCCTTGGTAACGGTAAGCATATCGTTTGTTCGCAGTAAAAGGAATCGTTCAATGGGAGGAAGTTCCCGGACCGCAACACTTTCCATTTTCCCATTTTCATTCTGTACAAGGGTCCCGGTGCTGATATAAACGGTTTTATAACAGTGTACATGCACTTCATCATCCGAGATATGGACCACATTTAACTTTCTTCGCTTGTTTCTTGTATCCCTTACCGTCAATTTATCTCCCAAGGTCAATTTTTGGAGCCATTCCGGGGGCAAGGGCAGCGTATTCGATGCGGAATCCTTCTTAATCTCAGGTACCAGTACCAGTAAAGCGGGACTAACAACGTTTCCCATTTCATCGCGTTCCGGTTTAAATTTCCTCACTTTTGGCCCAGGTGTAATAGTTCCTGTCCTAATTTTGGGGCCGGCAAGGTCCATGGCGATCGTAACGTCCTTTTTCAATTCCTTGGAAGCCTGCTTTACATGAAGAATAATTTTTTCCCAAACTTCGGGACCGTCATGGGCACAGTTGATCCTGGCACAGTCCATTCCGTTTTGGACCATATTAAGAACTATCTGATAATCATAGGCCGCCTCGGTAGGTTGGGTTACCATAATCCGCACCCTTCTCCCTTTACGACGACCAAAAAGTTCTTTGGTATGATTTGCCAATAATTTTTTTTTGTTTTTTATGGATAACCCTGACGTTATCTGTTTTATAGGCTGATGATCCAATAAGCGATACAGGTTATACCTTATTCTTATCAAACTAAACATAATATGACCCTCTGCATTGGCAAGACGGGTAAACCCAAGGTTCTGTAACTTCTTTTGAATGCTTCTTAGATCGAACTGTCTTAAGGTGGTATAATGGATTAAATTTCGTGCACTCTCCCGATATATGGGGTGTATGTCATTTAAAAGCTCTTCGGCTTCTTGTTCTTTTACATGTATGACCTTGATAATGGCTTCGATTTTAGCAATCAATCCCTTTATTTTCCCTTCTTTTACCGCTACCTTTTGTATGTCCATGGTACAATATTAAATCCTCGGTTTGGGAACGTTGAAAACCTTAACAACATTCCAAAACCGTAATATCCATGTAAAATCCATTCGGTGTACTTACACCTATGGCTACACATAAATTTTTAAAAATACTAATAAGTATGGTAATTCCGTGATTTCAAGAATTATTTAACCGTAGCGTAATACCCATAGGTGTAAAAGTATGCTTTGCATTCATTTTTATCGTATTTTTAATAGAACCCAAAAAATAAAATCATGAAAAATATTTTCTTAACCCTTATCATACTGATCGGCTTTAGTTCACATGCCCAAAATGTAGACCAAGTTTCCGTGGAACGCGTTATAAAAACCTTTTATGACGGATTCAATGCCAAGGATTCCATAAAAATGCAAAAAATGCTTTCCAAGGATTTCCTGTATCAAGATGTGGATGAGGTTTATGGAAAAAAGGTAGTGAAGACAGAAGATATAAGTACCGTGATAAAAACAATTGCAAGTATTCCAAATACGACGCAGTTTAGACAGGAATTGGGAGCTTTAAAAGTAAATGTGGACGGACAAATTGCCAACGTATGGGTAGATTATAAATTTTACCTCTATGATGCCTATTACCATTGTGGGGTAAGTTCTTTTCAGTTGGTCAAAGAGGATGGGGGATGGAAAATTATTTCATTGTTGGATCACCATTCCAAAGAGGCCTGCAAATAGTGCCGAAGGTTGAGCCATTATACTTTACTTTGGTTTATTCTTGAAGTAATTTTGGTGAATAGAAATGAAAAAATAGGTTTTATACCACTGTTATCCTATCCGCATGTCCCAACTTGATTTTTTATCATACATTTAGGAGGACTTTAAAAAAATCAACCAAAAAAAATAGTAAGATGTTTATAAAGAAAACTACCAGTACATTTGTTTTTGGAATAGCGGTTGCTTTTGCAATCACATCATGCGGCTCTGCAGGCAAGACAGTTAAAAATTATACAGCTATGGCCGATTTATCGGGACTCGTTGAAGATAAAAGCCAAGCACCCACACTGCTATATATCCGATCCGGAGCACCCACTTTAAGTGCTTATGATTCGTTTATTATTGATCCCGTTATTCTGGATTCTCGCGACCCCAGTATCAAAAAATTGAAAGCGGATGATTTAACCCGCATCCAGACCCATTTTACGGAGAGTTTGACTAAAGAATTGGAGAATAAGGGTTATACAATTACCGATACGCCCGCTGAAAAAACTATGAGAATGTCTTTTATTCTTTCAGGTATAAAAGTACCCAATGCCACGGCAAACGTTACAAGCGTTTTAATACCAGTAGCATTAAGTGTAGGCGGTGTTACGGTAGAGGGAACGTTTAGGGAGTCGGTCTCTAATCGTATAGACGCTGTTGTAGTAAGCAGATCACAAGGCAGCCGTGTGGCAAATGCCTCTCCATGGTCTACATGGGCGGACGTTGAATCCGCACTCGATAAATGGGCCGAAGGCATTGCGCAGGCCGTTGATAAAGCACATGGCAAATAGGACTTCGTTTTTTCCTTTAACAGTTGGTTTTATAGGGCTTTTGGAAATCCAAATTTAGGATATCCCTAGTAAAGAATTTCAATAGTGCTAAAGGACCGTATGATTTTGGCACCATTATGTAGTATATATCGATTAGGGCAAATAGTTGAACCTTTATTCGTAGCTTTTTAGGATAATAAGATATAAAAATTGTAGGCTTACAAACAGAACACTAACCTATACATGAACCGTTTATACATGCAATTAGTATAAGTTTATCCACTAAATTGCAATAACAAACACGATTTTCCCTTGTCAAAATTCAAAGATTTAAATATTGTAAAATCCTACCTGATAGGTTGGCTGATCGGGAGTATCCTATGGCGGCTACTTCGGTATACAGATTTGAGCGCGGTGCCCTTGTCCCAACAATTTACATTTGGAAACATTCTGGTATTTGTACTGCTGTGGTTGATTATGGGAGTTCTCTTTGGGCTAATGCATATTGCAATTGCCAAATTCGTAGTAGGCAGAATTAAGTATTTTCAGTTATTGTGGCTGATATTGCTCCTACAATTGATCATTTTCATAGGTGTTATCGTTGCACTGATCTATTTTCTGCGTTATGTACTGAATATAGAGCTTCCGGAGTCTACCATAGGGCTATTGAACGATCCATCCTTGCCTGTTTCTTGCATCTATATCTTGATCATCAATTTCTGTATCGGTTTTGTGTTGTACATCAGTTCTATCGTAGGTAGGGGAAATCTTAAAAAAATCCTATCGGGAAAGTTTTATACCCCCTTGGTTACTGAAAAGGTCTTTATGTTTATAGACCTTAAGGGTTCTACCCAATTAGCGGAAAAATTGGGGCATATTACCTACAGCAAACTTATTCAAGATTGTTTTCGCGATTTAGTGGTGGTACACGACTATCACGCGGAGATTTATCAGTATGTGGGAGACGAAGCCGTGCTTACGTGGGATTTAGATAAAGCAATGCATGCAAACAATGGCATCAAAGCCTTTTTTGCCTTTCAAAAACGATTGAACGATCGATCCGCACATTATCTGTCCCTCTATGGCGCGGTTCCGGATTTTAAGGCCGGAATGCATGGCGGTATCATAACCATGACGGAGGTTGGGGAGTTAAAACGGGATATTGCCTATCACGGAGATACTATTAATACCGCTGCCAGACTTCAAGGGGAATGTAATCGGTTAAATGTGAAACTATTAATTTCTGAAAAACTGTTAAAGGATTTGGATTTAAATTCCGAGTTTAGATCAACACTTATGGGAGAAATGCAATTAAGGGGTAAAAATGCCCCTATTCAGGTGTATTCTTTGGAGGAGTTTACTACATCAAAAGGGGTTCAAAAAGAATAGCTGCTTGG
Source organism: Saonia sp. (assembly GCA_049670505.1). Lineage (GTDB taxonomy): Bacteria > Bacteroidota > Bacteroidia > Flavobacteriales > Flavobacteriaceae > JBATTK01. The sequence continues at coordinate 43,198 of JBATTK010000110.1, forward strand.
TGAACGGGAACAATTGAAACAGCTTGTTTTGTTTGTATAGAATTTCATTTAGCCCGTATGAATTGGAATCTACTTTGGAATATAGGGAGTTATGATTCGTTTTTATCCATACTGTGCTTAATATATTTTCCTACCACTACCGCGGTGATTATGACTATGTAGAATTGTCCTATTAAACCAGTTAAAATTGCCGCTTTTTGGGCTACAGGGGTAGCAGGAATAATTTCACCATAACCAATGGTCAATAGCGTAATAAAGGCATAGTACATAATACCATCCGCTCGGATATCAAAATTCTCTTTTTCCAACAAAGCCCCCTGAAAAGAACCGGGTTCCACTAGTTCTATGGACAGAAATAGGAAGAATGCCAAAAAACCCAAAGAAATATAACCGCTCATTAGACCCATGATTACGTTCTTATCCACAAATTTGGCGCCCCACACTTGTTGGATGATATTCCAAGTGACTATGATATGGAATATGAAATAAACCGACATCCGGATCAAGATGTCGTCACCACCTTGTCTTGTGAATAAATTATTCCCAAAAATAAAGGCTGACACTATAAATAGTCCAACAAAGAACCACACTAACTTCTTCTTTTTGGAAATCAACAATATTCCAGAAGAAATGTTCAGTAAAAAAAGGATAGGCAATAAAATGTTTTCATGAAAATCATAGGGTACGAACAAAGACCCAAAGAGAATAAAAACCTGGGTGATCAGGAAGAACTCAAATCGTCGTTCATACAAATATCTTACCATCTACTCCTTCAATAATTTGGTATTAAAATCATATCCCTTATAATCTACCTTGTACAATACACTAAAAAATGAGGGAATGAACACCAAAGTGATTACTGTACCAAAAAGAAGTCCTATCATAATACTGACCGCCATTCCTTCCCACATTTCACCGCCACTTAAATATAGGGGTATTAGCCCCAAAACAGTGGTAAAGGTTGCCAATAGAATAGGTCTGAACCGTTGCAAACAAGCAGCGATTACGGCATCTTGTACACTATCCCGAGCTTTTATTTCTATTTCTATACGATCGATCAATACAATGGCATTGTTAATGACGATACCCGCTAGGGAAATTACCCCTAAAAAGGGCATAAACCCAAAAGGTTCCTGAAAAATGAGCAGTCCGATAACGACTCCTATGATGGCTAGGGGAATAGTTAAGGTGACCATGACCATTTTTCTAAAGGAATTGAACTGAATGATCAACAGCAATACAATAATAAATCCAGAAAGCGGTAGATACGATATCACCGCGCCCATATTTTCACTGGTACTTTTTGCATCCCCACCTAATTGAAACCCATAACCGGAAGGCCAGTTCTCCATTTGTTCTTGCAGCCACGGTGTCATGATCTCCATGATCGCTGCAGAATTGCCCGTATCCGTTATTTCACTGGATACGTTAATGGTCCTATCTAGATCCAAGCGCTTTATCTTGGTGTATTGCCATTGAGGAACAATGGTGGCTACCTGTAATAAAGGCACGCTCTTGCCCGAGTTTTGAGAATATATGTTTAAGGTCTCCAAGGATTCCAAAGACTGTTGCTGACTGGCATCTCCCCGCATAAGTATAGGTATGGATTTGTCATCCTCGCGGTACGAGCCCGTATTGAATCCATCTAAGACCGTTTGCAAGGAGGTGGCAATATCCTGGTTGGTTACCCCGGCTATTTGTGCCTTATTCTGATCAATGTCTATTACAAATTTTTTGCTTTTCGGGCCCCAGTCATCTTTTATGTTTTTTGTTCCGGAGAGGGTCGTTAACTTTTGTTTAATGGTCTCGGAAATAATTGCCAGTTGTCCCGGTTCATCCCCCTGCACTTTAATTTCAATAGGAGTACCTCCCCCTCCTGCGCCCAAAGGCCCTACCTTAATATCGGCATCCGGAAAATGGGTAAGTGAAAAGGCATCCAATCTGTTGATGATATCCTGATTCAAAATGGCATCCGAAGTATTTACCAGTATATGGGCATAACTGGAATTGCGCTCATCCGGATTGTATCCCAAATCGTAGGATTCTGGCCCCTCACCAATGTAGGAAGACCAATCTGAAACGCCTCCCTTTCTTTCTTCGTTTACCTGAAGGGAGTCTTTTATATAGATTTCCAGTTCATTCACCAATTCTCTTGTGCGTTCTATTTTTGTTCCCTGTGGAAGGTTGATATCAATGGTTACCATGTTTCTATCACTATCCGGAAAGAATAAAAATTCAATTTTTGTAAAACCCCATAATGAAATAATAAAAGCGACAAAAATTCCAATGAGGACCAATGTTTTTCGGGATAAAGCAAAAAGAATCAGATCCTTATAATATACCTTGATCTTGTTGATTAACCCATCTATAAAACTCTCTTTCTGATCTGTTTTAATTTTCAAGAACAAAAAGCAGAATAAGGTAATAACAGTTAAAGAAATAAGCCAGGAGGAAATCAATGCAATCGTAATTACAACAAATATAGGTCCTGTGATATCCCCCATAATGGATTCCGCCAAATAGAAGGATAGAAAAGCCGCAGAAGTAGTTAGGGTAGAGATCAATAAGGGAGTAAATAATTCGGAACAAGAATCTATGGCCGCTTTTTTCACCGGTACCCCTTGTTCCATTTTTACCATGATGGATTCGGAGACTACAATGGCATTATCCACCATCATTCCCAAAGCCATGATCAAAGCCGCAAGGGTAACCTGATTAAGACCAACTCCTATCAATCCCATTACCATTAGTGTAGTAATGGTTACAATGGGTACCAAACTGGCAATGATAAATCCTGTTCTAAGGCCTAAAAATACTAACATGACCAACAATACAATGGCAATGGATTGCATGAGGTTACTGATGAAATTTACAATACTTTCATCCACATAGGTATCCAAGGAAGAAAGCCGGGAAACTTCCAATCCCACGGGGAGTTTCCGCTTCCATGCAGCTATAACCACATTGACTTCTTCCCCCATTTGCACAATATTGGCCCCTTCCTTTAAGGAAATATGTAGGGAAAGTGCATTATTTCCGTTTACCTGCACAATTTGCTGGGGTGGATCTATATACCCCTTTTTAATGTTGGTTACATCCTCTAGATATACTACCTGACTCCCATCACCTACAGGAACTAGGGTTTTTTCAATGTCGTCCAAGTCATTAAAATTTCCGGTAGGCTCCAAGACAATACGCTCATCTTCTAAATTTATTTGTCCTCCGGAACTTAGAATATTAGTAGAAGAAATACTGCTTTGGAGTTTACTTGCCGTAAGACCGTATTCTTTTAATCTCGCATTATCAAATTCAACAAAAACCCGCTCTTCTTGAATTCCGCCTACTTCTACTTTTGCCGCATTGTCCAGCTTTATAAGATCGTCCTTTAAATCATCTGCATATGCTTTCATTTGGGCATACGAATACCCATCACTTACAAGCCCTACCACAATACCATATACCTCTCCTATACCATCATCCTTTAAGTCCGGGACTACATTTTCCGGCAGTCCTTGAAGGTCATTCAATTTTCTCCGTAAACGATCCCATACTGCCTGTAAATCTTTGGGCTCTACAACATCCTTTAGAGTAACGCTAATCACGGAAAGTCCTGTCCGTGAGGTACTGGTTACCTCCTTTAATTCCGGAAGTTCCTGGACCACTTTTTCGATTTTATCAGTGACCAATTGTTCCACACGTTCCGGGCCGGCTCCAGGAAATTGGGATACTATAGAAGCTACACGAATGGTATAGGGGGGCATACTATCTCTTGACAAGGACTGATAAAGCGATACCCCTAATAGAATTACAACGGTCAACAAGGTGTACGTAATCCTGTTCTTTTCTATGGAAAATTTTGTTAAATTCATGTAGTGGTCGGTTTAATTAAAAATCGCAAGAACGGAAGTCTTTTGACTCATTTACTGCAATCGAACTCGTTGTCCGTTTAATAATGTCTGTAAGCCTGCAGTAGCAATTTTTTGTCCTGCCGTAAGTCCATCCTTTATTTCAAACCCTTCCGAAGTTAATCCTCCTACGGTGACGGACTGCCTTTTTGCTACCCCCATTTTTCCATCGTCGGATTCTAGGACATAGACAAAGTTTCCTTCGCTATCTTCTCCCACGGACTTTGCCGGAACTATAAGTACATTTCGAGTATCATCGCCATTGCCAAAATCAAAAGTGACATTGGCGGCCATCCCGGATTTAATATCCTCGGTAGGGTCTATGATTATAACCCGTATGGGGTAGGTAGCCGTATTGCTATCTACCGAAGGGGAAACTTCGGAGACCCTTCCCTTACAGGTTTTGTCCAACAAAGAGGAAAAGGACACCGAAACCAACATGTCTTGTTTTACATTGTTTATAACACTTTCCGGAATCCCCAAAGAAATTTCCATATCCACTCCCGCATTCAGTACAGCTATATTTTCTCCCGGGCCTACATTTTCGTCAATTTCGGCGTTCACGGATGCGATAACCCCGTTTTCAGGAGCATATAAATATCCGTAGCGGATCTGCTCCTGTTGAATAGCAACACTCCGTACCGCCGACTCATAACTTTGCTGCGCTGTTCTAAAGGCATTTTTAGCGGCCTCGAAATCGCTTAGGGAAGTGCTTCCTTTTTCGTATAGGGATCGGATACGATTTAAATTTAGCTTGGCCGTATTCATTTCCGATTCCGCACTATTTTTTGAGGACACGGAGTTTTCATAATTCAACCGGGCCTGTACATTGTCCAACTTGGCCAAGAGCTGTCCTTTCTTTACCTTTTGGCCCAATTTAACATCAAATTCAACAAGGATGCCATCGCTCCTAAAACTTAAGTTGATGATCTTGTCCGTTTGCGCCGTTCCACTGAACGTTCGTACCTTTTCATTCCCCGAAAACCCTACCTCCTGATAGCTAACGGGGCGAATAATTTTTTCTTCTTTCTTTTCTTTTCCCCCACAGGCAAAAAAGAATCCCATCAATAGAAAAAGTGTATTAATTTTAATGCGCTGTTTCATCGGTTTCTATATTTTCTACTATTAATTCCTAGTGTTTAAAAATTCAAAAAAACGTTGTTTGAATTCGTTGTTGCCCTGTTCCGAATTCAACAAAAAATAATATCCTAAAAAACGCTCCAATTGTATTGAATTGATCAAATAGTTATACGTAGCATTAGCTCTTGCTAATTGGGCATTTAAAAAGTTATTTTGTGCATCCAATAGCTGCACAATGTTTACGGCACCATTAGAATAGGAAGCTTGGTTAAGTTCCAAGGCTTCCTTGGCGGTTTCCTCGGAAATTTTCGAAAGTTGTATATTGGAAAGCTGGTTCACCAGATTCAATACCCCATTACGGACATTGACTGCAATGGCCAGTTCTGTGTTTTCCTTGTTGATTTCCAGTTGTTCTTTTTGGATGATAGCCGTTTGCCTATTGATATTGGTCTGATTCTGATTAATAATAGGAATGGAAAGATTGAGCCCTACATTGTAAGAGTTGTCCACCAGGGCAAAACCTTGAGGGGCGGTACTTCCTGCCCCGGACCTATTAAAGTTCTGATTGTATTGCCCTTGTAAGGCCAAGGTCGGCAAAAACCTGCCATAGCTGTTTAGTTTAATGTTCCTTTCCGTAGCATCCAAATTATAACCCAAAGATTTCAACTCCGGCGCATTCGTATAGGCTTCCTCGATCAAAAAATCGATAAAGGGTTCCCGTAAGGAAGGGTCGTCCAAGAGATTAACGATCTCGGCATAATTATACTGTTCAAAAATACCTTCGTTCAAAGCTACGTCCTCAACGTCTATCTCCAGATTTGTAGGATTGTTCAATACCTGATTTAACGCTATAAACCCTTGCTCCAGTTGATTGATCGCTTCTATCATAGACTGCGTATTCTGGGCCATTTCACTTCTAAACCGCAACAAATCCGATTTGCCCGCCTGGCCGGCCTCAAAATTTTGCTCCGCTATTTTTAGGTTTGCTTTGGTAAGTTTCAGATTTTGTACTTGAATCTGTGTATTTCGTTTAAGAATCAAGGTATTGAAATATGCATTGGAAGCGTCAAAAATAAGATCCAGTTCCGCCGCATTAAAAATTTCTTCCTGCGCCTTTTGCAGATTTCTTTGAACCGCAATATTGGCGTTGGCCGTTTCAGAGAAAAGTGTCTGCTGTAAAGTAATATTCCCATCTGTAGCAAATTCCGGACTTTGTCCGTTACTTATCTCGGCCAAATTAGGGTCTACATACGTACCCGTTCCGGAAGCGGTAACAGATGGTAAGTAACTACTTTTTGCTATTTTTACATCCTGAGTGCTTAGTTCCACATCTTTTTGGTTGAACTGCAATGATAGATTACGCTTTAACGCTTCATCAATAACGATAAGTAAATTGTATTGCTTTTCAGAGATGGCGTTCTTGAATTCCCCGACAAAATCCGTTTGGCCAATTAAACTATATTTTATGGGAACCCCTGTGGCTTGTGCTGTATTGTAATTCATGGTCAGTCTGGGCGCATAATCAATGTATATGGGGAGATTAGCCAGTTCGGTACCCGTTACATAAGCCTCTATACCCAAGGCGATACGGCGGAAAAACTGATCGATATCTTCACTGGATTGATTCGTTGCCATAATCCCCTGTTCCACATCGTCCGTACCGTTGCTTGTAAAGGAGGGTAGTTTTTTCTGGATGAATAATTTTGCCAATTGCTTGTTTTCCGCCGGGGTAAGAAAAAAGCCTCCAGCGATATAGACGGCATCTATTCCATCTAGGTTGGTGGTAATGTCGGTAACATTTTTAAAGGGAATTAAGGTATAGGCAGCCCCTATTTCCTCCAATTCCTTATCCAAGGTTTCTTTTAAAGGGACTATGTTGGGCAGATAATCTTCTACTACGATACCTACGTTTTTAAAATCGTATAGCGCTTTAAACGTTTCAAGGTCTTCCTTATAGGACTGGGATGCAATGAGGTATGTAAAATTTTTAATCCCAGATGATTGTTTGTCCCTATCTATTTTAATAAGGTCATTGTTCACGGCCCCGAATAAAATAGTAGGTTTCCTGTGTACTTCCTGTTGGGTAATCACAATATTGTTGATAGCGCCAAAAGCCACTATCATATCAGTGTCATCATTTATAAGGGCATCGTAGTTTGCTTTTGCTTTACCCAGATCATATTGATTGACCAAGGCCTCCTTAAAAACTATTGTTGCGTCCTCTCCTACGACCGAAGTAATTTCTTGCTGTAGTCTAACAAATAAGCCCTCGGATTCCTCCGATGAACTATCTACCAAAAAACCGATGCTGATTTCTTTAGGGGCCTGACCAAAACCTGAAACAATTAAAAATAGAAGTAGTAGTGGCGTAAGTGGTGTTTTTTTCATTTACATAAAATTTACTTCCAACCTTTTCGGTCAAATACGCCCTTTAATAAATGGTCGTATGTTTTTAGATATATGGTATATTGTTCTTCGGATAAAATGGCTCTTACCTCTTTATGCTGTTTAAGGAGTAGTGCATCAAATTTAGCACGTACCTCCTCCGGGGCATACCCCTTGTCCGTATCGTCCAAGCGGGCCATTTTGTAGGAGTGGTATAAAATAATATGATAGTATTCTTCCCGGATGTTGTCTGAAAGTCCCATATCGGTCACCCGGTTGTAGAACCAGATTTGCATACTGTCCCGTTCCTTGGCGGTAAATAACCAGACCTCTTTATCACCTTCCGTTGATTGGGTCTGACCTATGGCACTAGTAGACATACATAGACCTAATGCAATACCTGCAAATCTTAAAAGTTTCATCCGGGGGGGTGGGTTGGTGTTCTTTTCAAATGTAATAAATTAAATTTGTCTTGAATTAATTCAAGAGTTCTTTTTTTAACAAATTGGCTTGGAATGTGCCTATACTTGGGCTTTTATAGTTTTTTCATCCATTATATCCTTGGCTTATGGGCTTTTTAGTTGGGGATGAGCAGTAGGTGTCAAATAAAATAGGGCGGAAACGCCCTATCTCCACATAATTTTTATACTTTGACCGTGGTGCGGTGCGATTGATGCTATTTTAATTTAAGCCGTCTGATCAATTTTTCAACCGTTAATCCCTGTACAATGATTGAAAATATCACTACAATATAAGTAACCACCAAGAATAAATCGCGCCCCATGGATTCCGTCAATCCCAAAGCCAAAGCAATGGAAATAGCACCCCTAAGGCCGCCCCATGTCATAATGAGATTGGTATTCGGCACAAAATCCAATTTTTTCTTGAATAAATTAACCGGTAAAATAAGTGAAATGTATCTACAGATCAAGACAATAGGTATAGCCAAAACGCCTGCTATAATATAGGATGATTCTAAATCCAATACAAGAATTTCCATTCCAATGAGCACAAATAGGATGGTGTTGAGAAAAATATCGATAAGCTCCCAAAACTTGTCCACGTAGTCTTCGGTCAATTTTGACATGGCCATTTCCCTTGTTTTGTTACCACCTACGATCAATCCCGCTACAACCATCGCAAGTGGTGCCGAGACATGAAGATGTGTGGCCAATACGGTTCCTGTCATTACGGTAGCCAAAGTGATGATCACCTCAATATTGTAATCGTCTATTTTTTTCATCATTCTATAGGTGAACCATCCTAAAAAAGCACCTAAAAGTAAGCCACCAAAAACCTCAACAACGAACAGTTCAAGAATATCAGTTATTGAAAAACCATTTTCAGAACCACTTGCCATACCAAAAATGGTTAAAAAGATAACGACCCCAACACCGTCGTTAAAGAGGGATTCGCCAACGATTTTGATTTCCAATTTTTTGGGAGCCCCCGCTTTTTTTAAAATGCCCAATACGGCTATGGGATCAGTAGGTGAGATAAGCGCACCAAAAAGAAGACAGTAAATAAAATCGACATTGAGACCAATACCTTTAAATGCAAAGTAAACGGAAACACCTATCAAGAAGGTAGATGCCAAGACGCCAAAAGTGGCAAAAACCAGAACCGGCCAGCGTTGCTCTTTCAGTTTTTGAAGATCCGTATGCAAGGCACCTGCAAACAACAAGAAACTTAGCATAATGTCCAATAAGACAGTCTTAAAGTCAATCTGGGTAATTATAAAGCGTTCAGCTTTCAGCAGGGTGTCATCTATATAACTAAGTGCAAATACAGCTACGGTAAAGAAAATCGTGATAACGGTAAGGCCAATCGTACTGGGTAATTTGATGAATCTCACGTTGATGTAGCCAAACATGGCTGAAACGAATACTAATACACTGGTAATAATAAAATAATCCATACGATTTAAAAATGTTAAAGTATTTTAAATAAAATAGCAATGCAAGGGAAAAGACACATTAATTTTTATAAATCTTAACCATAAAATATGTGGGCAGACGATACGAGTGGATAAAGACCACGACTATTAAAAACAAAAAAACTCCAAACTGATATAGGTCAGTTTACACCTGCACAGAATATTGTATTTTAAAGGCATAATTAATCATGACATAGTTCTTTGAAAGAATGGGTTTTTAGGTCGCAACCCTAAAAATCTATGATAAGGGAAGAAGTTAAGATACCATTTTGTCCATTTGGCACTGAAAGGGTTTGGCAATAAACCACAGCAGAATCATTATAAGGGGCAATCCGGTAGCATAACATCTTCTTGGAACCGGGACATTTGGGTGTCCCGGTTTCTTTAAACAATACATGGAAAGCATTGGTCTATAGCGTTGCATAATACTATAGGTCATAGTGAAGTTCGATAAATTTTTTATAAAGATTGGCTTCTACATCGTTTTATCAATAAAGAGGTATAGAAGACAGGTCAATATAGCATAGATAAAAACACTTCATAGGAAACAAGAGGTCTTAGTTTCCTGTTTCTGTTTTGTGGAATAGGGATATGGCATTGCTCATGAGGGTTATTATATATAAAACGGACCATGGATTATTATTTTAGCACTATACTGGAAAATCTGGAATTTGATAAGGCCGTCCTTAGGGTAGGGGAAGCCTTAAAAAAAGAGGGTTTTGGTGTGCTCACCGAAATTGATATGAAAGCTACCTTTAAGAAAAAGTTGGAGGTGGAATTTTACAACTATAAAATTTTAGGTGCCTGCAATCCAAACTTTGCCCATAAGGCCCTGCTGGTTGAAGATAAAGTAGGCACTATGCTTCCCTGTAATATCATTGTACAGGAGAAAAAACCGGGAATCATAGAAGTTTCCGCCGTAAACCCCATCGCATCCATGCAAGCCGTGAGAAACCGCTCCTTGATAAAAGTGGCCCATGAAGTGCAAGATAGGCTCAAGAAAGTAATCGCAGCCCTGTAAGGCCTTACTGATATATATCAGTTGATCCTTGGTTGTGCTTCCGTACATTTGAGCCTAACTATTGGAGTGCTATAGATGGAAAAGCAATTGACAGATTTTTTCGTTCCCCTAACCATGGAAACCCCTATATGGAACCATTTCTTTATGGTGGCTCCCATGATAATAGTGGGTACCAAAGAAGGGAACGGTTACGATCTTGCCCCAAAGCATATGGCCACCCCCCTAGGGAATTCCAACTATTTTGGCTTTGTATGCACACATAACCATTCTACCTACCATAATATTAAAAAAACCGGAGAGTTTACGGTAAGTTTTCCATTGCCGGATCAAATACTCTTGGCGTCTTTGAGTGCCTCGCCAAGGTGCCAGGACATACAAAAGACCAAAGGTATTGTGAGGGCATTACCTACGATCAAAGCGACCACCATAGATGCCCTCTTTGTTGAGAATTCGTATTTGTATCTGGAATGTGTGTTGTACAAGATCATTGATGGATTTGATGCGTATAGTATCATCACGGGGAAGGTGAAGACTGCATTTGTCCATAAGGATTATATAAGGGTTTCCGATAAAGATGAACAGCAACAGATCAACCAACACCCTCTATTGACCTATATAGCCGAAGGACGTTTCGCCTCCATTACCAAAACGTTCAATTTCCCATTTCCAAAAGGGTTTAAGCGATGATCGAACCTAGGGAAATAGCAACGGACGTTCGAGCGTTTTTAAAATCCCACCAAGAAAAAATGCTACGCTTTCTTGGAAATTTGGTTACGATGGAAACACCATCAAAAGCAATAGCTCCGCAATATCAAATTCTTGGGTTTTTAAAAGATGAATTGGAAGCCATAGGATATATGGTACTACACGTTCCAGGTGTACATACAGGGGGCTATCTCTACGCTAGGCCTAAAAATAGGGACAAAAACCTTCCCTTTCAACTATTGATCGGGCATTGTGATACCGTTTGGCCAACAGATACAATAAAGGAAATGCCCCTGACCTTCACGGGAGGCAAGATGAGGGGGCCGGGAATATATGATATGAAAGCAGGTCTGACCCAGTTATATTTTGCCTTGCTGACCATTAAGGCAATGCAACTATCTACAAAAGTGACCCCAATAGTTTTAATCAACTCCGATGAGGAGATCGGTAGTAAAGAATCTTCCAATGCAATCAAAAGGTTGGCCAAAATAGCCGACCGTGCGTATGTTCTGGAACCGCCACTTGGGCTGGAAGGAAGTTTAAAGACGGCAAGAAAAGGATTGGGACGGTTCACAATTACTGTTAAGGGAAAAGCTGCCCATGCCGGTCTAGATCCTTCCAAGGGGGCCAATGCCATTGTGGAATTATCGCATCAGATCCAAAGCTTATATGCCATGAACGATCTGGAGAGAGGTATAACCGTTAATGTAGGTATGATCGAGGGGGGTATTTCTCCGAACGTGGTAGCCCCAAAAAGTAAAGCGGTCATAGATGTTAGAATATTGAATGCGGTAGATGGCGAATATATAAGCGGAAAAATTATGGGGTTAAAACCGTATCTGGAGGATGTGGAACTGCATATTTCCGGAGGTATTGGCAGGCCTCCGATGCAGCGAACCGTCCGCAACCGGAAATTGTGGGAAATGGCCAAACGCCAAGGACAATATTTGGGAATTGAATTGGAAGAAGCAACGGCAGGCGGTGGCTCCGATGCCAATACTACAAGTCTGTTCACCGCAACACTTGATGGCCTTGGTACGCCCGGTGATGGCGCACACGCTACCTTCGAATACATCCTGCATAACAGACTTATAGAAAGAACGGCCTTGTTGATCTTGTTATTGTTGGCGGAACCTCTAAATAAAAAATTATGAACCATACCTATATCCATGCTTCCCTGACCCGTATATCTGATCTTGCAGAAAAAGAGTTTACGCTAAAAAAACTACCAAAGGACCAATGGGAAACCGGGGATTATGTGGCTTGTAAAATTGTAGACCCTGGGAGTACAAGCCTGCAAATAGAACTGGCCAACGGAAGAATGCGGGGCGTAATAGGAGGCGAGTCCGTTTTAGGTGCTTTAGGGGAGCGTTTTGCTACATTAGAAGCCACGGGAACTTGGCGGAATGTGGGCGATGACCTAAAAATGACCATCTTAACGGGAGCGGGACTGATGGGAAAATTAACTTCCAAATCCGTTTTCTTGCCCAAAATGATGAAGGTGATCTACTCTGGCCATGTGATGCGGGACGAAAAAAAATTGACCATGGAGAGTTTTGTGGAACAGGTAAATATAGTTCCGTTCAACACCCCGATAATACTCTTTGTGGGCACTTCCATGTCTGCGGGTAAGACCACTTCGGCCAGAATCGTGACCAATTTGTTCAAACGGGCAGGGTATAAGGTGGTGGGTGCCAAATTAACCGGGGCAGGACGTTTTAAGGATATTTTGGCCATTAAGGATGTGGGTGCCGATGCCGTAATGGATTTTGTGGACGTAGGCCTCCCTTCTTCCATTTGTCCCAAGGACAAGTTCAAAGTTAAATTACAGCAATTGCTAAGTAAGATCGCACAACAGGAGGCAGATGTTGCCATCATGGAAATCGGGGCATCGCCCTTGGAACCGTATAATGGTGATATGGCCATTAATATGATCAGGGAACATATAAAGTGTATCATTTTAAGCGCTTCCGACCCCTATGCCGTCCATGGACTAATGAAAGCCTTTGATATTGCTCCCGATATCGTAACCGGAGTAGCCGTTAATACGCTTGCGGGAAGGAGACTGGTAGAAGAACTCTGTAAAGTCAAGGCATTGAACCTGATTGATGCTACGACTACCAAGGCGCTGAAACAAATTTTGTCAACGAAAATAGGGTTTACACTTTAAAAGGATGTCATGGATCTAACCGTCAATGCCATACAAATTCTGGAAGATCGGTATCTGCTCAAAAATAAAATGATCGAGACCCCTGACCAGTTATTGCGAAGGGTGGCCAAATATATTGCTAGTGCCGAAGATATGGATAGTACAGCTTGGGAGGAAAAATTCTATCAAATTATGTACCATCTGGAATTCCTGCCCAATTCTCCTACGCTAATGAACGCGGCATTGCCCAAAGGCCAGCTTAGTGCCTGTTTTGTGTTGCCCATAGCGGATAGTCTTCAATGTATTTTCACGACCCTAAAGAATGCTGCACTGATTCATCAAAGTGGAGGCGGAACAGGATTTAATTTTTCTAGGCTTCGCCCTAAAGATGATTCGGTAGCTTCATCCGGGGGAACATCTTCTGGTCCCATTGCCTTTATGAAAGTCTATGATGCTGCCACTGAACATGTAAAACAAGGTGGAAAACGCAGGGGAGCCAATATGGGTATATTGAATGTTGATCACCCGGATATAATTGAATTTATTGCTACTAAGTCTGATGGAAGAAGTTTGCGGAATTTTAACCTATCTGTTGGGATTACCGATACTTTTATGGATGCGGTTTCAAAAAACTCCCATTGGCATTTGATCAATCCAAGGACCAAACAAGTACAGAAGACCATTAAGGCAAAAAAAATATGGGACCGTATTGTGGAGGAGGCATGGCGAACAGCCGATCCAGGACTTATTTTTTTGGATACCGTGAATAGGGCCAATTCGCTGCCGAAACTAGGTGCTATACAAAGTACCAATCCCTGCGGGGAAGTACCGCTGTTGGATTATGAAAGCTGTAATCTTGGATCGTTGAATTTAACCAAGGTTTTGATCCGGAAGAACCAACGAACCAGTATCGATTGGAATAGGCTGGAGGATAACATTCGAATTGGAATCCGATTTTTGGACAATGTAATTACAGTAAATCACTATGTACTTCCGGAAATTAGGGATATGGCCCTAGCTAACCGAAAAATAGGACTAGGTGTAATGGGCTGGGCAGAAATGTTGATCTTGCTTGGTATTCCCTACGCTTCGGACGATGCTGTACATTTAGGGGAGCAATTAATGCAATTTATCCAAACGAAAAGCTATCAAGCTTCCGAAGCCCTTGCAAAAGTACGGGGCACGTTCCCGCATTGGCAAGATAGCAAATATGCCCCTGAAATGCCTATGCGAAACGCTACCTGCAACAGTATTGCGCCTACAGGCAGTATATCTGTCATCGCCAACACATCCTATTCCATAGAGCCCTTATATGCCCTTGCCTATAATAGGGTAGGGATTTTGGGAAACAAGACCCAAACGGAAATGAACGCTAGTTTTGTTGAGAAGCTAAAGACATTGGGGTTGTGGACCAGGGAAGTGGAAGGTATGGTAAGGCGATCAGGTAGTATTCAAGAAATCAAAGCAATTCCAACGGAAGTGAAAAAGTTGTTTGAGACCAGTATGGATATTCCCTGGAAATACCATCTGCTGCACCAAAAGGCCTTTCAAAAGTATACGGACAATGCGGTTTCCAAAACCGTTAACCTTCCGGAGAATGTAAGTATACAGGAAGTTTCGGAAATTTATAGGACCTCATGGGAATATGGACTAAAGGGAATTACCATATACCGGAACGGCAGTAAAACAAATCAGGTGCTGCAGCATTGTAACCTACAGAACAATGAGGACTGTTAGCTCCAAGGAGCAAAAACCGGACAGGTCTCCCTCCTTAAAAGGGAGACCTGTCCGGTCCGTTTTGTTTTTAGGGTGTAATGCAAAATTCGCTACCCCATTTCTTTTTCCTTGCGCCTGGTATCCGCAAGCTTTTCGATCAAGTCGGGTATTTTTTCGAATACAGCGGCAAGCCCATGGGTTTTCCCGGCTGCAAGAAAGGAAATTTCATCCGCTTTGCTTACTAAAAAACCGATGGGTTCTATTCCTACTCCCGCTCCGGCACCCATACCTTCTCCTTTACGGCCTTTTGCCTCGGTGCCTTCACCACCGCCGGAACCAAATCCCATACCTACTTTAATAACAGGTACGCACTTGAATTCACCCAGTTCAAATTGTTCTCCAACAACAGTTTCTGTTTTGGCCTCGGACTTCATAAAGTCGGTAATTTGGGTCAATAACTCTTCAAAATGTAATTCCATAATGCTATTCTTTAAAAGTTAATAAATGATTTAATGATAAATATTGGCCTATTTTGCATATGCAATGCCATGTTGTTCCTTCCTTCAAAATTGATGCGAAATGTTCCTTTGCTGTAATTTAGGAAAGCAAATAAGGGATATAATTTTGCGTTCAAAACACAATTTCCCGTATCCACATCCACCAACAAATATTTCACTTTAAAAGATCTTAATACTCGCAGGCCCTTTTTTAGACCTATGGTTCCCTTGTTTCTTTTTCCTATGGCTCCTTTAGCTATTTTTTTCTTTTTGGAGGCCTTTCCCATTTTTAACGGATAGAAGTAGAATTTCATAAAGAACGTTTGCAATTTTATCCGTAACAGTTCCTCTTGATGTCCTTCGATTGTTGCTTTTGCCAAACCCGTAAACTGCACATAATATTGGTTTGCAACAGTGTCAATGAATACATTGATCGGCATAAAAAGTATATAGACAATAAGAAGAAAGAACAACATTAAAACAAGGATCGACCACATTGCTCAGGTTTTCCACAAAGGAAATCAAATAGGAGGGAAGGTACCATGATCTGGATCATTCCAAAGCGGGTTTTTTTTGGTATGAATCTTGGTTTTTGTTGCCATTAAAATGATATATGTCATTTCCTGGAACTTAAGTGACCACTATCTTTTACCCTATATAAAAAGTATGAAACCAATAGTATAGTATTATGAAAAGTTCAGAAAAAAATAGCTGCCAAAGTTGTGGGATACCCATAACTCGACTATCCGATTTTGGTAGGAACAAGAGTGGAAGTATCCATACCGATTATTGCCGAGATTGTTATCAAGGTGGGAAGTTTACCGATTTCGGAATTAAGATGAAAACAGAAAACAAGAAGACCATTGCTCTTGCGTAATTCAAAAAAGTTAACCGTGCTCCCGTCCATGATTAATTTCACTTAGAACAAAGCAATTGCATTACTTTTTAAAATCTATGGATTTTCTATCCTTAGGGTTTTGATTATAGCCGTAATATGTCTTTTACTCCAGATTATCCAACGAGTGATAGGTTACACTCATCCTATTGAAATAGGTCTCATATTTTTGTAATCCCTTATTGATCATATCAACAGCGGCTTGGTTGGTAGTGGTCGCTCCGGATGCGCCATCCACAATGATATTTCCTTTAAGAACATTTTGACCGCCCTGTTGCAGTCCAAAAGTATTGGAATTAAAGGATATTTTAGTGCCCATAAACTGTTTTTCAAAGGATGTCTGCGTAATTCCATCACCATACCCCTCGGATTCCGCCTTGTGATCAAACTGTATTTTTTCGATTTCTCCCGTTGATCTGTCCACCAGCATTTGTGCCCAAATAGTACCCCCATACCCTTTACCATTCGCAAAAAGAACGGCCTTGTCTGTATTTTTCATTTCAAGTATGGGAAATACCTCAATTGTTTTGGAATCCATCAATGCGCGATAAAGCTTCATGAATTTGTTGGTGTTAATGGTCCTAAGGACACCGTTTTTGCCAATTTCCTTAAATTGGATCAATTGTGCTATATCCGTGGTATCGGTTACAGGAACGGCCGCAAAACTTACGATGTCCCGTATTGCCGAGGGAATTTGTTCCGTGGTTTCCACTTGCTCTTGGGGCGATTGAATCTTTAGTTTTTCAGTATTGGGCTTTTGCTTACAGTTCCAAACCAAGGAAACCAGTAGTAAGAGTGCTATTTTTGTTTTCATTTTTGTGATTTTACAACTATTATTTAAAGTTATGGAAGCCTGTAAAACCTATAGTCGAGTTAGAACATAGGTATACGGGATCATCCGATTCTTTAGTCTTGCGAAGTTATATGGATCAAGGGTTTTTTAAAATGATTTATGTCAGTCTTTGGGTCCAAAACTATATGGGCGTATGATGTAGATCATTGCAAATACAAGGGAAGATGTATAGGTTTGGCCCAAAACTTCGGATAATGAAAAAAGTCTCCCTTATACTCGGTTTTTTAATTGTATCCGCCTGCTCTTCCACACAGTTTGTGGACAGCTGGAAAAACAAAGAAATATCCAAATTTGAACCGGATAAATTACTCGTAGTGGGAATGACCCAAAACCTTACGGCGCGAAAGGTGTTTGAAGAGGAATTGAAAAGAGCATTTATAAAGCGAAATATCAATGCCCATGAAAGTACGGCCATTTTTGATGGCACGTTTACCTATTCCAAAAAAAGCGAGGAAGAAATTGATGATATGAAGGAAAAACTTCTCGAGGATGGGTTTGACTCGGTCATCATTACCGCTGTAATCGGGGTGGACGACAAGAGAAGATACCGTTCCGCTTATCATATGGTAGGGTATACGTGGTATCGTTTTGGGCGCTATTATTACCGGTTCCAAGATGTTTATTATACCCCTGAATATTATGACGATTACAAAATATATCATGTGGAAAGCTCCATTTACAATATTAGGAAGGAAGGTGATAAGTCACTGGTTTGGGTGGGCACCTTTAATATTGTAGATCCATCGAATATAAGTTCTACCGTTGATGATTATGTAGAACAGATCATTATGCAACTGGAGCGTGAAAAGTTAATTGGTTAAATCCTAAGCTTTGGGAAACCTATCTCGTGTATCTTCCAGTTTCCCGAACGAAACTTATTTTGCGAAGTAAATTAAAATAATGCCCATAGATGGGAACAGTACGGATTTGTCCATAATATTCTTTATTGATCACAATTGTTGGTTAAAACCCTACCTACGTGAGGCAGGCCTGTCTGTCGTCAGGTAAACCTGCCTGCCGAAGTTGGGAACAGGCTTAATGAAAGTTTTCATCGGTGGACAGCTTGCGGTAAGTCGTATGTGACCGTGCCGGTAACCCTATGAAGTTTTTCAAGTTCGATCACGCTATACTTTCCGCTCTCAAAATCACTGACCAATTCCCTTTTAAATTCCTCCGAATAGACCAGTTGTTTTCGAATCTGACGTAAATTTGCTTTCATCGTTTTCCACTTTTAAGTGGTCGACCAATATCAGGGACGTACAACGTATAATTGCCTGCTCAATACTAACTGCTCGATACTAATTACTGAAGACTGCCAACCGTTTACTTTTGTATCGGTGTACTTTTCTCATATTCAAACCTACATACCCTCATTGTATCATTGTAAGACTTTCGGTTTTCAAGAAACTATTTAATATTCGGCCATGTGCCTTCGATAAGATTGCCCGGCAATCACTCAGGCACCGCATGGGGTCATTGAGTGATTTTCGAATAGAAAATCGTATCGAAATGACATTCCAGCTTCCGGTTATCCAGTTTCTGGTGTTCAGTTTCCAACTTCCGATTTCCAGTTCTCGGTATCCTGCTTATGGTTATCCGGTTATCCAATGGCAAAGCCCTACTGTTTACTGCCACTGCTTACTGAAGATTTCCTTCTATCCAACGACGAAGAATTGATTCCTAAACTAGAATAGTTCAGTTGCTCGTTGCTATCCAACTTTTCTTAACGAGTCTTCCAAATTCCTTAATTCATACTCGAACCCCCGTATAATTAGCCAATATCCACCTTCTTCCAATGTTTTAATATAATCGATAACATTGTCCTTGTGTATGCCCAGGCCTCTCAAAATGCCATAGGGTCCATTCGTAATCTCACCTAATTTTTTTCCGTCTACATTGCTCAGAAATAAAGGGGTCAAAGGCCCTGCGATATAGACCGTTCCAATTTCCGGATTGGAGAAAAAACCAACGTCCGTTAATGGTCCCAATGATTCTTTCCAATACCTGTTTAATTGCTCCTTTTGTTGAACGGATATTTCATTGTTGTCCGAATACCGACTGTCCAATTTTCCAAGTATGGATACCTGCGTATGGGCAGTACTATTTTTCCTTATGATTTCAATAGCCTGTTCAAGGTGTAATAACTGATAATATGTCTTTAATAGAACGTGCTTTTGTTCTTTGCTATAAATATGTAACATCCTTATTTTACTTTGGAAAACCGCATACCAGATTAGTATTCCTAATACTAAGTTACTACTGAAAACGGGCTATGCGAATGATATAGATCAGCTTGATTAAGACTTCGCCGATTTATTTTTTGGAAGGTAAACTTTATGGATTACAATCGTTGGTTAAAACCCTGTCTTTGGCAGGCAGGCCTATCTGTCGTAATGTGCCTTTGGTACGACCGCAAGCGATTACTCAGGCACCGAATAGAGTCATCGGGTGATTTTCGAACAGAAAGTCATATCCAAATGACATATCAGATAACTGCTCACACAATTTTATTGCACATCCAAACTCATGGATTTTCAATCCAAGCAGTTTAGTTTATGATTTTGCTATCTCAATCCTTAAAATCCGCCACATGTTGTAACTCGTCTTTTTTCAAGAGAACTACCCTTCTGCTAGATCCCATAGTAATCAATCCCTCTTCCTTGAATTCCGATAATGCACGTATGGCGGTCTCCGTTGCCGTACCAATGATTCCGGCAAAGTCCTCTCGGGGAATATCAATGCCCTCGTTTGCCACATCTTTTATAATACCTTTGTTATACAACATTAACAATGCCTTAGCTACCCGTTGCCGAACCGTTGCATAGGCCATATCTACCAGTTGTTCCTGTACCTCGATAAGATTATTAGAAATAATACCGATAAATTTTTGTGCAACTTCCTTATTGGCATAGAGGAGGTGTGTAAAATCGGTTTTGGGGATATCAAAAACTTCGGCATCCTGTAATACGGTAGCAGTTTCCAAATAGGTGCCTTCTTGGTTCAATAAGGACAGTTGACCCATAAAATCCCCGGCCTTGTAAATACCCGTTACAAACTCTTTCCCCGATTCGGTGGACCTATATGTCTTTATAATGCCATTTTGAACGAAGAAAAGCTTGTGTGCCGCATCTCCTTCCCTAAAGACAAAATCTTTCTTTTCATATGTTTTGTGCCGATAGCTTCTAGAGATGCGTTTCAAATTCAGATATTCCGACGCATCTTCTAAAAATTGATGCACCCCCTCCATACTATTAGAAAATTCCTTTCGTAAGAAGTCATTCTTCCGCAAGCGACATGCAATGGCATCCAATAGTTCATGTTCTTCAAAAGGTTTGGTCAGATAATCATCGGCTCCCATGTTCATGCCCTTGCGTACATCGCACTTTTCCGATTTAGCGGTCAAAAAGATAAAGGGTATACCTGCGGTTTCCCTGTTTTTGCTCAAGGTTTCCAATACGCCATATCCGTCCAATTCGGGCATCATAATATCACAAATTATAATATCCGGAAGAAATTGCCGTATCTTTTCTATTGCTATTTTTCCATTTTCTGCCGTAGCAGTTTCGTAATTGGCCAATTCCAAGATATCGGCCGTGTTCTCCCGCACGTCCTTATTATCCTCAATAATTAGTATTTTTTTCATTGTATTGCTTTTTTCTGTTCAATGGCAATTCTACATAAAAGGTAGTGCCTTTGCCTACCTCGCTTTTAAACCTGACCGTACCTCCCATGAGTTCGGTATACTGTTTTACAATATGCAATCCCAAGCCGGTGCCTTGTATGTTAACTGCATTTTTGGCACGGAAAAACCGGCCGAACAGGTTCTCTTGCTCTGCTTTTGGGATACCCATCCCTTGATCGGCCACCATGAGGGACAATGTTTCTCCCTTTTGGGAAATATTCACTTTAATATCTTTGTTTTCATCAGAATACTTAATGGCATTGGACACCAAATTAATAAGGATATGACGCATTAATTTAGGGTCTAAGAAAACCTCGATAACAGGAACATCATGCTGTAGGGTAATGGTTTGATTATCTTTCTTGCTGGTTTCAATTTCTTCAATCAACGATTTGGAGAGCTGTACCAGATCAAAATGCTCCGGTTGGAATTCCACTTTACCTTCTTCCAACTTGCTCAATGATAGGAAATCATTGAGAATGACCACCAGATTGCGCACATTGGTTTTGATCTGCCTTATATATTTTTCTCTTTTTTCTTCCTTGCCCGGTTCATTCTGTTTTCCTATTAAGATGGCCGAGGAAAGAATGGCGCTCAGGGGTGTTCTAAATTCATGGGAGGCCATAGAAATGAAACGGGATTTTAGTTCATTAAGCTCTTTTTCCCGTTGTAGGGTGTAACGTATTTCTTGTTCTACCAGTTTTTGTTGGGTAATATTACTATAAACGAACAGTGCCCATGTAACGTTTTCATCGGCATATAAGGGGGTGGAATTTACCGAATAACTGTTCTTACCGTATTCAATCTCAAATGAGAGATGATTTCCGGCCAACGTTTTTTGGACGTCCTCTTTTATTTTTTCCTTCCGTTTCCTGGAAAGGATAGGTATACTGTCTATGCTTTTACCCTTAAAATCCCTTTTCTTCAAATCGATCCGATTGAGTTCTTCCCCTTCGATATAAACAAACTCCATATTTGCATTGAAAACAATAATCACCCCTTTGGGAAAGTTTTGCGCTATAGCGGCAAATAGGGCTTGGCTTGCCATAGCCCTATTTTCTGCTGCTTTGGTTACTTGTATCTGGTCTTCCAAACTTAGATTGGTCTCCACAAGTTTTTGTACCGTGGTCATCACCTCATTGGTCCGTTCCTTTACTTTATCTTCTAGGTTCAGGGTATATTCTTCTAGCTGTTCTCTCTTTTTTTGCAGCTTTATTTTGGCATTGTACCGCTCAATGGCCACACTCGTCAATTGGATCATGTCGGTGATTATTTCCATTTCCGTTTCCCGAGGTTTCCGTACATGGTCACAGTATATGGCGAAAGTACCCAACACCTCCTCTGCAGAAGACAGAATGGGGAAGGACCAGCAGGCTTTTAAGCCATTATCCAAGGCCAATTCCTTATAATTTTCCCATTGGGGGTCATGGATAATGTCCTCAACGATCACCTCTTTTTTTAAAAAAGCCGTTGTACCACAAGATCCTACATTAGGGCCTATTTTAACCTCTTCCAGATGAGCAATGAAAGCCTTGGGCAAATGGGGCGCCACTAATTTGTACAATGTTCCCTTTTCTTCATTTAATAATAGAATAGAGGCCATGCACTTTTCAACATGCCCCTCAACCGCTTTTACAATCTGGTTTCCTATATGATCTAAAGGCCTATCCCGGGTAATAAGTTCCAGTATTTTCCGTATTTGATCCTTACGGAGCTCCTCATTTTTCCTAGCGGTAACATCATTTTGGACCCCAATAAAATGGGTCAGTTCCCCAGTGTCATCGCGTATGGGTGTTATGGTAAACTCATTCCAAAACATGGAACCGTCCTTCCTATAATTACGCAATACTACCCTACAAGGACGGCGTTCTTCAATGGCCTTTCTAATAGTTTGAATCTCTTTCTGGTCCCTATCGTCGTTTTGTAAAAACCTACAGTTTTTCCCCAATACTTCACTCCCTTCATAACCGGTCATCCGGTTGAAGGAATCATTACTGTAAATAATGGGAAGATCGAGCAATTTGGCATCCACTATAAGAATGCCGTTACCGGCCGCTTCCAAGGCCCTGTTCCTAATGTTCAATACTCGTTGTACGGCCTTGGTTTTGGTGATATCCCGAGCGACCGCTAAAATTTTATCTTTCTCAAAAGGAACAAAACGAGATTCAAAATCCACCAGCCTGTCCATACTTGGGACCGTGGTTTCCAAGATGGCCATGGTTTTGGTACGATGGACTTTTTCCAAGGTTTCCAGAATTTGCCCACTTACGTTGTCCGGTAATATCTCCTTTACGTTCTTGCCGATAAGATTTTCTTTAGGGGCTATGAGAAGTGAAGTATCTGAAGCCTGTATTTCTACAATATTCCCCTTAATATCGTATACAAAAATCTGATCTGGGATAGCTTCTAAAATCGTCCGGGTTTTAGCCTCGCTGTCCCTTAGCTCCCGTTCCGCTTTTTTCTGCTCGGTGATGTCCACACCTGAGCTCAGGACTGCCACGGCATTGCCTTCGTCATCTTTTAGTACCGAATTGCGCCATCGTATAAGTTTCCTACGCTTCCCACGGGTCAAAACAATGTTTTCATAAAAATCGGGAGGGTCCAGGGTGCCGGATAATACCTGATCAAGCAATAAGGACAGTTCTTTTACATCCTTTTTTGGGATAAAGTTGTCAAACCAGTTTTTGCCTTCAATTTTGTTCCGCGGATAACCCAACACCTCACACCCTTTTTGATTGATCAACTCAATTTTATGTGCTGCATTGATGACCAAAAATATGGAGGCCGCGGTATCCAAATATTTTTGTAGCATTTCTTTCTCTTTCTCAAGGGCAAAGGCCGCCTGCTTATTGGCCGTAATGTCCCTTACGATGGTGAGGATACTGTGATTGTTCAAAGGCACCATACGGGATTCATAGTAGATTCTACCATATGGCCTTTCCATAACATATTCCACCATCTGCAACTTCTTACTTTTGATGGTCTTTTTGTGGGCCCCTTTAAAAAGCCTGTAGATGTGCGTAGGGAATATATCCTTCATATTGCTACCCATGATTTTTTGCTTCTGCATGGGCAGTCTTTCCGGTTCAGGAGCGTGTAGATCTATAAAATTACCCTTATAGTCCTGTACAAACATCATGTCCGGGATAGCCTTTAGCAAGGCCTTGTTTTGGGCCACGTTAAACCTCAGTTCTTCTCCTAAGGTCATCTGTTCTGTCATATCTTGTAAAAATCCTTCAATGGCCAAGATTTTGGAATCTTTGTCTAGAATTCCTTCCCCATGTTCCCAAATATATTTTATGGCACCTTCCTTGTCCTTTATTCTATATTGAATGTTGAATGCCCTCTTTTCCTTCAACGCCTCTTGTGTGGTATTCCAAACGTATTCACGGTCCGCCTCCAAAATGATTTTTCCTAGACTTGTTTCCTTATCTATAAATGCTTTGGAATCGTAACCGGTGATATGGAGGCATCCCTTGTCAATATACTCCATGGTCCAGTCCCGATCATTTTTACAACGGTAAACAACACCCTCCAGGCTTTCGATCAAAGCATTGTATTTTTTACTGTCCATATGGGGAGCCTTATCCACTTTTTTTAGATCTTCACCGGCCTTTTCAGATGTACTTCTTTCGGCCATAAAAACTATGGTTATGGGCTTATCGTCTATCCAGGTAGGGCTTAAGTTGATGTTTAACGGGATGGGGGCACCATTTTTTTTAAGCCCCCACATTTCTTTTTCCTTGCCCGCCCATCTTTTTTTTAATCGTTCTGTATTTTCTTTTGAGTGGACTTCAAACAGTTCCCCGATACCTTCGGGAAACAGATGCTTGATTTTCGCTTGTATCAATTCCCCTTTTTTATAACCGAATATAATTTCCCCCCTTGGATTGGCCTTTAGGACCGTACCTTGGTCATCAACCACAACAATCCCTTCCCTGGAGACCTCAAACATGCGTTGAAACAATTGCTCATCTTTTAGTACGTCTTCCATATCCATTTTGCTATATCATCTATATTATTAAGTTTCACCGGATATTGTTCAACCGTTCCGTCTATAACTCATTAACGTCCATCCTTCGTAATTTAGGCAGTGAGCCAGGATAGTTTGTTTGTATAAATGCCACTAGTTCCTCCCGCACAAAACATCGGAGATCCCAAGCATTTGTGGCGTTCTTCACGCTAAAGGATGCCCTGATCTCCATAGCGCGATTATCGGTATCCGTGACCAAAAGTTCCGCGATATTCCCGTCCCATAATGGATTCCCGTTTAAAATAGCGAACAATTTTGTTCTCAGTTCATTAACGGGAAATGAATAATCCAAATAAAAAAAAACGCTGCCTATGAGTTCCCTCGATTTAAAGGTCCAGTTTACAAAAGGCTTTTCATTAAAATAATTCAAAGGCAATACCAGCCTACGCCAATCCCAGGTTCGCACCACCACATAGGTAAGGGCCACATCTTCCACATTCCCAAATTCCCCCTCAATGACCACTTCATCGTCTATTTTAATGGGTTGGGTAAAGGCAAGTTGAAAGCCCGTAATCAAATTGGCTATGGATTTTTGGGCCGCCACTCCAATTATAATCCCCAAGATTCCGGCCGAGGTAAGAATGGTCCTGCCCAATTCCTGGGCCGCGGGAATGTTCCATAGAATAGATGCAATGGTCAGGGTAATAATGACCACGACCACAATGCTTTTAATGAACCGCAACTGGGTAATCGCTTTCCGATCCTTTGCCCTATTCTGGTGACCTACGATCTGAAATTTTTCTTTTACAACTTCTTCCAGACAGCGTAAAAAAGCAATCAGGATCCAAGCAAAGTTGATGATAATCAGGACCTCCATAAGCTTGTGCCAAAAAAAGCCCAATCCAAAATAGGGGAGGACCGGATACAGGAATAACAGCGGAATAAAAATATATAAGGGATTCTTTAGCCGTTTCAGCAGTTCATTCTTAAACAGGGTAGGTTTCCTATGGTTATAGAACCGTAAAACGGCAAAAATGGTCCAACTTAGGAAGATACCGGCCAGTATTGAAATTGCAGGAACAATAAGATATGCCAACCAGGATTCTTTTCCCAATAATTTTGAGGTCAGAGTGTCCATGTATTTTTTTATAAAAGTAGCACTGTAGACCCTGCTTAAAAATGACCTACGTCATGTAATACTTTCTTATACAATATAGTAGTAATAGTTTCCGTGCCGGCTATTAAAAAAAGATCTGCCCTGATATAGGTCATTCCACTAGGAAATCCTCGTCCGTAGTTTTGTTCCAACGATGATTGAAACGATTTTAGAAACTATTAAAACCAAGTAAGGATGAATACATTAGTAACAGAAGTACAGCAACAACCGACCCCAATGCCCAGAATAGGAGACAGTGCGCCAAAGTTTAAGGCGATCACCACCCAGGGCCCTATAGATTTCCCCAATGATTATGTAGGACAATGGGTTATTCTCTTTAGCCACCCGGCCGAGTTTACACCCGTATGCACCTCTGAGTTCATGACCTTCGCCAAATTGGAGGAAAAGTTTAATAGCGCAAACTGTAAATTGGTGGGTCTCTCCATAGATGGACTTTACAGCCATATTGCCTGGTTGCGTACGATCAAGGACAAGATTAAGTTCAAGGACATGGAAAATATAGAGGTCAAGTTTCCATTGATCGAGGATATTACAATGAACGTAGCCAAAAAGTACGGGATGATACAGCCGGGAGAAAGTGAAACGCAGGCGGTGAGAGCGGTTTTCTTTATAGACCCCAAGGGTATCATTAGGGCAATCATCTATTACCCCTTGAGTTTGGGAAGGAATTTTGATGAAATATACAGAGCATTGATCGCCATGCAGACCGCGGATGTATTTTCCGTGGCAACGCCCGCTGACTGGAACCCTGGAGATGATGTAATCGTTCCACCGGCAGGATCTTGTGGAACGGCCGAAGAACGAGTAGCCGGAACGGATGGGGAGATGGTATGTGGGGATTGGTTCTTCTGTACGCAAAAATTGGACAAGGAAAAAGTGATGGACACTATACGCAAGGATCAGTAGTTCTGGCCATAAAAACAGATATGATGAAACTATTCATGAAATGGACAGGGTACCTTCTCTTTGCCTTGATGATTTTCTCCTGTAACACCACTAGCAAGAAGAATAAGGATGTACGGGGCGATACAAAAATAAACCAGGAAAATAAAACCTATGTCATAGATACATCTTGGTCGTCCTTATCATGGACGGCCTATAAATTTACCGAAAAGGTAGGTGTAAAAGGTACCTTTGACGAATATAGCCTTTTTACAAATAAAGGAGCTAGGTCCATAGAAGGTCTTTTGAAAGGAAATAAAATTACCATAAATACACTTTCGGTAAATTCTGGTGACGGAGTCAGGGACGCCAAGTTGATCACTTACTTTTTTAAAACTTTTAAGACGGATACCATAAATGGCGAGCTATTGGACGCCAAGAACGGAAAGGGAATTTTGGCCTTGGAAATGAACTCGATTATCGATACCGTGGATTATACCTATTCCCAAAAAGCGGACACTCTTTTGGTAACCACCGCCATTAATCTATCCTTTTGGGAAGGAGAAGAGGCCATGAATTCCCTGAACCGGGAATGTTACGAACTTCATATGGGCGCCGACAAGGTTTCCAAACTATGGCCAAATGTGGATATATTAATGAAACTTTCACTTGATTGAAATTATACCCGTACTGTCGTTATTTTTTGCCATCGGGTTGGTTTAAAAACAGTTTGTAAACATTATAGGGAATACCCGGAGATCAAAGAACTACAATGCAAAAAGCCCTCAAACCAAAAACTTGTATACATGGACAGTTATAAGTTTTGGAAAAAGGGCTTTTTCAAAAAACCAACTAAATACTATGAAAGACGTTATGCAATTTCCACTTTCTTAGGCTTTTGTTTTTTTGCCTCTTCTTTTTTGGCAAGTTTAAAGCTCAGTATTCCATTGTCATATTTTGCTTTGATTTCCTCTTCTATAACGCTTTCCGGTAGTTGCAAGGATCTTTCGAATGAGTTGTAGCTAAATTCCCTACGGGTATAGTCCTCTTCTTTTTCTTCTTCTGAAGCCGATTTTTCTGCAGAAATGTTAAGGCATCCATTATCTATGGTAACCTCAAAATCTTTTTTGGCAAATCCCGGAGCGGCCAGTTCAATTTCAAAATTATCATCCATTTCCTTAATGTTCAAGGCAGGTTCCACGGATTTTCCGTTCCAGAAACGGTCAAAGAATGTTCCCTTGTTCCATAGATTATTGTCAAAGAAGTCATCGAGATCAAAAAAATCCTGTCTTGCTAGACCAAATGGTCTTCTCCTGTTTCTAAATTTTACTAGTGACATATTATTATCGTTTAGGTTAAACAATTATTTTGTTTCATGTCCCGAAATTACAATTCAGACTTTGTCTACAAAATGATGTAGGTCAGGGTAGGTGATTTTATTGGTTTGTTGGTCACAAATTCAGGATACGAAATTTTGAAGGAGCATATTGCATGGAATATTGGATCAAAATTCCTAAGCAGTGCATATTGAAAATGTATGGTAAAGTTGAATCTTGGAAAAACTTCCCAGCGTAAGTATAATTTAAATGAAGTGGATTAATATTCCTTCGATTAGACCTCCTTGCCCTTTAACATTTTGTTCCAGTACAAATAGGGAAGTATATATTTCTTAAGGATCCAAAGTCTCCAATGCTCTTTGGAAGAGTCCTTGATCAACAGCCATTTCAATTTTGGATCCGGTTTAAATTGCTTTGTATAATCAAATTCCGCCAAAACCATTTTACCGTAACCTGTTACAAAAGGGCAAGAGCTATAGCCATCATACATTGCATTGCTCAATTGTTGTTGTTTTAGCAATGCTAAAATGTTCGCGACCACTACCGGAGCCTGTTTTCTTATGGCCGCACCTGTCTTGGAAGTAGGTACATTGGTAACGTCACCCAAACCGAAGATATTTGTATATTTTTTATGTTGTAGGGTATGTGGGTCCACGTCCATCCAACCGGTTTCATCAACCAAAGGGGAGTTTTTTATAAAATCCGGTGGAGTATTGGGCGGCACCAGATGTAGCATATCATATTTAATGCCAATAAGCTCTTCATCTTTATGGATATCCAAAGTCGTGGGGTTATGTTCCCTATGATCTTGGCTGACCTGAAACCAGGCAATCTGCTTATCACTCTCGATCTTTTTAAGTTCGTAACCAAATTTTATATTTATCCCCTTTCTATCTACTACCTTCATTAGGGTTTCTGCAATTTCAGTAACTGCAAAGATAACATCCGAGGTCGTAGCATAGACCACTTTGGTCTTACCCTTTAGGCCGGATCTCTTAAAGTGATCATCCGCGAGGTACATTATTTTTTGGGGAGCTCCGCCACATTTATAGGGTTTTGGCGGCTGTGTAAACAGCGCGGTTCCCCCCTTAAAATTCTTAATGACCTCCCAGGTATGTTCCGGTGAAGTATAATTGCTACAAACCACTCCTTTGTCCATAGCGTCCTGTAGTCCCTGCACACGGGTAGCATCTAACTTTAATCCCGGTGCTACAATAAGATATTCATAGGTAATTGACTTGTTTTTTTCAATGGTTACCGTATGCTGTTGGGGGTCTATGGAAATGGCCCTGTCCTTCATCCAATCCGCATTTTTTGGAATGACCGATGCCATAGGCCGCTTGGTCTTTGCGTAGTCATAGGTTCCTGCGCCCACCAGAGTCCAAACAGGCTGGTACCAATGTTCTTCCGAGGGTTCTATAATACCTACCTGAAGCCTGGGATTTTTTTTAAGCAGGCTGCTGGCGGTCATAATACCGGCCGTTCCTCCCCCGATAATGAGTATTTGATAGCGCGTTTTCATTTTCCCAATTTTTTGTTAGGATGCTAAAGCATGGTGGTAGGGGCCATATATTCGGAAATATCGAATTTTCCGGTTTCCTTAATGGCTTTCATGCCACCGTCTACATCAATTAGATTATTATATCCCTTGGTTTTTAGGATGGATGCAAATACCATGGAGCGATAACCACTTCTACAATGTACATAATAGGTCTTGTCCCTATCGATCTTCGTCATACTGTCCTCCAAGTAATCCAAGGGGGCATTTATTGCATTTTCCACATGTTCACTATTATATTCACTGGCCCTGCGTACATCTATAATGTTAATTTCCTCTTTTTGCATTCTTTTGGCTAGTTCTTCCGGGGATATTGATATAATGTTATCGATTTCCTTTCCCGCCCTTTTCCATGCGGCTATACCACCTTTCAGGTATCCTAGCGTATTGTCAAATCCTATTCGAGCCAAGCGTATGGCTACTTCCTCCTCTTTTCCCTCGTCCGCAATGATCAATAGGGGCTGTTTCACATCTACTATGGTGGTACCCACCCAATTGGCAAAACTTCCATCGAGACCTATATTATAGGAATTTGGGATATATTCTTTTGCAAACTTCTGAGCATCCCTAGTGTCTATAATGAAGGCCTGGTTTTCTTTCAATGTGCTCTCAAATGTTTGTACGTTTAAAGGAGTGGTGCCTTTTCCCACAATTTTGTCGATGCTTTCATATCCTTGGATGTTTAGGAGCACATTTTGTGGAAAGTAACCGGGGGGAGGCGTTAGGCCCGTCAAAATTGCATCTATAAAATCTTCCCGGGTCATAGCTGTCCGTAATGCATAAT
Organism: Saonia sp.; assembly: GCA_049670505.1. Classification (GTDB taxonomy): domain Bacteria; phylum Bacteroidota; class Bacteroidia; order Flavobacteriales; family Flavobacteriaceae; genus JBATTK01. Next base: position 73,733 of record JBATTK010000110.1, read on the forward strand.
TGGAACGTTTTTGATTGCCCAGCGTATCCGTTGTTTCATCGCTCATCATTTTTCCACAGGCACTTCCGGCACCATGTCCGGGATATACAATGATGTCATCATTTAGGGGCATAATTTTATTACGTAAGGAATCGAACAGATGTCCGGCTAATTTCTCTTGGGTAAGCTCGGCAATTACTTGCTGCGCAAGATCGGGACGGCCTACGTCACCTATAAATAAAGTGTCCCCGGAAAAGAGAGAGGTTTCTTTTCCATTTTCATCGATCAACAAGTAACAACTACTCTCCATCGTATGTCCTGGCGTATGAATGAGGCGTATGGTAGCATTGCCCAGTTTAAATTCCTGCCCATCTTTTCCAACGATAAATTCAAAACCCGTTTTCATAGTAGTCGGACCGTATACGATAGCTGCTCCCGTTTTTTCCGCCAAATCAATATGGCCCGAAACGAAATCGGCATGAAAATGGGTTTCAAAAACATATTTTATAACGGCATTTCTTTTTTTTGCCATTTCAATGTAGGGTTCCACCTCTCGCAAAGGATCAACAATCGCTGCTTCCCCATTGCTTTCAATATAATAGGCACCTTGTGCCAAACAACCTGTATAAATTTGTTCTACTTTCATGATAAGACTTTTTACATTATAATGATTTAAAGGTATATCGTATTGAAAACCTGTACAGTAACATAGGTTACAAAACTCGTGGATCTCTATGGAAAAAGGACTGATAATTATCAGTTCAATAGACTTACTTTATCAAAATAGTTCTTTGAAGATGATATAGACCCCCATAATCAATACAAACCAGCCGAAGGATTTTTTGAGCTTGTTTCCATCCATAAACCTATTGAGCCAAATACCTATGAATATACCTACAATGGACAATGCCGTAAAACTTAAAAGAAAGGCCCAGTCGATTTCCAGATTTTCCACATCACCGATAAAGCCTATCAACGATTTAATGGCAATGATCAAAAGGGAAGTGGCCACCGCTTTTTTCATGGGTAGTTTAGCAAGCATCACCAAGGCCGGGATAATTAAGAAACCACCACCGGCACCAACTATTCCCGTTAACAGGCCTACGGCCAATCCCTCAATGACGATCATAGGATAGTTGTATTCCACCTGAGCATTGTCATCATCACAATTTTTACATTTTCCCCGGATCATTGATAGGGAGGCCAGCAACATGACCAACGCAAAAAATACCATGATACCAATATCTTTTGTGACCACAAACTCATTGATGGTAAACAAAGTGTCAGGGATCCAAGGAACCACATATTTTCTTGTAGCATACACCGCTATGAAGGCCGGAAAGGCAAAAACCAGGGCCGTTCGTAAATCTATCAGTCCCTTTCGCATATTTTGAATGGCCCCGACCAAGGAAGAAACCCCGACCACAAAAAGGGAATAGGCCGTAGCGGTTACCGGATTCAGGTAAAGGAGGTATACCAAAACCGGAACGGTAAGAATGGAGCCTCCTCCTCCAATGAGGCCAAGGACTACCCCAATGACCAATGCCCCGATATGCCCCAATATTTGAACTATTTCCATGTTGTTTTTTAGTCCTTGGGCAAAGGTAGCTTCCAAAAATAATCCTAGCGGTAACTTGGGTTACATTGAAATCACTGGTCAATATCGAAACTTTAATAATTATTAAGTTAATCAGTATTGGGTTATTAATGCGTTCTGGCCAAATAATATTCCAGTATCTAGTATTCAGTATTCAGTATTCAGTTTCCAGTTTCCAGTATCCAGTATCCAGTATCCAGTATCCAGTATCCAGTATCCAGTTTCTCGTTTCTGAGTTTTGGAATTTGGGACCTGGGATTTGGATTCCGGTCTTTTGTCTTTCATCTTTCATCTTTCGTCCTTCGTCTTTCTTCATACTACTGAATACTAACTACCCAATACTGCCTATGCTACCCAGTTGTCCAAAGGCAAAGACCTACTGTTTGCTGCCACTGCTTACTGAAGACCTCCTTTTGACCCATTTTTCAATTTCCACTGTCCAAAAAACGATGCTCGATATCGCCAAGGTAATTCCCAGTTCCAAAATGGTCAAGGGCCGTGTTCTGAAAATATCGTTAAGGGAGGGTAGATAAATAATCATTAGCTGTAGCACAAAGGTCAGCAATAATGCACCTAGCATTGGTTTATTGGAAAGTACCCCGATTTTAAAAATGGATTCTTTCTCCGACCTGATTGCCATTACATGCCCCATCTGGCTAAAGCACAATACCGTAAATGCCATGGTCTGCCAGTTTGCATTTTCATGGTGTATGGCCCATGCTTGTAGCCCTAGGGTGACTAGCCCCATAAAAAAACCTACCGAAAGAATATGTTTCGCCATATCTCCGGCAAAAATACTTTGCTTAGGATTCCTTGGGGGCCTTTTCATGATATCCGTTTCAGCCGGTTCAGAGGCAAGGGCCAGTCCTGGTAGACCATCGGTTACCAAGTTTATCCAGAGAATATGGACCGCCATTAGCGGAATGGGCAATTGGAAAAACGGCGCAAGAAAGATAACCCAAATTTCCCCACTGTTACTGGTCATGGTATATTTGATGAATTTTAAGATATTGTCGAATATTCTTCGCCCGTGTTTTACGGCCTTTACAATAGTGCCAAAATTATCGTCCAACAAAATCATATGGGAGGCTTCTTTGGATACTTCTGTGCCATTGATGCCCATGGCGATACCGATATCGGCATTTTTAAGTGCCGGAGCATCATTTACCCCATCACCGGTCATGGCTACAAATTGATTTTTATGTTGTAGGGCCTTAACGATTTTTAACTTTTGCTCGGGACTTACCCGGGCGTACACCCGTACTTTTTCTACAATGGTTTCCAATTCGACTTCGGTCAGTGCCGCAAGTTCGGAACCATTCAGCACCATACCGTCGCCCGATGTCATGATTCCAAGTTGTTTGGCGATAGCCTTGGCGGTAAGTTTATGGTCACCCGTGATCATCACGGGGATAATACCGGCTTCCTTACATTCCCTAACAGCTTGCTTGGCTTCTTCGCGTGGCGGGTCTATCATTCCGGCAAAACCAATAAGGGTAAGATCGGTCTCTATTTCATCTGCGTCCAAAATCTCCGGCAACGAAGGGAGCATCCTAATGGCATAGCCTAATACACGATAGCCCCTTTCTGCCATTTTGTTAGCTTTATATTCCAGTTCAGGAACAAGCGTTTTTTGATGTATGGAAAGTTTTTTTAGCAGTATATCCACTGCACCTTTGGTAATGGCCATTGTTCCATTTTCCGTTTGATGAAGAGTGGTCATACACTTTCTGGATGAATCAAAGGGAAGCTCGGCGATTCTTGGAAACCCTTTTTCCAATTGTAGTCTTTCCATGTCTTTATCATACGCATATTGGACCAATGCAACTTCTGTGGAATCGCCAAGCCGATTCCCGTCCTTATCCATGGAAACATTATTGTTCAGTGCCATGGCATTGAGCAGCAGATTGCCTCCGTTGGGTACCGACAGGGATTTTGCCTCTTCCGTTTCAAAGATTTCCTGAACGGCCATTTTATTCAGTGTCAACGTACCTGTTTTGTCGGAGCAGATATAGGTAACGGAACCCAAGGTTTCCACTGCTGGAAGTTTTCTGATAAGGGCATTGCTTCTTACCAATCTTTTTGCGCCAAAGGCAAGCGCTATAGTGACAAGGGCCGGTAATGCTTCCGGTATAGCGGCAACGGCAAGGGAAATGGAAATCAGCAGCATGTTTAAAACTGATTCTCCGCGTAACAGACCGATAGCAAATATTAGGGTGCAAATAATAAGTATGAACATGGAAAGACGCTTGCCAAAGGCATTGAGCCTTTTTTGCAGCGGGGTAACGGTTTCCTCGGTCTGTATCAATTTGGCAATGCGGCCCAGTTCCGTATCCATTCCTGTAGCCACCACATAGGCAAATGCCCTGCCGTTGGTCATAAAAGTACCTTTAAACCCCATATTGGCCCGATCGCCCAGGGCATAGTCCCCGTCCATTAATTCGTTAGCATACTTTTCTACATTATGGGATTCCCCCGTAAGGGCGGATTCATCTACCTTGGCCTGATGTGTTTCAAAAAAACGGACATCGGCAGGAATAATATTTCCTGCTTCGAGTACGATTACATCCCCTACCACCAGATCGGAGGCAGGGATATCTATTGTTTTATTATCGCGTATGATACGGGCATTGGAGGCCGCCATGTTTTTAAGGGCTTCCATAGCCTTTTCGGCACGGTATTCCTGGACAAATCCTACGATTGCATTAAGCACAACTATAGTTATTATGATTATCGTATCGATAAGGTCGCCCAAAACACCCGAAATAATTGCCGCAGCAATAAGGACTAGGATCATAAAGTCCGTAAACTGGTGCAGCAGCATGCTTAAAATGGATTTCTTTTTAGTGTCCTTAATTTCATTCTTGCCATTTTCGGCTAGAAGTTCTGAAGCGGTCAAGGCATCAATACCTTTCGGGGAGGTGTTCAGCAATCGGGAAATTTCGGTAAGTGGTAGCAAGTGCCAGTTCATAGGATAAGGATTCTGTTTTCAGGATTGAACAGGTATCACCTTTGTATTTTTCAAATACATTTTTAAAATGTACGGCAAACTTTATGGAAAGTTTATTCGGGGTCAACTTCTATATTCATTGGGAAACCTTTTTGAATTGATAGCTCTCAGCAAGTATTCCGCTGCAATTTATTGGTAATGAAATGTATTAAAAATGACCTTTGTCACTTATCTCGTTTCAAACCAAAAAAAACCACAAGTATGATGTGCCTTAACTTTTACAACCAATAGGAAATGACTTCGGATAAGGAACTTGCTGATGTTACAGTAAGGAATGTGCCTTGGTATAAGTAGTATCCCGGGCACTTTTTAAAAGGTCGGAGTTTACTTTTGTAGGGTGATTTTCTTCCAATTTTCATCTGCTTTTGCCTTTAATCCCGAAGGACCTTCCTTAAGCCAACTTTCTAAGGTGTTGGTAGAACGGAAATCATAAAAGAGGTATAATTTCCCATCCCTAATTTCATAGGTTTCCGGATTAATCTTCACTTTTTTACCGTTTTTGCCGATGGCATAGGCACACCAACCACCGTACTGTGGAATATAGGTATCGGGATCGGCTTTAAATTTGCTTAGATTAGTCTCGCTAAAGAATCTGAATTTAGCGCCGTTGTAGGTAAACACCAGATCTTCCTTTCCTTCTTTTGGCATATGATCAAAGTATGCCGTTACATCATATCCCCCGGCCACATAACCGTTTTTTTGGTTATAATGGGTCTGCCCAAAGGATACCATTCCTATAAGGAACATTAAAAACAGTAAGTGATGCTTTTTCATAGTTATTTCTAATTTGTACCCCTATTAGTGCCCTAAAACTATCATTCTTTACAAGAAATCCAAAATTAATCAGAAAGAATAGCTTCCATAAGAAACGGTACCCCACCCTAACATTCCTGATATAAAACGTTATAAAAGAACTAAGTTTGCCATAACAACGTATCTAAAAGAAAAACCTATAAAGCGAACGATTTTTGTTAGGTTTTAATAATTTGGAGACTATTTTGAGGTATCTTATTAGGTAAAGTTTCACATAGGGTCACTTTGCGATAATATAAAAGTGAATAAATTGGCTATAGCGATTACAGCAAAAAGCATTGTACATAGATATCTTTTGGTGGGGGTATATGGTTTGTTGATCAGTTTTATAGGGGCATTGCCCTTGGGCACCTTAAATATAACGGCATTCAATATTGCCGCTTCCCAAAATGTAAGCGAGGCCATGCTTTTTTCATTTGCAGCGATACTTGTGGAGTTGATAGTGGTTAGAATAACATTGCTTGGGAACAATAGGATTAATTTCAATGGCAGATTATCCTTTTATATTATGCCTTTAGCGGTAGTGTTTCTCCTGTATTTAGCCATTTCTAGTTTTATGTCCATAGGAGTGGATCCGGAAATGAATACGGGTACTACGGTATTTCCCATGATACAATCCTCCATACTGCTCGGTTTGCTATTGAGTATACTCAATCCGCTGCATATTCCCTTCTGGATGAGTTGGAACCGTGCGTTGCTGGCAAAAAATATGCTCCATAAAAAAATGGGGTCCTATACATCTTATATGATTGGTATAGGAATCGGGTCTTTAGGAGCTTTGATGCTATTTATTTTTTTAGGAAAACATATTTTTCAAAATTACCGGCAGTATAGTGCTATAATTGCCTTTGTTATGGGGTGTTTATATCTAGGCTTTTCATTTTATTTAACCTTCTTGACCTATAAAAAACATTTAAAATTAAAAATTACGTAGTACTATGTTTAGATCATCAATTCAAACAATTGAACAATTCAAGGAGATTCTTATGGAACTTCCGAAGGATTGTTATGTTAAGCCCTGCGAAATGCTGTCCGATGCTACCATCGGACAACATACAAGACATATTATAGAATTATACCAATGTCTTATAAATGGCTATGATGGTAATGAAGTGTCGTACGACAAACGAAAAAGGGATAAGCGCATTGAACAAGAGTTGGATTTTGCCATAGATCAACTCCAGGAAATTCAGGATACCTTGGAACGCCCGGATAAAGGACTTAAGGTTAACTACGATCTCCATGAAAATGAGGTGACCATTGCTTCCAATTACTTTCGTGAGGTGATGTACAATTTGGAGCATACGATACACCATCAGGCGTTGATAAAAGTAAGTATTTGTCAGTTCACCAATATGGAATTGCCAGAATCTTTTGGTGTTGCGCCCTCTACTTTACAACATAGAAGCCAATGTGCACAGTAAGCTTTCTTTCTAGCCATGATCAATTTTTCATTACCTCCAATCGTGATGAACGGACTTCGCGTAGCGCATCATTTGAACCTGTAGAGGAAACTATAAACAATGGTAAGATTATCTATCCCAAAGACCCAAAGGCCGGTGGAACCTGGTTTGCCATAAATGATAATGGCCAAGTTTGCGTATTGCTCAATGGGGCTTTTGAAAAGCACATCCCCAATAAAAGTTATAGTAGGAGTAGGGGATTGGTTTTGCTGGATATTATAAGGGCATCATCGCCTTCCTTTCAGTTGGAAACCATAGATCTGAACACCATTGAGCCCTTTACATTGATTGTGTACGAAAATAGGAGATTATTGGAATTTCGTTGGGACGGAGATCAAAAATATACCAAGGAATTGGACATTAACAAGCAGTATATCTGGTCTTCTGCAACACTCTATAGCAAGGAGGTCATGTCGATTAGGGAAGCATTGTTCGCTGAGTTCTTGACGCAGAACAATACTATTATCGCTAGTGATATCGTTGATTTTCATTCCAATAACCACAATGATTATGAAAACGGCTTTGTAATCAATAGGGAAGATAGCTTAAAAACGTTAAGTATTACGCAAGCGATTATTGCTAAGGACGAAATAGGATTAAATCATATGGATTTGCTTCAGAACAAGGAATATTTCATTTCTGTTGCCACGGACCATGTGTCCAATCAGTCGTGATGAATTATATACAATCAAAATTTCATAAATTATTGCATTGGGAGTATTGGCCCATGGAGTTCATTTATTATCCCATATTTCCCATTTGGTTGTATTACGCCATTAAGGCAAGATCTTTTTTCTTTTTTAGTGCGGCGAACCCTTCGATCAAGAACGGAGGGATGGCCATGGAATCCAAAAAAGAAATTTATGATATCATTCCGCCCCAATATATTCCGAAGACAATACTGATAAAGAAGAATACATCTTTGGACCTGATCGTGGACGCTGTGGGAAAGGCGGGCATTCATTTCCCTATGATAGCGAAACCCGATATTGGCCTTAAGGCATTTGCAGTGGATAAAATAAAGAACAAGGCCGAGCTGCAATCCTATGTGCAACGGATTTCCGATGATTTTTTGCTACAAGACCTCATTCCATATACTAAGGAGGTGGGTATATTTTATGTGCGGCGACCCGGAGAAAAATCAGGAAGGATAACGGGAATTGTTTCCAAAGAATTTTTATCCGTTACCGGTGATGGCGAAAGTTCACTAATACAGCTGATCAAACAAAACCCTAGAAGCTATTTTCAGTTATCCGAATTGATACGTAAATATGGAGAAGATTCCTTGGATCGGGTTTTGTCCAAAGGAGAAAAATTTATCTTAGTACCTTATGGAAGTCATACCCGGGGCGCAAAGTTCATAGATGAATCCCATAAGTTGAACGCAAAGCTCTTGAAAACGATAGATGCTATTTGTAGACAAATACCGGGCTTCTATTTTGGGAGGTTGGATATTCTTTATGCTTCCATTGAAGAATTGTCGGAGGGAAAGAATTTTGGTATTATCGAGGTAAATGGTGCTGGCAGCGAACCTACCCACATATACGACCCCGATCATTCCTTATTTTTCGCTTGGCGTGAGATTATGAAACATTGGAAATTGCTATATGAGGTAAGCACTATAAATTACAGGAAAGGACATCGTTATTTAAGTTTTAAGGACGGAAGGGCCATGATCCGTGCCAACAAAGCATTGGAAGAACACTTAAAATTGATATAATATGCGACGCAAACTTGCTATTTTACTCGTTTTATTCCTATGGGGCATGGTGCCTTTTTACGGGCAGACCATACCGCAAAATGAGAACAACTACAAGAGAACGGATTTTGGTCTGTCCGTCCAGCTATATCCGGCGGGTATCATTCCTACCGTAAATGCCGAGTATTATTTGTCCCAAAAAGAATCATTGGTGTTTCGTTTAGGAGGTAATTTTACAGATCGGCAGGATTTTAGCGATGAAAATGACGAAGAAGAAGGTGGCGGATTTGGGGGCTCTTTAGGCTATCGTAAACACTTTCCCCTTAAAAAGGGAAAAATAATTGCAGGTCTAAATACGGATATCTGGAATCTGTGGATAGATTGGAGGGATGTTATGAATGCACCAAATGCAATTACAGGCACTACGTACATTCTGGTTTTGCAACCTTGGTTGGAAGCCGGTTATTTTTTTAATATTAAAAACTCTTCTTCCCAAATCGGTATTACGGCCGGCTTTGGAAGGGAAATAAACGTGATTACCAATGGGGACGATGTAGCGCAGGATTTTATTGCCAGCATTTCCCTTCAATATCTCTTTTTCCGTAAATAACCCCGTATGCTAATGTTAAAGAAGGATATAAGGGGTATTTGTATGGTGCCTATACTCACCTTTTTGTTTACTATAACTACGTGGGCGCAAATTCCTGTAAAACTTTTCGATGAAAAAGATTTTGATGCTATGCAGTTTTCGGAATTTACGGCCAACAAGAGAATTCCCAAAGAGATATATAATCAAGCCTTAATAGCCTTATCCTATTATCCGGAACTAAGGGATACTAAAATTATTTTTCGTTTACGGAAACGTAAAACGCCGCTTGCCTCTCGCCCCCGAATATGGAGTGTTTTCAAAAAAAGGAAAAACCGGACCTATATTATTACCATAAGTAAAAAGTTGAGCAAACAACTTTCATCTATTTTATTTCATAAACTACCCTACAACGCACAAGTTGGTGTTCTAGGTCATGAATTGGGACATACCACCTATTATAATACCAAAAATACCTTTCAGTTGATCGGTTTATCCTTTAACTTGCTCAAATCAAGAAATGTGGATGAATTTGAATTCAATACGGATCGTATTTGCATACTACACGGATTAGGGTATCAACTTTATGATTGGAGCACTTACGTAAGGAAAGCATTGCATATTGAAGAATGGAGAGGGGCAGATGACCCTTTTCCGAAAAAGGACGCCCCTCTTGATCAGCGTTATATGAATCCGGAAACTATTAAAAAATACATGGAAGGGAATACTATATACCGGCACACAAGCTGAGACTGACCAAGTATCATTTTTTCTGGAATAGCGCTGAATGGTCTTTATGATACTTGTGTAATTTTATATTTTAGAGATTGTTTTGAAATATGTGATTAGAATTTTTATAGGTCAGTTTTGATGCGATATGAGGCGAAATTTTCAAGCATAGCCTTAGCTACGGTTTAAAATTTTAACGAAATAGCGCGCAAAAGGGAGCATAAAAAAATAATTGACGTATTTCAAAACAATCTCTTAGAGCAAATTAAAGATACCTTGATGCCCATGAAATTTCGCTTATTTGTTTTTCTGTTCCTTACGTTGCTATGCCTCATGTTCCAAAACTGTAGTGCGCAGACCAGTTTGATCGAAGATGAGGTAGAGACAGTTTCCATAGAGAAGTTACGGTACTATCTGTATTTTCCCGAAACGTATGAAACCCATAAGGACGAGGAATTTGGGCTCTTATTGTTTTTACATGGGGGCGGAGATGCCGGGGATAGTTTGGCAAAAATTAAGTCTAGCGGACCGCCAAAATTGATAGCCGAGGGAAAGCAATTTCCTTTTTTAATACTTGCTCCACAACATCCATATGAAAAAAAATGGTGGAACACTAGGGCCGTAATGCAATTATTGGATACCATAATAGCAGATCATAGGGTAGACAAAAAACGTATTTATCTCACCGGTTTGAGTAGGGGTGGCGGTGCAGCTTGGGAACTGGCGGTACAATATCCCGAAAAATTTGCCGCTATGGCCGTTGTTTGTGGAATGTCTCCAGTGCCCTATGCAGCTTGGATAGATAAAAAAATGCCCATATGGGTTTTTCATGGAGAGGAAGACAAGTCTATTCCTATATCGGAATCGGAGGAAATGGTAAATCGCCTTAGGGCAATGGGGTACGATGTGCAATTTACGCGCTATAAAGGGGTTGGCCATAATTCATGGGTGAAAGCATATGGGACAGAAGAATTGTATGAATGGTTTATGAAGCAAGAAAGAAAAGACTAATATGCTTACTATTTAAAATGGACTAAAAATTATAATAAATCATGGACAAATTGCGAACCATTCTTTTGGTGGGATTTCTTTTGGTGTTTACGGGATGTAAAAAAACGCTCCCGTCTTTAAACGGCGTCTATAGTGAACAAATAAGGCTGAACCAGATAGGTTATTATCCAAATGCGGTGAAAAGGGCGGTTGTTGTAGGAGATGTAAACGATACACAGTTCCAAGTGGTCAATACAGCGAATATGGAAGTTGTGTTCCAAGGAAATCTTTCGGAAAGCAGAGCATGGGAATTATCGGGAGAGCGTGTACGGATCCTAGAATTTAGTGAACTTACGAAGGAAGGGAACTATCATATCCTAGTGGCAAGTTTAGGGTACTCATATCCTTTTGAAATAAAGCAGCATGTTTTACAAGATGCTTTTATGGGGTCTATTAAAGGATTATACTATCAACGTGCCAGTATGCCTTTAGAAGAAAAATATGCAGGAAAATGGCATCGGGAGATGGGACATCCGGACGATAGTGTTCTTTTTCATCCATCCAGCGGAAAAGATCGTGGCTACATGGCTTCTCCTAAAGGGTGGTATGATGCCGGGGATTATGGAAAATATGTCGTGAACGCCAGCTTTCCCTTGGGACAGTTTTTTCTACTCCAGGAACAATATCCCCAAATTGTTGGCGACGGGGCATTGAATATCCCGGAAAGTGGAAATGGCACAAGTGATTATTTGGATGAGCTTCAATATGAAATAGATTGGGTCCTAACCATGCAGGATGAGGATGGAGGATTGTTCCACAAATTGACTACGAAGGATTTTGAAGAGATGATCATGCCTAATAACGCTCTAGATGAGCGCTTTATTATTGGAAAGGGAACGGCGGCTACTTTGGACTTTGCCGCGGCCGCGGCAAAAGCGTTTCGGGTATTTTTCGAGAAGGATTCTCTATACGCCAATACCTGTTTGGTAGCGGCTAAAAACGCATACACATGGGCAATTAAAAATCCGGATATGGCTTTTGAAAACCCCAGGGATGTGCAAACGGGACAGTATGGGGATACCGATTTTACGGACGAATTTTTTTGGGCCGGTGCGGAACTGTATGTTTCTACCAAGGATAGGACGTATTTAGATCAGCTTGATACGGATTCCTTCGATTTTATTTTGAGACCTGGAGATGGCTGGACTAGCTATATGCGATTTTTAGGGATGTTTTCTCTTTTACAACATCAAGAAGCTGTTCCGCCAGATCTATACAACAAATTAAAAACAGGGATATTGGAATCTGCAAACGATTTAGTGGCCAAGGCAGATAAGCTGGCGTACTTTCAGCCCATATCCGATTTTCATTGGGGATCCAATAGCGACATTTTAAACGCGGCCATAATCATGGCCCAGGCCTATCGTTTAGATCCAAAGCCCCAATATCTAAGTGGCGTGCAACAGGCTGCGGATTATATACTGGGGAATAACGCCATGGGATATAGCTACCTTACCGGTTTTGGTGATAAAACACCCCTGTTCATCCATCATAGGCAAAGCGCAGCGGACGGTATCGCAGATCCTGTTCCGGGCTTGCTTTCGGGAGGCCCAAATAGCAGATTGCAGGATGTATCGGATGGAGTGATATATCCGGAAAATCCTTCACCTATGAAATCGTGGGCAGACCAAGAACCTAGCTACGCGAGCAATGAAATTTGTTTAAACTGGAATGCTCCATTGACCTATGTACTGGGGTTTTTAGAGCAAGAATCCAAGTAAGTACAACCGTGGTGTATATGTAATTTCATTGTAAGACTTTTGTTTTCCAAGAAACTATTTCATGTTCGACCATGTACCTTCGATACGATCGCAAGCTATCAGGCACCCAATTATGGTCATTGAGTGATTTTCGCATCGAAAATCGTATCGAAATGACATTCCGGCTTGCAGTTTTCAGTTTCCAGTTTCCAGTGTCGAGTATTCAGTTTCCAGTATTCAGTTTCTAGTTTCCAGCATCCGATGTCCAGCTTCTAGTTTCTGGTTATCCAGTTATCCAACAGCAGAGCCTTACCGTTTACTGCCACCGCTTACTGAAGACTTCCTTTTATCCAACGGCAGAGCCCTATTGTTAATCGTTAACGTTTAACGAAATTAACTTCATTACGTATCCAAACCTACGGGTTTTCAATCCATAGAGGTTCTTTTGGTGGCAATTTCATATTTCCCTAAAGCTGTTTATTAGCGATAAAACAGTAACTTTAAGCTTCCAACATTTTTATAGTTCGCTACCGTAATTGTTCCAAAGTTTTCACATAGTTTGAAGAAAAGATGTAAATTCATATGCTCTTAAATTTTCGTAAAGAGCGTCAACTAAATAATACATATGCAAATAATAGAATCTTCGACCATATATGATGTTATCATAGTCGGTTCGGGTGCAGGGGGAGGTATGGCCACTAAAATATTGGCAGATGCAGGTCTAAAGGTAGCCGTGGTAGAGGCAGGCCCTTTTTTTGATCCTGCAGACCCCGAACAACAGACACAAATGAAATGGCCCTGGGAATCTCCCCGGAGAGGTGCCAGTACCGTACGGCATTTTGGTGATTTTGATAGCGCCTACGGGGGATGGGATATAGAAGGGGAGCCGTATACCAACGAAGAAGGTAGTAATTTTAAATGGTTCCGCTCAAGGATGTTGGGGGGAAGGACCAATCACTGGGGCAGGATTTCCCTTCGGTTCGGTCCCAAGGACTTTAAACGAAAAGATCAGGATGGCCTAGGAGATAATTGGCCAATAGGCTATGAAGATGTAAAGCCGTATTACGATAAAGTAGATAAGCTGATCGGGGTATTCGGTACCAATGAAGGCTTACCCAATGACCCGGACGGGTTTTTTCTTCCACCTCCAAAACCTAGGCTACATGAACTTTTTTATATCAAAGGAGCAAGAAAATCCAATATCACGGTCATTCCCTCCAGAATGTCCATGCTTACCAAAAAAATAAATAAGGATAGGGGCGTTTGTTTTTATTGCGGGCAATGTTCAAGGGCATGTCAGGTATACGCCGATTTTTCCTCCGGAACTTGTTTAATATTCCCTGCCCAGAAAAATGAAGGACAAATAGATCTGTTCGTGAATGCCATGGTCCGGGAAGTCACCACTAATGAGGAAGGTAGGGCTACCGGGGTTTCTTATATCAACAAGGAGGACAGAAAGGAGTATAAACTAAAAGGAAAAGTGGTTGTCCTGGCAGCTTCGGCCTGTAGCTCCGCACGTATTCTTCTAAATTCCAAAAGTAAGCAGCATCCTAATGGACTAGGGAATAGTAGTGATATCATCGGTAAATACCTGCATGATTCCACGGGGGTGAGCAGAGCCGTATTCGTTCCGGATTTAATGCATAGAAAAACCTATAACGAGGATGGTGTAGGAGGGATGCACGTGTATTCCCCTTGGTGGCTAGATAATAAGAAACTGGATTTCCCCAGAGGATATCATATAGAAGTATGGGGCGGTATGGGGATGCCTAATTATGGGTTTGGCTTCAATGTCAACGAGTTCAATAAATTTTTTGGTTTGAAAGTAGGAGGTTATGGTAATGGGCTTCGGGACGATGTTAAAAAATATTATGGCTCCGTACTTGGTTTTGGGGGTCGCGGGGAATCCATTCCACAAAAGAGTAACTATTGTGAGATCGATCCTACCAAGGTCGATGAATTTGGGATTCCCGTATTGCGGTTCCACTATCAATGGACAGATTTTGAACGCAATCAGGTGAAGCATATGGGAGATACCTTTGAGGAATTGGCACATAACATAGGAGGAGAGCCCTTAGGACATAAGCCAACAAAGGAAGAAGATTACGGGATATCCCCTCCGGGATGGATCATCCATGAAGTAGGAACTACCCGAATGGGTACGGACGTTAAAACCTCCGTGGTGAACCAGTTTCAACAATTACATGATACGGACAATGTCTTTATCGTGGATGCCGGACCTTTTGTATCCCAGGCCGATAAAAACCCTACCTGGACCATTTTAGCCTTGGCATGGCGTACATCGGACTATATAATAGAACAGTTAAAACAGCAAAACATCTAGGTCATGGATAGAAGAAATAGTATAAAATCGATAATCCTAGGTACCGTAGCGGGCGGATTGGCCATGCATGGATGCAAACCCGAATCGGAAGCCACCGAGGATACGACCATTAATCTTGATGAAAAGCACTTTGGGCGTACACCGAAAGAAAAGGAATTGATCGAAGAGTTGAATGCCGAACAGTTTTTTAATGAACATGAGATGGAGACCATTGCCGTACTGTGCGACCTTATCCTACCGGCCAATGAAAGTTATGGTAGTGCAACGGATGCCGGAGTCCCTAATTTCATTGAATTTATGGCGAAGGATATTCCAGAAATGCAGACCAATTTAAGGGGCGGCCTCATGTGGCTGGACCATAAATGCAATACGGAATTCGATACGGAATTTAAATCGGCCGTACCCGAACATCAGACCGCTATTTTGGATACGATTGCATATCCCGATGTTGAAGTGCCAGAGCAGAAACATCCGTTGGAGATACAATTTTTCTCCACGATGCGCAATCTGACCCTTACCGGATATTATACGAGCAAAATGGGTATCGTTGATCTGGGATACAAGGGCAATATGCCTAATGTATGGGACGGGGTGCCAGAAGATGTCCTGGCACAACACGGTATGGCCTATGATGAGGAATGGTTAGCCAAATGTGTAGATCAAAGCAAACGGGGAACTATTGCCGAATGGGACGACGAAGGAAATTTATTGACATAATCCTACAGACATGAGACTAAAAAAATCACTAACACCTTTTGTTTTGTTCGTAATCGGACTTATGATTATAACACCTGTAACAGCTCAGGAAATTGGGCTTCAACTGTATAGCTTAAGGAACCAAATGAAAGAAGATACACCCGGAACACTGGCGACCATTAAAAGTTGGGGAATTACCAAATTAGAAGCAGGTAATGGCGGTACGCATGGGTATTCTTTGGAGAAGTATAAGGACATGCTGGCTAAAAACAATTTGGAAATCGTAAGTGTCAGTTCCTCTTTTGAAGAATTGAGGGATAGCCCGGAGACCGTTGTTCAACGGGCCAAGGATTACGGTGCCAAATACGCCGTTTGTTTCTGGATTCCCCATACCGATACCATTTTTACCATTAAAGAGACCAAAATGGCCTTGGAGGTATTCAATAGGGCAGGGAAAAAAATGAAAAAAGCAGGGATTACCCTTGCCTATCACCCACATGGATATGAATTTAGGGCCTATGAAGATCATACCTTAATGGATCATATGATTCAAAATGCCACGGATTTTGAATTTGAGATGGATGTATATTGGTTTTCATATCCGGGCGAAGACCCTATGGTTTGGCTACATAAGTATCCGGAAAGGTTTAAACTGATGCATTTAAAGGATTGTGAAAAAGGGATAAAGGGCGATCAGAGCGGTATTTCCGATGTAGAGACCAATGTTGTGCTGGGAACCGGACAGATTGATATAGCCGCTATCGTTGGGGAGGCCAAGAAATTGGGATTGGAATACCTGTTTATAGAAGACGAATCTTCCCGAGTGGTAGAGCAAGTGCCGGAGAGTATTAGATTCTTAAAATCATTAGAAGAATAGTAAATATGAAAACGAGGGTTGGGCTACTTTTAGGTTTTTGCTTTTTAGTGGTTGTATGCTTTTCGTGCCAAGATCGGGTTGCGAAAACACAACAACAACCTCGCGTTAATATTATCTGGTTGGTAGCCGAGGATCAATCGCCTAACTTTTTTCCGATGTACGGGGATAGTACCATTTCCCTTCCCAATCTGGAATCATTGGCCAAAGATGGTGTTGTTTATAGCAATGCATATGCTCCCGTACCCGTATGTGCCCCAACTAGAAGTGCTATCATAACAGGGATGTACCCAACAACTTTGGGAACCCACAATATGCGTACCTATAAAGCAAATAGATCTGATAACCAACCTGAAATAGGTATTCCCAGCTATTCACCTATAGTGCCCGATGGTACCGTTATGTTTACCCAACTTTTAAGGGAAAACGGCTACTACTGTACCAATAACCATAAGGAGGACTACAATTTTAAAAAACTGGAATCGGCCTGGGACGAAAGTAGCAGGACGGCACACTGGCGCAACCGCACAGCGGAAAAGCCTTTTTTCAGTGTCTTTAACTTTACTATATGCCACGAATCCGGTATATGGAAACAGGCGGATTCCACACTTTATGTTTCAACGGATGACGTGCCCGTTCCACCGTACTTTCCGGACGATTCCATTGTTAGACACGATTTAGCGGTAAATTATAGCAATCTAAAGCGAATGGATGATCAGGTCGGTAAAATAATCGAACAACTGAAGGCCGATGGACTATATGAGCAGAGTATCATTTTCTTTTATGGAGATCATGGTGGACCTTTTCCCCGCCACAAAAGGGCCTTATATGAAACTGGAACTAGGGTACCTATGATCATTAAATTTCAGAACAACGAAAAGGATAACGATTATGATGATAGATTTTTAAGTTTTATCGATTTGGCACCTACGCTACTATCACTGGCAGGAATCGCTCCTCCCAAAGTAATGCAGGGAAAGGCTTTGTATGGAAAATATGGTGACACAAAACAACGGGACTATATCTTCACTACTTCCGATCGTTTTGATGGGGTGATAGATCGTATACGTGCTGTACGTTCCAAAAGGTATAAATACATTAGAAATTTTAATATAGAACAAGCCAATGCACTTCCCATAAAATATCGTGATCATATGCCCATGATGCAGCGAATGGACCAACGCTACAAAGAGGGTAAATTAGATTCGGTGCAATCACTTTGGTATAACAGCCCAAAACCAAGGGAAGAACTGTATGATTTGGAAAAAGATCCCTATGAACTGGTAAATCTGGCGACCGTTAAGGAATTAAATGACACCCTGGTGCATTTGCGTACCGTATTGTCCGACTGGATTATGGAAACAAATGATTTGGGGAGAATTCCTGAACAAGAGTTATTGAACAATTGGTTGGTTGATGGGGAACAACCAAAATTAGCACCTTTGGAGTTAACAGAGCGAAATAATGAAGTCATCTTGGTGTCCAAAAAATCCGATGCCGTTATTTTATGGAAACGGCCGGGAGAAATTGCATGGAACACTTATAAAGCACCAATTTTGAATAGCGAAAAGTTTATTGCAAAAGTAGTACGTATAGGGTTCAGGGATAGCCCTTTACTGGAATATAATATGTAATAATAGGCCGAAGTCTAAAAACCGTTGTCCCTAATAACTTCCTTGTACCACAGGGCAGAATTTTTAGGGGTGCGTTCCAAGGTTTTATAGTCTACGTAATGTATGCCAAAGCGTTTGGAATAGCCTAAGGCCCATTCAAAATTATCCATAAAGGACCATAAGAAGTAACCTTTAAGGTTTACCCCATTGTTTATGGCCGTATGACAGGCCGTAATATAGCCTTCCAAGAATGCAATTCTGTCGGTATCGTTGATTTCTCCATCTACCACCTCATCATCAAAGGCGCATCCATTTTCGGTGATATAGATGGGTGGATTATCATAACGATCCTTGATCCATTCCAATAACTTCTGGCACCCCCAAGGAACTATAGGCCATTGCATGGCGGTGGTTTTCCACTTGGGATCCGCCTTTAACTGTACCAATTGATCCTCCGAAATGCCGCCATTGCCGTAGACATCATTTTCTGCCGCTAAACCCGTAGGCGCATCGGCTGCAAGTAATGTAGAATAATGGTTAAGCCCAAAAAAATCGGAAGAGCCTATAAGCATTTCTTTATCCTCTGCCGTAAACCGGGGCAATCGATCACCAAGTCGCTCCCGCATCACCTCGGGATAATCCCCAAAGTAAATGGGATCGGCAAACCAACCCAGGAAAAACTCATTGGCTCTTTGCGCGGCGGCCACGTCCTCTGGAGTATCCGTCACTGGTTCACGCCAGTCGCAATTGTTGGTAATTCCTATGGACCCCTTTTGATCGTGTTGATATTTTTCCCGATATACCCGAACTGCTTTTGCATGGGAACGCAACAATTGATGTGCCACGATGTACGGTTCGTCCTTGGATTTTCGTCCGGGAGCAAATACCCCTTCCGCATATCCCAAAATGGAAACTACCCAAGGTTCGTTAAGGGTAATCCAGTGTTTTACCCGATCCCCAAAGTGGTCAAAACAGATAGCTGCATATTGGGCAAAATAATCTGCAATTTCAGGGTTCAACCACCCATCTTTTTCGGTATGCAGGGCCAATGGTAGATCCCAGTGATACAAGGTCACCCAGGGCGTAATATTATATTTCAGCAGTTCATCAATTAAATCGGAATAGAAAGCGATGCCCTCCGGGTTTATTTTGCCTTGCCCATCCGGTTGTATCCTACTCCAGGAGATAGAGAACCGATAGGCCTTTAGCCCTAGGTCGGCCATTAATTTAACATCTTCCTTATATTTATGATAATGGTCGCAGGCAATATCGCCATGTTCGTTGTTTGCGGTCCTACCCGGAATATGTGCGTGGGCGTCCCAAATGCTCCATGCCCTACCACCTTCGGTAGCGGCACCCTCTATTTGATAACTAGAGGTAGCGGAACCCCAAATAAAATCTTTTGGAAATTGTATCATATAAAAAACGTATAAATGCGAATTGAGAACTATAAAGATGTATTTTTTTGCAGATAATAACTAATAGAAAAGGGATAAAATGATATTCAAAATTCAAAAACTGACCAAATTATATAAGATATCGTTTATTAATGTATCATATATCTTAATTTTAGACAGCAATAGATCATATGATCTATATAATTGTTGTGCGCAATTAGAACAAACATCAATCAAATCAATCAACTATGAAATCAAAATTTTTATTCATCCTACTTCTATTGACACTTTCTTGTCAAAACAAGACAGGAGAATATGTTTGCAAACCTTGCGATTTACCTTGCGACGAATTGACTTTTAATGCATCTGGAATTTGCCCGCATTGTAAAATGGACCTTATCAAAAAAAGTGATTTAATTCCCGAAAAAGAACTAATTCTAAATGAAATAAACATTCAAAACGGAAGTGGAAAATTTTTAATTGATGGAGGTTTCCAAAAAGAAAAACCAATAGTCATACATTATTATAAACCGCCACATCTAAAATCTGATTCACCTGTTGTAATTGTTTTGCCAGGAGCAGGTCGAAATGGAGATGAATATCGAGACGCTTGGATTGAAAAAGCTGGAATCTACAATGTAATGGTAGTTTCACCTGAATACTCTGAAAAATATTATCCTAAATTTTGGAGCTACAATCTTGCAGGAATGATTACGGACGTGGAAATAAATGACGATAGAACAGCTATGACAAGTTTTAAAATAAGTAAAAATCCTAATGAATGGATTTACAAAGATTTTGACCGAATTTTCAATTTAACAAAAGAGAATCTTAATCTGAATACAGATACATACGATTTATTTGGTCATTCGGCCGGTGGACAAATTTTACATCGACTTGCAATTTTTAAATCAGATAGTAAAGCCAATAGAATTTTATCATCAAATTCCGGTTGGTATACTGTTCCAACAGATAACGATGATTTCCCAACTGGACTAAAAGACAGTTATAAATCGGAAAAGGAAATAAATTTCAGCAAAAACCTTGTCTTGTTTCTTGGAGAAAAAGATGATGCTAACGAGACGAGAGGAGAATTAAGGCGTTCACCAGAAGTTGACAAACAAGGTCTTCATAGATTAGAAAGAGGAATATATTTTTATAAAGAATCAAAGAAAGTAGCATCGGAACTAAACTCTGAATTCAATTGGACATTAGAAATCATCTCAAATGTTGGACACGATTTTAGAGAAATGAGCAAAGCTGCTGCTGATTATTTATACAAAGTGGAAAAATAACTGCGTACAACAACGGTAACCGTTGCACAAGCCTCTAATTTGCAAAAAAATAATCAGCACAAGCCTCTTTAAGGGGCTTTTTTCTTTCCGAATCAGTATTGAAAAGTCAATTTTTGATGCCTTGGCAAAGCTAAA
>JBATTK010000111.1:0-48782 GCA_049670505.1 Saonia sp.
GGAATATATACCACCTGGGATGATTGTAGGGCGGCGATCAAAGGTTTTAAAGGTGCCCAATACAAAGCATTTCCATCATTTGCGGCAGCTAAAAAAGCATATAACGGTAACTATTCCGAATATAAGGGGAAAAACACAAAGCGATCCACCCTCTCCCAGGAACAGCTGTTAAAAATCGGGGAACCCAATTACCATTCCATTTCCGTAGATGCCGCATCTAGCGGAAATCCCGGTATTATGGAATATCGTGGGGTAGACACAAAAACCGGAAAAGAATTGTTCAAACAAGGGCCTTTTGCACAGGGAACCAACAACATAGGAGAGTTCTTGGCCCTTGTACATGGGCTTGCGTACTTAAAACAACGCAACAGTGATAGAATCATCTATACGGATTCTAGAACGGCCATGAGTTGGATACGCAAAAAAACCTGCAACAGCAAACTAAAGGAAACCCAAAAAAATAAAGCGGTTTTTGATATGGTCCGCCGTGCGCTGACCTGGCTAAAAGAGAATAGTTACAATACCCCTATCGTTAAATGGGAGACCAAAGCTTGGGGCGAAATCCCTGCCGACTTTGGCCGTAAATAAATGTCTTTGAAATTTAGTCCATGGAGCCATCGGGTTTGGATATTCAAAACTGTATATTTGCAGCAAATTTTAAATTTATGGGTAAGCTTTTAATCGTAGGATCCGTTGCCTTCGATGCCATTGAGACTCCTTTTGGAAAAACGGATAAAATTTTGGGCGGTGCGGCTCCCTTTATCGGTCTTGCCGCTTCACAGTTCGATGTAACATCTGCCATAGTCTCCGTGGTAGGAGAGGATTTCCCTGAGGAATATCTTAATCTGCTCTCGGATAGAAACATAGATATCTCCTCTGTAGAAATTGTAAAAGGAGGAAAGACCTTCTTTTGGAGCGGCAAATATCACAATGATTTAAACTCCCGCGATACATTGGTCACGGAACTGAACGTAATGGCCGACTTTAACCCCATTGTGCCCGAAAGTTTTAAGGATGCCGATGTAGTAATGCTGGGAAATTTGCATCCCAATATTCAAATGAGCGTAATTGATCAAATGGAGGTAAGACCAAAACTGATCGTACTCGATACCATGAACTTTTGGATGGACAATACGCTGGAAGAACTAATGCAGGTCATAGCAAAAATCGATGTAATCACTATTAACGATGAGGAAGCCCGGCAATTGACAAACGAATATTCTTTGGTTACCGCCGCAGCAAAGATTCAAGAAATGGGGCCAAAATTCGTGGTCATCAAAAAGGGGGAACACGGGGCCCTTTTGTTTAATAAAGAACATATATTCTTTGCCCCCGCCCTACCTCTAAAAGAGGTGTTCGATCCAACCGGTGCCGGAGATACGTTTGCCGGTGGCTTTTCGGGATACTTGGCAAAAACAGAAAATATTTCATTCAATAATCTAAAGAACGCCATTATTCACGGTTCCAATTTAGCATCTTTCAGTGTAGAAAAATTTGGAACGGAACGTATGAAGGAATTGGATAAAGAGGAAGTGGCCCAAAGGTTGCTTCAATTTAAGGAATTGACACAATTTGATATTGAATTACAGTAACACCCGCCCTGAAAACTCAGGGCTTTTTTAATTTACAAAAACAATGAGTGACGCCATTAAACACGAATGCGGAATTTCCCTGATCCGTTTGTTAAAACCTTTGGACTATTACAAGAAAAAATATGGTACGGCCTTTTATGGTGTAAACAAAATGTATTTAATGATGGAGAAGCAGCACAACCGCGGTCAGGATGGTGCCGGTTTTGCAAGCATTAAATTGGATATGGATGCAGGGGAGCGATATATGAGCAGGGTCCGTTCCGTACAATCACAGCCTATACAGGATATTTTTGCCCAAATAAACCACAGGATAAACACCACGTTACAGGAGCATCCCGAATATGTTGATAACGTTGCTTTGCAAAAAAAGAACATTCCCTATATCGGAGAGCTTTTACTGGGCCATGTACGTTACGGTACATTTGGTAAAAACAGCATAGAAAGTGTACATCCTTTTCTAAGACAGAACAATTGGATGCATCGGAACCTTATCGTTGCCGGAAACTTTAATATGACCAATGTAAACGAGCTTTTCGGGAACTTGGTAGAGCTAGGGCAGCATCCAAAGGAAATGGCGGATACCGTAACGGTAATGGAAAAAATAGGGCATTTTTTGGATGATGCGGTCGCCAAACTATACAAGCAGATAAAAAAGGAAGGCTATAACAAAAGGGAGGCTTCCCCACTTATCGCCGAACGGTTGAACGTAGCTAAAATTTTAAGAAAAGCCGCAAAGAATTGGGATGGCGGTTATGCTATGGTAGGGCTTTTGGGGCATGGGGATGCCTTTGTACTCCGAGATCCGTCCGGTATTAGGCCTACCTATTATTATCAGGATGATGAAGTTGTTGTAGTGGCGTCAGAAAGACCGGCCATACAAACCGTTTTCAACATAAAATATGAAACGGTAAAGGAATTGGATCCGGGCAAAGCTCTTATTATTAAGAAAAACGGCGGGGTCTCTACACAAGAAATATTGGCTCCTTTAGAGCGTAAGGCCTGCTCTTTTGAACGTATCTATTTTTCAAGGGGTAGCGATAAAGAAATCTACCAAGAACGTAAGGAGCTGGGAAAACTATTGTTCCCTCAAATTCTGTCCGCTATTGACAGTGATATAAAAAATACGGTATTCTCCTATATTCCCAATACTGCGGAAACCTCATTTCTTGGTATGGTAAAGGAGGCACAGAACTATTTGAACAAAAAGAAAGAAGAACAGATCCTTTCCATAGGCGCAAAAATTACCAAGGACGAACTACATGAAATTTTGGACATTCGCCCAAGAATAGAAAAAGTTGCGATCAAGGATGCCAAGCTCCGGACCTTTATTACCCAGGATAGTAGTAGGGATGATCTGGTAACACATGTTTATGACATTTCGTATGGCTCCGTAAAAGAAGATGATAATTTGGTAATCATTGATGATAGTATTGTAAGGGGAACCACACTTAACAAGAGTATCCTCAGAATTCTGGATAGGCTTTCACCAAAGAAAATTATAGTGGTATCCTCCGCGCCGCAAATACGTTATCCGGACTGTTATGGTATCGACATGGCTAAATTGGAGGACTTTATAGCCTTTAGGGCGGCATTAGACCTACATAAGGATAGAAATACCATGAATATAGTGGAAGCTATTTATGAAAAGTGTCTGCAACAAATAAATTCCCACGACAAAGATATCGTGAATTATGTGAAGGAATTCTATGCTCCCTTCACGGCCGACGAAATTTCCCAAAAAATTGGAAGTCTGTTAAGCCCTAAGGATACTAAAGCAGAGGTTCAGATCATATACCAGACTATCGAAAATTTACATCTGGCCTGCCCTGAAAATTTAGGGGACTGGTATTTTACCGGAAACTACCCCACACCAGGAGGCAATAAAGTAGTAAACAAGGCATTTATAAATTTCTACGAAGGGAAAAATGAAAGGGCATACTAACAATTTCATCGATGAAATACATCAAATCTTGTATTTCATCGATAATTTGTGCTTTTTGGCGTGTTTTTAACCGTTGAGGCCCAAAGCCAAATTACTTTAGACCTGCCATAGCATAAGTAGGTTAAGTTCATGGTAAGATTTGGGGCAAAAAAGGTGGAGACTTCTCCACCTTTTTTATTTTCCATCAAATCACTTCGATACGCTTTTCTTTTATCCCTTCTTTCAATATCCATTTTTCTCCATTTTTATTAAAACGGCATTTCAACCGATTATAGATACATTCGTCTAAAACCTTTTTTCTTACATAGACTTTGCAATACATTTGGAGGACCATAGCATAAGTAGGTTAAGTTCATGGTAAGATTTGGGGAAAAAAGGCGGAGCATTGCTTCGCCTTTTTTATTACTGATAATCAATGAATTAGCTTGTAATTGCAGCTTAAATTCTGCATTTATTTAAATCCTGTCCTTTTATAACTCCTAAAATTTCTTAAAATTCCTTTGTTATTTCTCACAATACCAGTAATTTAGTATCGCCATAGCATAAGTAGGTTAAGTTTATGGTAAGATTTGGGACGAAAAGGGTGGAGGCTTCTCCACCCTTTTCTATTTCATAGTAAGGCATAAAAAAACCATTCCGAAAAACATGGAATGGTTTTTTATTATGATATAAATTTCTTACTTATTAGATGCGTATTTTTCTGCAACTTTATCCCAATTGATCACATTAAAGAATGAATTGATATAATCGGGTCTCCTATTTTGGTAATTTAAATAGTATGCATGTTCCCATACATCCAAACCTAAAATAGGAAAGCCTCCACAACCTGTGTCCGGCATTAAGGTATTATCCTGATTGGGAGTAGAACACACTTCTACCTTACCTCCTTTATGCACACACAGCCAAGCCCAACCAGAACCGAACCTTGTAGCGGCCGCTTTGGAAAAAACATCCTTAAATTCGTCAAAAGACCCAAAAGAGGCATTGATAGCATCCAATAATTCACCAGATGGGCTCCCACCACCATTGGGCGACATAATTTCCCAAAACAATGCGTGATTATAAAATCCGCCTCCGTTATTGCGAACAGCCCCATTGGACATGTCCAGGTTCCCAAGGATATCTTCTATAGGTTTCCCTTCTAAATCTGTTCCTTCAATGGCACCGTTTAATTTGGTAGTATATCCGTTATGATGTTTTGTATGGTGTATCTCCATGGTCCTTGCATCAATATTGGGTTCCAACGCATCATAGGCATAGGGTAATTTTGGTAATTCAAAAGCCATAATTATAGTGTTTTTAAGTTAATTATTATCGTTTCCCAAAATTAAGGTTTTATGAAACAACTTACACTAAATATTTGTTAAGAACTGCCCTGAATTGCTTATTTTGCAAGGAAAAAACAATTGCAAGAAGCCACATACAAAATATTCAATGCTTCCGCAGGTTCGGGCAAAACCTTTACCCTCGTAACGGCATACTTAAAGATTATCCTCTCTTCCAACTCCAATAAAAACTTTCGAAAGATCTTGGCCATCACATTTACAAATAAAGCGGTAAATGAAATGAAACAACGCATCTTGAAAAGCTTGTTCCAGTTTGGCCAAAATCCCATACCGGAGGAAAGCGGACCTATGTTTCGGATTGTTTCAAAGGATTTAAAACTGGATGCGGAAACCCTACAAAAAAGGTCAAAGCGCATCTTAAAGGAAATTTTACACAACTATGCCTTCTTCGATGTTTCTACCATAGATAAGTTTACGCATAGGCTTATACGTACCTTTGCCAAGGATTTAAAGTTGCCCCAAAATTTTGAAGTTGTTCTGGATACCGACCTTTTATTGGATGAAGCGGTGGCCCGACTTATCAATAGGGCAGGCACTGATGAAAAACTGACCAAAGTCTTGCTCGATTTCGCTTTGGAGAAAATAGATGATGACAAAAGCTGGGATATTGCCATAGACCTTAAGAAAATAGGAAAATTATTGTTCGATGAAAACCATGCCGAACATCTTAAAAAACTAGAAGGTAAAAGTATTGACGACTTTCTGATGTTAAAAAAATTTCTTCAAAAGGAAATTACATCGACCGAAAAGGAAATTAAAGATACCACTACGGATATTCTTACCAGTATTGAAAACAACGGGCTGGCGTTCAACGATTTTAAATCGGGCTGGTTTCCAAAGTTCATTCTTAAAATAGACAAAGGGGATTTTAAGGTGGACTTTAATGCAGGTTGGAAACAAAATTTTGATACCGATCCACTCTATGCCAAATCCTGCACAGAACCTACCAAGAGCATTTTAGATCAACTGCACCCTAGATTCACGAACTTGTTCCACAATATCAAAAAGGGCATATATAATCTACAGTTTAAGAAAAATATGTACCAAAATATGGTTCCCCTAACGGTCTTAAATGCAATTCGGCAAGAAACAAAAGCTTTAGAGCTAGAACGGGACCAATTGCCCATTTCCTCCTTCAACACGCTAATTTCAAATGAAATAAAAGATCAACCCGCACCCTTTATATACGAGCGACTCGGCGAAAAATATCAACACTATTTTATAGATGAATTTCAGGACACCTCAGAAATGCAATGGCATAATTTAATTCCCTTGATCGGCAATGCGTTGGAAGGTGAAAACGAACAAGGAAAAAAGGGTTCCCTACTATTGGTAGGCGATGCAAAGCAGGCTATTTATCGCTGGCGGGGCGGCAAAGCGGAACAGTTCCTAAACCTTATGAACTTAAGGACAAATCCTTTTGTAATTGCTCCCGAAACGGAATCGTTGCCCACCAATTATAGGAGTCATGAGGAGGTAATCAAGTTCAACAATGATTTTTTTACGGTAACAAGCCCCTTCCTGAACCACGATAGCTACAACAAATTGTTTTTAGATGGAAACAATCAACAGTACAATGCAAAACAAGGAGGTAGCGTTCAGCTAAGATTTATTGAAGAGGGAGATGAAGATGAATTGTATTGCGAGGAGGTGTTAAAGGCAATTCAAGAGGTATTGGCCAAGAAGCATAGTTATAGGGATATCTGCATCCTGACAAGAAAACGAAAACACGGGATATTTTTGGCCGATTTTTTAATTCAACAGGGCATTCCCATTATTTCATCCGAGACCTTGTTATTGAATAGCAGTCCTAAAGTTAAATTCTTGATCGATCTGCTAAACTATACCATTAGTCCCACGGATTTGGAAACCTCTTATAAGATTCTTTATTTCCTTGCGACAAAAAATAGTGCGACACATACGTTTATCCAGAAACATCTGGAGGATTTGAGCGCCATGCTACGGACCGAATATGGTTTTGATCTGGAACGCTTAAAACAGTCTTCGGTTTTTGACGGCTTGGAGTATGCCATAAAACAATTCGATTTGGTCCAGGATTCCAACGCCTATGTTACCCACCTAATGGACACGGTCTTTGAAGTAGAACAAAAGGAGGGAACAAGTACACAGGCCTTTTTAGCCTATTGGGAAAAGAAAAAAGAGAAGCTTAGCATTCCCGTTCCCGAGGAAAGTAGCAATGCCCTACAAATAATGACTATACACAAGTCCAAAGGTCTGGAATTCCCTATAGTTATTTTTCCTTATGCAAACTCCAACATCTATGAAGAAATAGATCCCAAAATATGGGCGCCCGTTCAAAATGACCTCCCTTTTGATTTTGATGAGCTCTTGATTAGTAAAAAACAGGAGGTAGTCCATTATGGGGCCGCTATAAAAGATTTGTATGATGAAGAACAACATAAATTGGAACTGGATGCCTTCAACCTATTATATGTGGCCCTTACCAGGGCCAAAAAGGCACTTTATATCATTAGCAAGAAATATTTGGGCAGAAATGGGGAGCCTAATACCAAATATTACTCCGGACTGTTTATTCATTATTTAAAGGAGAGCGGTATTTGGGACGCTACAAAAGCGGCCTATTCATTCGGGGAACTAACAACAGCGATTTATGGGGAGAGTCCCTTGGAGAAGCAACAAAACATAGTCTATCCATATTCTTCAAAGGATAGACCAAGTTTTAACATTCTTACAAAATCAGGTGTGCTTTGGGATACCGAAAGAGAAGATGCGATATCCAAGGGAAATCTTATCCATTCCCTCTTAAGCCATATAGAAACGGGAAAGGATGTGAATAATGCTTTTAAGCTATTGATTGAAAATGGAAATATTGCACCTGATGAGATCAACTTTCTAGAGACCAAAGTATTACAGATAATTAATCATCCACAACTAAAAATGTATTATGAAAAAGGCAATATCGTTAGGAACGAAAAGGATATTATAACGGAAAATGGCCTAATTTTACGTCCGGATCGGGTTGTGATAAAAGATAAAAAAGCGACCATTATAGATTATAAAACGGGAAGGAAAAGCGAAACATATCATGAACAGCTATACCGATATGCCGATGCCCTTGTAACCATGGGATATGAGGTGGAGCACCGAATCATTATATATATCGATAAGACCATTACTCCAGAATTTGTGTAAAAACTAATAGTATTATGTACGGAAAAATAAAACAACATTTACAAGAGGAGCTAGAAACTATAAAAGAAGCCGGACTTTACAAAAAGGAGCGCATCATTACTTCCCCCCAGGGTGCGGTAATCAAAATTTCTACCGGGGAGGAAGTCATCAACTTCTGCGCCAACAATTATTTGGGATTGTCATCGCACCCTGAAGTGATACAAGCGGCCAAGGACGCTATGGATTCCCATGGCTATGGTATGTCTTCCGTACGTTTCATTTGCGGAACACAGGACATCCATAAAGATCTGGAACAAAAAATAGCGGATTTCTACGGTACAGAGGATACAATTTTGTATGCAGCGGCATTTGACGCAAATGGTGGGGTTTTTGAGCCCTTACTTGGACCGGAGGACGCCATTATTTCCGATTCGCTTAACCACGCTTCCATTATAGATGGCGTGCGACTCTGTAAAGCCAAAAGATACCGATATGCCAATAATGATATGGCAGATCTGGAAAATCAATTAAAACAGGCAAAAGAGGACGATGCCCGATTTAAAATTATAGTTACGGATGGTGTATTTTCCATGGATGGGCTATTGGCCCCCCTGGATAAAATTTGTGATTTGGCAGAAGCATACGATGCCATGGTCATGATAGATGAATGCCATTCCGCCGGTTTTATAGGGGAAACGGGTAGAGGAACCTTGGAAGAGAAAGGGGTTTTAGACCGGATAGACATCATTACCGGTACCTTGGGAAAAGCCCTTGGGGGAGCAATGGGCGGCTATACAACGGGCAAGAAAGAGATCATAGAAATGTTACGGCAGCGTTCCAGGCCATATCTGTTTTCCAATTCCCTGGCTCCGGCCATTGTAGGGGCTTCCATAAAAGTATTTGAAATGTTGGACACAGACACTTCCCTGCGCGACAAACTAGATCGCAATACAAGGTATTTTAAAAAAGGTATGAAAGAAGCCGGCTTTGATATTATTGAAGGTGATTCGGCCATAGTACCCGTTATGCTCTATGATGCAAAACTCTCCCAACAAATGGCCGATATGCTTCTGGAACAAGGAATATATGTCATAGGATTCTTTTTTCCGGTAGTCCCCAAGGGTAAGGCAAGGATAAGGGTGCAGCTTTCCGCCGCCCATGAAATTGAGCATCTGGATCATGCTATTAAATCGTTTACAGCCGTCGGAAAACTGTTAAAAGTCGTTTAAAAGCACTTTTTCTAGTACGAAAGGCAAAAAAAAAAATAAGAAATTGATTTTGTTAATAGTTTTTAACAACTTACATTTGCGTCTAATAAACACTTAAACTTAAAAATTTGAACATGAAACAGCTTAGCAAATTATTGGTTGTAATCCTAATAATAGTAGGGTCTAACAACATCCAAGCTCAAGACGAAAACAACCCTTGGCAGGTCAGTTTCGGTATCAACGCGATCGACGTTTTTCCTACAGGTGACGATGAAGCTTTAGCCAATTTTGGATTTGAAACAGGTAGTTTCGGTAGTGAATACTTCAATGCGAACGACCACTGGAATATTCTTCCATCCGTTTCTTACGTTGCCGTATCCAAGTATATTGGCGATGGATTTTCCGTTGGAGCTAGAGGTTCTTTGAACAGAATTGAAAAATTGGGTGACGTTCGTGTAGACGACCTTTCACATTACGCTATCGATGGTACCATCAAATATAATTTTCTACAGAATACAAAATTAGATCCATTTGTTGAAATAGGAGGTGGATATACTTGGGTAGACGAAATCGGTGCCGGTACCGTAAATGGAGGTATTGGTGTGAACTACTGGTTTACCGAAAACATCGGTGTAAGTCTTCAAACCCAATACAAACATGCATTTGAGGATTACTTGGTAAAACATTTCCAACATTTGGCCGGTATCAACATCAAATTTGGTGGAACCGATACGGATGGTGATGGCATTTACGATAAAGATGATGCTTGTCCGGAAGTAGCTGGTTTGGAAGCTTTCAACGGTTGTCCTGATGCTGACGGCGATGGTATCGAAGATAGTAAGGACGATTGTCCTAACGAAGCAGGTACAAAAGAATTGAACGGATGTCCAGATGCCGACGGTGATGGTGTTCCGGATAAAGACGATGCTTGTCCTAACGAAGCAGGTCTTGCCGCATTAGCTGGTTGTCCAGATGCTGACGGTGACGGTGTTGCAGATAAAGATGATGAGTGTCCTAACGAAGCAGGTCCTGCTGAGAATAAAGGATGTCCATGGGCAGATAAAGATGGTGACAGTGTATTGGATAAAGATGATGCTTGTCCAGATGTTGCCGGTACAGTTGCCAATAACGGTTGTCCTGAAGTAACGGAAGAAGTTCAAAAACAATTGAACGACTATGCAAGAACTATCTTGTTCGATACAGGTAAGTCTTCGATCAAAGCTGAATCTACTTCAGTAATGGTAGATATTATTACCATATTGAACGAATATCCTACTGCCAAATTTACGGTTGAAGGTCATACAGATAGTGTGGGTAGTGCTAAATTGAATCAAACATTATCCGAGTCCAGAGCTAACTCTGTTCGAGATTTCTTGATTGAAAAAGGAATTGGATCTGACAGATTATCCGCTATAGGATATGGTGAGGACAAGCCTATCGCTACCAACAACACAAGAGCTGGTAGAACTCAAAATAGAAGGGTAGAGATTAACTTGATCAAGTAAGTTTCCGACCCGATTAAAATAAATTTGAAAAGCCCTGACGAAATCGTCAGGGCTTTTTCTATTTTTAGGTATGCAAAATTTTCTAGAAGAAGTAGTGGAAGAAATATGCCAAAAGCATACCCATATAGAAGATATTGTTTTTATACTCCCCAGTAAAAGAGCCGGAACCTTTCTCAGGAACTGTATCGCAAAAACTACAAAAAAGACATTCTTTTCCCCGGAAATTTATAGTATTGAATCCTTTGTAGAAAAAATATCCGGGCTAACGTACGCTTCCAATACACTACAACTTTTTGAACTCTATGATACCTACTTAAAGACCTTTAGAGGTGAAAAAGATAACTTTTACACCTTCTCTAAATGGGGACGTACATTATTACAGGATTTCAATGAAATTGATAGGTATCTAGTCGATTCCAATAACATCTTTTCCAACTTGGCTTCCATTAGAGAAATGGAACATTGGTCCCCTGAGGCCACGAAAACCCAAATGATGAAGGACTATATCCATTTTTGGAATAATCTGGGAAATTTATACACCTCTTTCAACCAAGCCTTACAAAACCGAGGAGTAGGACATCAAGGGCTTGTTTATCGTCAGGCACAAAAAAAACTTAAAGCCTACCTGGAATCAAATCAAAACACAACACATATTTTTATTGGTTTCAATGCTTTAAATACCGCAGAATCCCACATCATACAGGATATTCTTGCAACATCCAAATCGGATATCTATTGGGATATAGACACTTATTTTATAAAAGACCCCATACACGATGCCGGTTATTTTATTAGGCAACATCAAAGTAGTTGGGATTACTTTAAGAAACACGCGCTAAAAGGCATACAGGATAACTATCTTTCCAAAAAGAACATTCAGATCATAGGGGTTCCCAAAAATATTTCCCAAACCAAATACGTAGGCAACCTTCTTGGAGAGTTAATAGTTCAAAAGCCCGAAACTTTAAAGAACACGGCGGTAGTTTTAGGTGATGAAACCCTTTTGAATCCTTTACTGAATTCAATTCCGAAAGAAGTGGAAGGGGTAAATATTACCATGGGGTATCCACTCTACAAAAGCCCTGTGGCCGCTTTGTTTTTAGAATTTCTTACTCTTTACGGCAAGAAAGAAGATCGGGGATGGTTTTATCAGGACATCCTCACCTTTTTATCGCATCCCTATATTCAGATTTTATTGACCGATGGTAGCAAGGATATTGCAGCTACCGTTTCCGAAAAGATCAAGAATAAAAATTGGGCATACATCAATATTGAAGGGTTAAAATCCCTTACTAAAGAGCATCCGGATTCCCTAAACCAATTATTTTTTAAGGAGTACCTGTCACCTGCTCAATTCATAGAAAAATGCTTGGAGCTGTTATTGAGCCTCAAGGTAAAGTTTCAGGAATCCAAAAATGCCTTGGGATTGGAATACCTATATCGGTTCTATACCCTGTTCAATGAGCTAAAACAACTGGTAGAAGAGCATTCCTTTGTAAACGATTTAAAATCGCTTCAAAGTCTTTATCAGGAACTATTATCTTCCGAGACCCTTGATTTTAAAGGAGAACCGCTAAAAGGGCTACAGATTATGGGCATGTTGGAAAGTAGAAACCTGGATTTTGAAACAGTTATCCTTACTTCTGTAAACGAGGGCATCCTACCTTCGGGAAAATCCAATAACTCTTTTATTCCGTTTGATATAAAGCTCGCCTATAAGCTTCCTACCTATAAGGAAAAAGACGCCGTATATACCTATCATTTTTATAGACTATTGCAACGTGCCAAGAATATATACATCATATACAACACGGAACCGGATGTGCTGGAAGGTGGCGAAAAAAGTAGACTGATCAACCAACTGCTGACCGATGAAAATAAGTTGGGGGACATTACGCAGATTATTGCCGCACCAAAGATAAAACCAACGGTTAAAACATGGGAAACTATTGATAAGGATACCCATTTAATACAAAGTATAAAGAATCTGGCCGGTAATGGGTTCTCTCCTACTTCCTTAACCAACTATATTAGAAACCCCATAGATTTCTACAAAAAAAACATTTTAAGAATAGACGATATCCCTGAAGTAGAAGAGACCGTTGCGGCCAATACTTTTGGAACTATAATACACGATACTTTAGAGGAATTGTACCAACCGCTAGTGGGGAATTATCTAACATCCGAAAAATTAAAATCCCTAAAGATTAATCTTCGTTCAATAGTCAAAAAGCATTTTGTCAAAAGCTATTCCGATGGCGATATCTCCAGGGGGAAAAACCTTATCGCCTTTGAGGTAGTCATCGGATATCTAGAAAATTTCATCAATCTTGAAATTGAAGATGCCAAAAAACATCAAATAAAAATTTTAGGGTTGGAAGAAAGCTTAAAAATTGAGTTGGATATCCCGGAACTCCATTTTCCCGTGGTCCTAAAGGGAAAGTTGGACAGAATTGATGAAAAGGACGGCGTAAAACGGATTATAGATTATAAGACGGGAACAGTAAGACCTCCCCAGGTAAAAGTTACCGATTGGCAGGAAATTATAACGGATTATGATAAAAGCAAGGCATTTCAATTACTATGTTATGCCCTATTGCACGATTATAAAGAACCCATAACATCCGTAAAAGCAGGTATTATCTCTTTCAAAAATCTAAACAAAGGCCTCTTTGAGTTTACCAATAACAACCATGGATTTGTTGACCCATCAACGCTGTCAGATTTTAAAGAAATACTTAAGGGGCTTATTTTAGAAATATGTGATCCAGGCACTCCTTTTAAAGAAAAGGAGGTATAGCGCTACTTTTTATCGGGCCTACTGGGTCTAACCTCAATTTTACTGGGCAATGTCCTTGGATGCATTTTAAGCAGGTCCAGTACTAGATCCCCAATATCCTGGGGCTGTATCTTCCAGGCATCTTTATCCGAAGGTTCGTTATCATTAAAATGAGTTGCTACGGAACCTGGCATTATGGTGGAGACTTTGATATCGTATTTACGTAAATCGAGCATAGCGGCCTGAGTAAAACCTACAACACCGAACTTAGTGGCATTGTAGCCCGCTCCCGAAGCAAAGAAATTTGTACCTGCTAAACTGGCCAAGGTCATATAATAACCCTTGGATTCCTTCAAGGCCCCTACAGATGCCTTAAGGGTATGAAAGACCCCATTGAGATTAACATTTATCATTTGATGCCAATCCGTATCGGAGAGTTCGTCTACCGGGGCAAAATGTCCCACGCCGGCATTGGCCAGAACCACATCCAATTGTCCCCATTTTTTTAGGATCTGTTGAACAGCCGAATCTTCATCACTATATTTGGAAACATCCGAAACTATTCCCAGCACATTTTCCTCAGGGCCTAATTGTTTTGCCGCCGCAGCTACCGTTTCCCGTGTTCTACCACTTATGGCAACTTTCATTCCGGCAGCAAGAAGTTTTTCTGCCACGCCATAACCTATACCTTTGGTACCTCCTGTAATATAGGCCACTTTATCCTTTAAATTTATCATTATGTTGTTCCTTTTTGTGAAAATAAAATTATGCGCTCGCTTATAAAAATAGGGAGCGTTATTATTTTCTTAAAAGAAAAAGAATGTCATATTTTGATACTTTCCCAAAAAGTATTTCCTTTGGCCTTTGGAAAAGGGGGATTAGCTCAGCTGGCTAGAGCGCTTGCCTGGCAGGCAAGAGGTCACCGGTTCGACTCCGGTATTCTCCACGATCAAGCGCAATTGGGATT
The DNA here is from genome assembly GCA_049670505.1 of Saonia sp. GTDB lineage: Bacteria > Bacteroidota > Bacteroidia > Flavobacteriales > Flavobacteriaceae > JBATTK01. Next base: position 14,493 of record JBATTK010000111.1, read on the forward strand.
GCGTCTTAAAACATAGAAAAGCCACCAAATTCATTTGGGTGGCTTTCGTGTTTTAATAGCCCGTGACGTTAGGCACGGCCAATTGTATTTGCAGGACGGGATATTATGAGGAGCAATGCAGTTACTCCGGTATTCTCCACTAAGTTTTATAGGGCTTTAAGAGTTATTGACTTTTGAAGCTTTTTTCATTTGCACGCAATTTGCACGCAAATCTTGTTTTGAATTAAGCTTGGTATTATTTGATACAAATTGGTCTATTTTAATACCTCTTCACACTTTACAGAGTATTTTTTTGAAAAAGTATCACATCTATTGGGTGCTTTAACCTCAATATTAGATTTAGGAACCTAAGTCCCATAAAAGACCAATTAACGAAACTACTAAAAGAGACCACGAATGGGACACTATAGCAAATGCATTGGCCAATTAAGAAACAGTGCTCTAAAATGGCCGTTTAATGGGGCTAAGACAAATCCTTTTTTTAAAGTCCGAAAGATAACATCTAGAATAGTGAGCCTGTGATAGGCGAACTATTAATTTCCTTTTATTATTAGGTTTTTGGATATTGGCTATAATCCATTAAAAAAGGGGCTTTCGCCCCCTTTAGATTAAGAATCCATTCCGAAGGCGTAATAATATTTGCCCGGTCTGTCCTCGTAAGTGCCCTCTAATATCACACCACCATCTTTGTCTTCCAGAACATCCGCTACATCTTCGATATCCTTGACTTTTTTGTTGTCGATATGTGTGATGATAAAGCCTTCCCGCATTTGTGTCTCTTTTCTAATTTTACCTGGATACAGACGAACCACTTTAACCCCTCCGTCAATATCCAGCTTTTCGGCTACTTCTTCATCCAATGTCTCAAAATCGGCTCCAAGCAAGTTTAGAACCTCTTTCTTTTCTTTCTTCATGATATTGGTAGTACCCTTGGAATTTTCAAGAACAACATCAAAGGTCTTCTCTTTTCCATCACGTTTTACAGTAACCTTCACTTTATCCCCAGGTCTTTTACTGGCAATAATTTCCTGTAATCTTGGGGAAGTATTGACCAAAACATCGTTGACTTTCGTGATGATGTCACCTTCCTCGATACCAGCTTTATCGGCAGCACTGTTCTCTCCGACATTCTCGACCCAGACACCTTTTGAAAAATCCACGTCTTTTTCCTTGGCGAGCGTACCGTCCATCGTACGAATCGTCACGCCCAACATGCCACGCTGTACACTACCATATTTTAGAATATCCTCGACCACCTTGGTAACGATATTACTTGGAACAGCGAAACCGTACCCGTTATATGTGCCCGTTCTACTGGCAATAGCAGTATTTATACCTATCAAGTTACCCTCTAGGTTGACCAAGGCACCGCCACTATTTCCGGGATTGATGGCAGCATCGGTCTGGATAAAGCTCTCCACGGCGAATTTCTCTTTATTGATATTGATATTACGTGCCTTCGCACTCACTATTCCAGCGGTAACGGTAGAATTGAGACCCATCGGATTTCCTACGGCCAAGACCCATTCCCCGACTTCTACATCATCTGAATTGACCATTGCCATTGTTTTCAAATTATCCGCTTTGATCTGTAACAATGCCAAATCGGTAGTGGGGTCGGTGCCTATTACGGTGGCCTTATAGGTTTCGTTGTCGTAGAGGGTTACTTCAACCTCGTCGGCGTTATCGATTACGTGATTGTTCGTAATGATATATCCGTCCTGGTTAATAATAACTCCCGAACCTGTACCATACATCGGTTGGGGTTGTAATCTGCCATCTGGTACTTGCGGAGCATTTTTAAATCTATCACCGAAGAATTCCCTAAAAGGGTCGGGCAACTGGCGATATTGGAACTGTCCTGTATTCCCATTACCCATTGTTCGTATAGATTTAATATGCACAACGGCATCTAAAACCTTTTCGGTGGTATTGGTAAAGTCCAACGGTTTTATATTGCCGTCATTATCGGCTGTGTAGAGTACATGTTGGCCCTGTACACCGCTTACTTTTTGAATGGTCACTGGTTCATCGTGCAACCATTGGTTTCCTTTAATTACTCCGAAACTTACCACCAGCGCGATAAGTGCGGAAACAAGATACACTTTCCATCCCCTTTGTGCTTTCATGTTGTTTTTCATCATAATTGATTTTAAATTAAACTTCATATTTACCCATATTACAGTATTCCCAAAGGGAAACTGTAAAATTGACATATGCTACCTAGGCAAAATGTCAATTTCTTACTTATAATCGTTCGAATTTCTTCGGCCTATTTTGTCATTCTTGAACTTTTCTTCAGTATTGGAAGAATCTCTGTGCAAAGAGTCCTTTAGTAGCGTTTTTGCCGTTAGATATAAAAAAACAATATAAAGGACGGTCAAGAACGATAGACCATATGCCAATTTTTCCATATCACACAAATTTTTAAGAACTTATTAATCACTCTCTTAACGAACAAATCGTATGCCAAAAAAAGCATTTGAATTGCTAATTTTTTTTTAAAATTTCAGCACTATTCGGACAACTGAAATCTTCTTTTCTCTTTCAAAAAAAGATATGTGTGGGATAAGGGGATCGCAAAACGCAATACCTAATTCTCCGTTTTAATTTGTAAGACATTCTTATTGAAATCCAAAGTGCGGATAGGAAACGGGATATTGATACCTTCTGAATCAAATCTTTTCTTGATCAGCATTATGGCGGTGTGCCGAGCTTCCAGCAAATGCTTTTTCTTTTGTAGGTCAATCCAAAACCTGACGATAAAGTTGATGGAGCTATCCCCAAATTCAGTAAAGAAGAATTCAACACCTTCATTATCTTTCTGGGGAAATTCATCAGCTATGGTTTCCGTGACCAGGTTCTCGACCTTCTTAAGATCACTTTCATAGCCTATGCCACAACTGATCCCAATTCGCGACCTCTCGGTCAGGGAATAGTTGGTAAAGGGATTGTCCACGATTTTGGAATTGGGGATAACAACATAGTTATTATCCGGTTTTCGCAGCACAATGCTTCTTAAGTTTATTTCGGAAACGAATCCTGAATATCCATTGGTATCAACATAATCCCCTATGCGAAGACTTGGAATAAAGGAAAGCATAACACCCGAAACCGAATTGCTCAAGGTCGCCTGTACCGCCAAGCCTATAGCAAGACCTGCTACCCCTGCTCCCGCAAGTACGGATGTGAGCACTTTATCCAAATCCATAATTCCAAGGGCCAAGAAAAATCCCAACAACACTATAAATCCAAACACGAATTTTGTGCTTAAATCCTTTATGGACTCTTGTTCAATTTTATTAAAAAGATATTTTTTTGAGGTTCGGGAAATCGCTTTTGCCAAATAATAGAAAGCGACCATGACAATAATTGAAATCAGAAAATTGGGAAGTTTCAAGATGATAGCATCCAGCCAGCCATTGAGCTTTTCCAATAGTTTGTTCAGTACCTCCTTAAAATCGAATTTTAAAAAACTAGTTCTCATAATATTTTGTTTAAATCATTGTGTTCAACAATACCGTAGCCAATAGCCATAGTATGATAGAAATGGTTCCGCCAAGCACGAGGAAGTCCTTAAAGCGATAGATGCCCATGCTATATATCAAGAAATTGGTCTGATAGCCGACCGGAGTAAAAAAACTGAAATTCGCGGCGAACATGACCGCTAGCACAAAAGGCTTTACGGGCAGCTCCATTCCAGAGGCTATGGAAATTGCCAAAGGTGCCATGATGATTGCGGTGGCATTGTTAGAGACCACACCGCTCAATAAAAGTGTGGATATAAATAAAATCCCTATGGAGTACAATGGAGCTTTCCCATGCATTATTTCCATTAAGCGTTCGGAAAGCCATACGTCGGTTCCCGTATTATGTATAGCGATCCCCAAGGGAATCATTCCGGCCAATAAAATTAGTATCTGCCAGTTTATTCTCTTATAGGTCGCTTCAAGACTGATACAGTTGAAAAGTAAAAGTGCCGTACAGCCCAATAGGGTACTCGCCAGTATGCTTACCGTTCCCGTTGCGGCCAATAGGATAACACCAAGTAGAATCATTAGGGACAAATTCCGTTTGGGCAATCTTGAAATTTCGGGAGACTCATACTGCTGTAATATCGCTATGTTATCATCGAGGTCGAAATCGGTTATCCTGTGTTTTTCTATTTCCACTAGCACCCTGTCACCTACCTTTAAACGGGTAAGATCTAGATTGTCTGTAAAGAGCCGTTCTTTCAAAAAACGTAGGTTTTTTCTCTTTTTTATAGCTATCGGAATGGCATCATGGGGCATAGCTGTTCGAAGTTCATTGAGGCTCTTTCCCAAAAAACGCGCACCTGGCAACATCATTAGCTCCACTAGAATGGTATCATTTTGTTTTTGACCTTTGGGGCCATCTTTATTCGTACCGTTGTCCCTGAATTCCCTGTTGGAAAATGTCGCAACCTCATTTCCCTCCGAAGCGATAAGAACCTCATCACTACTTTTGATCCTCAATAAATTTTCCAAATCACATGACAGTAATAGTCGATCACCTTCTTTAAGAATGGTCTCTTCTTCCCTATCGTGGCTCTCCAAACCATTACGGACGAATTTAAGAACGGCAATATTGTTCGTAGACAAGAACGAACTTTCAATAGATTTGCCGATCAAACTGGAATTTGGTGCAAGTTCAATGGTTGCGATATAACTATCCAGTTCATATTCATCCTTGAGCTTTTTCTTGCTGTCTTTGGGTAAAAATTTGCTGAGCAGGGTTATTAGTACAATGGCTGCACATAGAAATATAAGCCCGAGCCACGAAAACTCGAAAAAGGCCAATTCTTGCCCCGTGCGCTTGGTGTAAATGGAATTGACGATCAGATTGGTCGAGGTGCCCATCAGGGTGCAGCTGCCACCCAAAATACTGGCGAAAGAAATTGGCAACAATAACCTGCTTTTTGAGATGGGGTACTTATCGGAAAGTTCCGTAATTATCTTAATGAATACAATAACTACTGCTGTTGAACTTATAAAAGCGGATATGGAGCCCGCTATGAACATAAACGTGGGAACGACAAAATATATCGGCCAGCCATGAAATCTTTTAAGACCGTTGGCCAGCCATGAAATGACCCCGTTCTGTTCTAAGGCGGCCGCAATTATCATCAAACAAAGAATGGTAATGACCGCGGTATTGGAGAATCCGTTAATGGCCTCCTCCGGTGTAATCAGGCCGAAAAGGATGAGCGTACCAATAGTGCAGAACGCTATCTTGTCCATTGGAAATACCTCAAAGACGAACAGCAAGATAATCGCTGCCAATATCAGAAAGACCAATCCTATTTCCAAAGTCATTTTGCCTGTCCGTTTTTACGCGTTTTAGCGGAATCCATATGTCCAAGAAAATGATATTCTTGGCTATGCTTCATTCTTCGATACAAATTTTCATCTACTTCCACTGGAATGTTAAGGTTAGGGAAAGCAATTTTGTAATACCCTTTTTGTTTTCCCATCAGTTTTACGTTTATCGGTTTCTTGTCCATATCGTTATATATAGTTTAGAAAGTTGGTCTTATTACTTAAACCGCTGAACAAAACTCTTTCGGATAGTATGTTGTGCTTGGCTCAAATAACGCTCTACCTGATATACCGAAATTCGTTTTATCTTGGCAATTTCATAAGGTTGGAACCGCTGATTTACCGAAAGGTCATAGACGGAACGCATCGGAGCGGGCAATTGATGCAGGACCATATCAATATGTTGATGTATATCGTCTTTGCTCAACGCCTTATTCAATTTTTCCAGCCATTTTTGCTCGGGATTTTCTTCTATAAGAGTATCTGCCAGAATGTACTCGTGTTTAGGATAAGAAGGGTCTTCGAACTCTTCAAGTAACATGAGGTCGCCATCGCCGTCAGTACTAAAATTCGTTTGCATCGCTTTCCATTCGGCCTGTGTGTAATTTTCGATATTCTCGAAAAAGGACTCATTGAACTCTTCAGTCGCCATAGTATCCTCTAAAAGCTCATCCGCCTTTTTGAAGAGCCAGGGGAACAGGTCTTTTTCGTCTTCCACTTCCTTGATCCTATCAAAGGCCTTTAGGTACAATTCATCGGTAAAGTCCTCGACCTTGTATTTTCCTGAAGGTAGATGACCGTTCCTTACGGCAGCACTCAGGCGACGTGCGATATAGCCATTTATTTCGGGCAATAGCCGTTGCATCGTGTTGTTGAACTCGGCCTGTTCGTCATCTTCTTTTAGGCGGATCAATCGTTCAAAAGAAAGAGCCGCCAATCCATGAAGCCCACGGCTATCATGTGAAATAGGTTCTCTTTTGTTTTTTTTCATGGCTAATTGAATTTTTATTTAAACATTCATTGGAAAGTATATTTTTGATCGAAAGCGATACTTTTCCGTATCGCTTAGAACCTTTACATTGTTCTTGCGAACGAAATTCCAAATGCTGTGCCAAATCCTGATAAGGACAGATTTAAGAATAAGGTTCCTACGCTCGTTAAAACCCGAATATTCAAAGAGCGACCATATAAAATTTTATTTTTAAGCACATGACATAGAGGCACTTATGTCTGAAAAAATGTCATTTTCGATAGTTTGTAAAATGTCATTTTGACATTTTATTTTACACTTTTTTAATAATTTTTCCACTGAATTCTTAAAGAATTTTAAAAGGGTTCGACCACGACATGGGGATAGCTTTTTTGGCATTTTATTTGTCCAAATAGCTGTAGAATATTTGAATTATTGTTTAACCTAAAATTTATTGTAGTTATGAGTAATCTTGCAACAACAAGAAATAGAAGTATGGCAAACACAAATTCGAATGGCCTTACTTCTCCCATGTGGCCCTCATGGATAGATGAAATGTTCAATAGGGACCTACCTTCCGTTTTTACTTCAAATTTTAATACTGGCATCACCATACCCAAGGTGAACATCAGGGAAACCTCGGATGCTTACTTTGTGGAAATGGCCGTACCGGGTCTGAAAAAGTCCGATTTCCATATCGATCTTGACAACCAAGTACTTTCCATATCTACTGAAACGGAAGAAAGTAACGAAAACCAAGAAGATAACTTTACACGTAGGGAGTTTGGATATTCTTCTTTCAAACGTTCGTTCTCGTTACCGGAAACCGTGAACGAGGACAACATTAAGGCAGAATATACCGATGGTGTACTTAACATCCATCTTCCCAAGAAGGAGGAGGCGATACAGAAGCCTGCAAGAAGTATCAAGATTTCTTAAGTATGCATGGTTATTGGAGGTCGGTGCTACCGGCCTCCTTTAATTCATCCAATGTTTTTTGAGGAAAAGTAAACTTTAAATCACATGAAAAATGAAAGTTTTCGGAAAAGAAATAGGAAAAGATATCAAAATTCCTCTCTTTATAGACAACTTCTTCGGAAAGCTGTTACCGAACAAGAATTCGGACAGTGAAGAACTGGTAACAATCCCATCTACCAATATCAGTGATGAGGAAAAGGCTTTTGAACTCTCGCTTGCTTTACCGGGGTTGGACAAAGATGATATCAACATCGAAATTCAGAACGACTACATTATCGTAAGTGCCCAAAAAGAGCAAACCCAAGAGGAAAAGCACAAAAATTGGGTGCGTACAGAGTTCGTAAGTAACTCGTTATATAGAGCTTTCGGATTACCATCCAATGCAGACCCCGAAAAAATTCAAGCTAAAATGAAGAACGGCCGATTGGATATTAGGGTGGGAAAGGCAGACAGACCTGAACAGAAAAACAGGATTATCGAAGTCAATTGATGTAAAGAATATTAAAAAGATTTAAAATGAGCGAATGAAAATATGTTGAACTTTAAAAATTTACAAAGATGAAAGCAATGATAAAATATATCGGAATAGGACTTATAGGCCCTATGCTTTGGTCTTGCGGACAAGAGAATAAGGAAACCGATAAAGGTGATTTTGCGATTAACGACTCAAAGACCGAAATGAGTGCATCGCTTGAAAAGCCGATTAAGAATTATTTGGAAAAGGCCCAATTGCAAGAGGCTATAGACAAGGAAATAGAAAGTACATTGAAACTGTCCAATGACAAATTGGTCATTGATGCGGCAGCCGTAATAGAAGAAACCAAGGCAGCCATGAAGGCTATCGCCGACAGTAGTTACGTGGATGCCAAAAAGCATATTGAAACAGGTATTGGAAAGGCCGAGGCCATTGTTGCCCTAAATCCTGAATTGGCATTTGCACCACTCGATGTTTCCATCGGCATGAACGATGTGGTCGGTGATGTACAGACCATTGGACTTATTACCGAAAAGGCCGAAGATGCATTGGATGATGGTAAGGTCCAGATTGCCCGCGAACTTTTGCAGGGATTACAGAGTGAATTGAACATTCGAGAGTATAAACTGCCCATAGCCACATATCCTGCGGCGTTGAAACAGGCTTTAGTACTTGCCAAGGAAGAGAAATACACCGAGGCCGTTGTATTCTTGAACTCGGCTTTGAACACTATAGTTGTAGAGGAAAAAACCGTGCCTTTACCCTTATTGAGGGCGGAGCGCATGCTGCAAGAAATAGAATCCTTAGTTCAAGAAGATAACTTCAAAAAAGAGGATGTACAAACCCTTTTGGACAATGCGGACTATCAAATCAATTTTGCCGAGGCACTTGGTTATGGAAAAAAGGACAAAGAGTTTAAAGAACTGCATGAGGCTATTGAAGAACTTGAAGAGCAAATGCTCGACGATACCAATACCGATGAACAAGGACTCGTTAAGAAGTTAAGGTCGAAATTGAAAAAATTCAAGGATAGGATTTCATAGGCTAGGAAAATCCCTCTTGCTGGAAATTGTTAAAAGGTCAAGACGCATTGAACCGTGGTGACTATGAATTATGGAAATGGCGTCCCGCTCGGACGCCATTTCAAAACCTAAAATAGTAAAGAGATGAAAAAATACATAGTATTGCTGTTAGCTGCTTTTCTAAGTACAAGCTGAAATAGTCAAGAAACAATCGATAAAGATGAAAAAAATAAAGATAACAAAGAAGCAACGACCGAAGCCCCGAAAGGCAGCTGGAAGGTCAACAAAGAATTCGACGAGGCCGGAAACATGATTCGTTACGATTCGATATACTCCTGGTCTTCTGGAGATGATTTGGACGAGTTGGCAACCTTTGATCGTGATAGCACGTTAAAATCGATGCAATCCCGCTTTTACAGAAATTTTTCCCAATTTGATTTTGATAAAGAAGGTTTCGGGGACCTGTTCGCAGAGGACTCGCTCTTCACGAAACAATTTTTCAATAATGATTTTTTTGAGAACGATTTTGGGAAAGACTTCATGGATATAGACAAAATGCACGAAAGAATGGAATCTATGCAAAAGCAATTTTTAGAACGTTACCAACCAATGGTTGTACCAAAGACCGAAAAGGATTCGGTAAATCAAAAAGATTAGGGTACGTTCGGACAAATCCAACAATTAATGACCGCGGCTTTGATCGTCAATTTATATAACCTGAAAAATAGTTAAGTAGTTTATATGATGAAAACACATTCGATTTTAAAACCCAGATATTTAATTATAATATTATTTATGTGTGCCCTTTCTTCTTTAAGAGGGCAAACCTTTTACGCTTTAAAAATAGACCGGAACATACGCCAAGAGGCTATGGAAATCACGGCCAAATATCAGCCACGGCTCGTTATGGGCGTGGACCAAGCATTGGAATTCCAATCAACCATTGCTAGATATCTAGTCAAAAAACGAGATGTAGAACAAGACCGTACCTTATCACCAAAGGCGAAGTTTGATTTGTTAAAGCGTTTATCAAGCCGTGAGACTTCCGATATGGCCGATGTCCTCGAATCATATCGTTGGCAAGAGTATATACGGATTAAAGCAGCGATCCAACCCGTACCTAAACCACTCGAATACAAGGAAAACCTAATCGCTCAGGAGAAAGTTAGGATAGACTAATTTTTTGATAACAGCACAAGCCTTGTGTATTGTGTTTTTTATTTCTAAATACGTTGTACTATTTAATTTTTCAATTCTTAATACTTTAAATTACGGAAAAAAGACCTAGAAAAAGAACGTTTTTTGAGACAGTACTTTCAAATGGAATGCCAATCTTTCTTCACGCAGTAACAAAATATCGAACCATAATTAAAATAACCTAAACATTGTAATCTGCCTTTTTAAACCTATTATTTCCTTGTTCTTTCCATTTCAATTGTTGATAACCCACAATTTTCTGCTAAATCACAGATTAGACTCTTATTTAGAATGGTGTCGTTTGGTATCAAACGGAACCAAATAAAATTACTGGTCCTTTAGCACTATCTAGTTTGGTGCTATTTGATTTAATTTGATGTATATCAGTTATTTGTGAATAACTCTTTGTAATAATCTATTTGGTTATTCGCCTATTTTCATACATTTATTCAACAATAATATTGAAGGAAAACAAAAGCGCTTTTGTTCATTTCGTAGCCCTAAAAAAGGAAAGCAATGGATAATTTTTTGATTCTCGAACGACTAGATCGTTTGGAAAAACTTTTGATAGCGAACAAAGAGGTATTGACCTTTGAGGAAATCTGTGACTATACGGGGATATCCAGAAGTTACCTGTATAAACTTACCGCTGCGAGAAACATTTCGCATTCCAAACCCAATGGAAAATATTTTCGAAAGGAATAAAATCGTTCGTTGGTTGCTCCAAAACCAATGAAAACCCATACAGGAAATCAAAACGATAGCGGAGCCCGTTCGTTAGGTGATACTCTTTCTGAATTTTTTATCGGTTCACTACTATATCTTGGGAATTCTCTTGCTGCTAAAGAGGTCACCGGTTCGACTCCGGTATTCTCCACGATCAAGCACCATTGGGATTGCGCTTCAAAACATGGAAAAGCCACCAAATTTATTTGGGTGGCTTTCGTGTTTTAAACGCCCGTGCCGCCAGGCACGGCCAATTGTATTTGCAGGACGGCATATAATCAGGAGCAACCCAGTTACCTTGGTATTCTCCACCAAGTAACTATAGGCCCCGACAGCATCGTCAGGGCTTTTTTCATTTGCACGCAAAACATGCTTGAAATCAAGTTTGATATTATTTAATACAAATTTGCTTACTTTGATACTTCTTCACACTCTAAGAATAATCCTTTGCAAAAGGATCATATTCGTTAGTTGTTTTAAACTCAAATATTAAATCAAAGAACTAAAAGCCCCATAAAAGATGAATTGACGAAATTATTAAAAGAGACCATTGATAGGAATCGCAAGGAAAAGTATTTCTCTCTTTTATAACTATCCCGTAAAACGGCTGTTTTGTGAGACCAGGTACTTGTATTGCCTCATAAAGATGACTTCAGACCCATTCTTATCGTATCAAATAATTTGGATGGTCAAATTTAAATGAGCATTCTCTATCTTAGCTTCTAGTTAGTATGTTTCTAATTTCGTTGATTAATGCTAGGTATTCTTAACAAACCACATCCATTCATATTTAACCATTTTAGCGTTATAATACCAAGTGTAATCACATTTTTGATCATCGTGATTTTTGCCCCTTCACATTTTCAAGATTTAGGATTAACAAGAAGATGGATTGCAGCTCTAATCACAGCTCTTTTTGTGGCTGCTTGCATCATGATGTCCGTATCTGCCCTAAAAAAACTTCTGCCGAATGCCATGAATGAAGATGATTGGACGATAGGTAAAGAAATTTTGCTTATCTCATCTACTGTATTGATTGTTTGCATTGCAATTAGCACCTTACTTCTAATCGTTCAAGATAACCGATCATCAGTGGTATCTTTAATAATAAAGACCGCCTCGATCACAATGGGGATCAGTATTTTCCCAATCATCATCATGATTCTATTCGAACAATATCATCATCAGAAATTACAGTTTAAAAAGGCTGAAATATTGACCGAAGCACTGACAACGGAAAACCAAAGACTAAAGACAAAGGACGCCACGTCAACTGAAAACATTAAAAAATTATTGATTAGATCAGAAAACCAAAATATTGAGCTACGGCTTGATTCAGAAGATTTAGTTTATATGAGATCTGATGGAAATTATATCGAAGTTTACTACTCGGATATGGAAGAGATTAAAACGAAATTGATCCGTAATCGGTTAAAATCCTTCGAATCTATGTTACCAAATACTGTTTTTTTAAGATGTCATAAAAGCTTTATAGTTAATGCGAATTATATCATTAAAGTTGAGGGCAATGCCAGAAATCTAGAGCTCAAGCTAAAAGGTATTGCAATGAACATTCCAGTTTCCAGGGCTAAGGTAAAAGAGGTTTCACAATTTTTAGAAGCATAACCATCGGTTGGTTTTCCTGAACATCACAAATACGTCCCAATAATAACAAAGCTACTTAGAAAGGGCGTTCAACCCAACATGACATTGCAATTTTGCATCGTGAATAAAATAATTTACGATGGATACTATGGTGGACAACATCCTTTACTTACACATTCTGGTCGGTACCATTTCCTTGATTACTGGATTTATTGCCATAACAAGTGCTAAAGGCAAAACGTGGCATAGACAATCGGGTAAAATCTACTTTTATGCCATGACAGGTGTTTTTATAACCGGCATTATTGTGGCGGGTTTTCGACGCAACACTTTCTTGTTTCTTATTGCTTTCTTAAGCTATTACAGTGTTTTCAGTGGAGTTCGGAGTCTAAAACTAAAAAGAATACATAAAGGCCAGAGACCTAAATGGTTCGATTGGTTTGCAGGCATTCTAAACGGTGTGGTCAATCTAGTATTTATCGCTTATGGCACCTATCTAGGTCTCTCACGGGGATTTACTTCCGGAGGGGCGTTATTATCCATAGGTTTCGGATTAGGTGGGCTTTTGATTTCTTACACCAATTTAAGTCCTTTTCTAAAAAGACCCGACAAGCCCTACCATTGGTATCAGTCACATATTGGCAATATGATGGGTGGATATATTGCGACACTTACTGCGTTCTTATCCACTATTGTTACAAGATTCGATTTAATGAATTCCTACTTGGCATTTGCCCTGCCTTCGCTAATAGGTATTCCGGTGCTGCTTTATTGGCAAAAACGGACTGAAAAAAAATTCAATCCCAAAACTTAGAAAGATGATGAAAAAGATTAACCTAATACCACAGGTGCTAATATTTTGCGCTTTGCTAGGTTGCAATACTATAAGTGAGCTGAGATTGCAGGCCAAATCAGATTTCAAGCAAGAAGCGGTTACCATCATTCCATTTCGATACGTAAAACAATTGATCGTAATAGATGCACACATCGACAATTCAGAAGACGCCAATAGTTTCATTTTTGATACTGGGGCGTTTCAAAGTAAGGTGGAATTCAAGTTATCAGGAGAACTCGGCCTTAAAACGATATACAAACGAAGTAATGGTACAGCCCAAGGCATCAAGAGGGAAGTGGAAATCGCCAATTTCGATTCTATTACGATTTCAAATACAAGCTTTTATAATATTAGCGCCGGCAAACTTAAATACGATTCCAAGTCTTATAGCCCTTGTATTGCCCAAGACGGTATCATAGGAGCTAACTTGATAAAATTGGCACATTGGAAAATCGACTACAAAAAGAAAGAGATAAAAATCTCAAAAGATCCTTTTAATGTCAATACTAAAAATAAACACGATGTACTGGATTTTAAAACTTCTTTTCTATCTGGAATTCCGAAAATCGATATTGAAATCGACGGCCGAATTATTGAGAACGTTATCCTTGATTTAGGTTACAATGGTGGTTTGGTACTACCTTATCAGTTTGCGGAACAATTTCAATCAGAAAATACACAGACCATAATCGACCAATCCACGGCAGGTATATTTGGTTCTAATCGAGACATCCAACTTATTAAGGAGTTGAACGTTAAGCTAGGTAAATACAAGACGAAAATACCTGTTGAATTTTCATCTCTGAACAAGGCATTGTTAGGGAACGATTTTCTAGAGCATTTTACGATGTACCTAAACTATGAGGATAATACAATTTTGCTCAAACCCGTTTCAACGGTTACCATAGGTAAGGCCAAGACATTTATTCCAGGAATTCTAAACGATTCACTTTGGATAGTGAATAGAACACATCCAAAATTACCTCTAAAAATTGGCGATACCCTTAAGACCATCAATGGGTACGGTCCTGAAGAACTTTTTACATCCCATTGTAATTATTTTTTTGAAATATCTAACATATTGAATGCTCAAAGCATTTTAGTAGAAACCATTGCTGGCAATAAAATGAATATCATCCTAGATCAGTAAGCCTATGAAAAAAATAATACGAATAATACTTTTGGTGTGTCTCCTACAGTACGCTACAGCCCAAAAGGTGAAGGACTTCCTTTATGTAGATCCAGCCACCAAAAGCCTACCAGTATTCGTTAGGGGGCATTTAGATACCAAGACAATCGTACTCCATGTTCAAGGTGGCGATGCTGAAAATGGAATTGACTTTGGAAGATCAGACTATCCAAAATGGAAAAATACCTTGGAGACCAAAGTTGCCATTGCTTATTTCGATCAAAGTGGGCTGAACAAGTCTGCAAAGAAAATTGATCCTTCAAAAATAAATACCAGTCAGGTTTCGAAAGATATTATAGCCATAGCAAAGATTTTGAAAGAAAAATATAACGCAGAGGTTCATTTGATGGGCCATAGCCATGGAGGTCAAAATGTTCTCAGATGTCTAGCTAAATTTCCTGAAGATATCGCCTTCATAAAATCAGAAATCATTTTGAACACCCCCATTACGACTGATTTTTCTCTTGAGCGTTACACAGAGTATCCCCTGCCAGCGCCTGTCTGAGACGGGTGCCATACAGAATGGTCTGAAAAGAGCACACAATAAGGAAAAGTGCAAGTACAAAAGAACCACAGTCGAAAAGCTGTGGTTTTTGAATTTTTAGCTTTCAATGGGCAGAAAGTATAAATTCCATAACCCAACTGCCGTTTATTCCGTTTCCTTTGCCACGGTTCATTGGATAGATGTATTTACAAGGCAAATCTATTTTGACATTTTACAACAAAGTGTTCAATATTGTCGAAAGGAAAAAGGAATGGGGTTGTATGCCTATTGCTTTATGCCAAGTCATGTGCATTTGATTTTCCGTTCGACAAAAGAAGATTACTCGGGCCTTCTTCGCGATTTTAAGAAGTACACTTCCAAAAAACTATTACGGGCCATCGAGGAAAATCCAAAGGAAAGTAGAAAAGAATGGTTATTGTGAATGTTCGAGCGAGCTGGCAGGAAAAAGGGCAATGTGTCCAAATATCAATTTTGACAACATCATAACAAACCTATAGAGCTGTGGGGTACGGCAGTGATGAAACAAAAATTGACATATATACATAACAACCCCGTAGAGGCCGGTTTTGTAACCGAACCAACAAAATGGAAATATAGCAGTGCAAGAAATATCTCGGAAGAAGACCCCGCTTTTGAAATCGATACCATTGGTTTTTTGGAATGAACGGGAATTTGGTTTACTTATGTGTGCACTCGTCAAAGACGAGCGCTAGCAGGGGTTTTGTTCCAATTTGGGCGCATAAAAATGTATTTTACAGCTATATAAACAAGTTGTCATTTATTTGACCCGAATTAGATCCTCAATATATTTTCATTCTAAAAAACTAGGGGAATTTCTGTAAACCTACAATCCAAACACTTATATATTTTAAATTCTTATTCATCGTAAGTAACAATAGTTAGACTATATCGTCATTTATTTAAGGCACACTTATAGACCTTAAAATAATGGTCAAAATAAAAAATATCCCACCAGTTATTTCCGGAGTTGTAATAATCATAATTATAGGTATTATAATGCAGCTACCTTTCGATAAAATTATTACAGAATTAAATTTCTCAACTTTTCACATTGAATATCTTGTGTTAACTGTTAAAATGTCATTAATTTTCCTATTAAGCTTGATACTGGTAAGTAATCTAAAAGAGAAGGCGTTATCTGGTTTGAGCTCAAACTATAAATGGTCTTTCAAATTCATTAACTTCATACCTTTTTACCTTTTCTTACTAGGTATTTCAACTTTTATAAGTAAAGACCTATCACAAATAAGCAGCTATAATCTATTATTATTACTAATTGCGTGTTTAATGGTAGGTTTCGCAGAGGAGTTTATATTTAGAGGTTTCTTACAACCCCTTTTTATAAAAAAATACATCTCGCATAAAAACGGTATCTTTTTAGGTGTATTATTTCCTGCTTTATTTTTTGGCGCTTCACATTTGCTAAACTTGACGGTTAACAATAACATCCCCCAAGTAATCGGACAATCAATTTATGCTATTTTTATTGGATTCTTTTTTGGGGTAGCCTTATTGAAAACAAACAAGCTGATACCCCTCGCAATCACACACGGACTTATCAATTTCTTCTTCTTATTCAGTTCGCTTCCAAACTTAAATAACATCACGGATATCGATAAAGAAGCCACAATAGAAATAACTCTAGCGGAACAGATTTCGTCTTCTATAGTACCTCTTTTTATTTTTCTGCCATTGTTTATTGTTGGCCTTATACTGATACGGAAAATAAATAAAGAACAGATTCAAGAAAGAATAAATCTTTAAACTAAATATATCTTATGAAATTCAAATTATTATTTTTAAGTATTCTATTAATACCATTTTTTATTAAAGCTCAGACCAAAAATTCTAATAGAAAATTAAAACAAGTCATTGAAGATTTTAGAACATCAATAATTGAACATAATGATGTTGAAAAATTTGGCGATTTATTTTTACACGACTCTGTTACTTGGTCCGCAATTTTTACTAATAAGACAAAAAAAATGGCGTTAAAGAGTATGCCCGACTTTACTTTTCATTCAACCAATTATAAAACATTTTATGAAAATTTAAAAGATAGGACAGAAGAAAAATTCTACAATGTAGAAATAATTGAAAGAAGTGAATTTGCTACCATATCTTTTGATTATACTTTATCCATTAACTCAAAAATTCAAAATTGGGGAACCGAATACTGGTCACTTATTTTAATCAATGATACGTGGAAGATAACATCGGTAACTTGGACTATGAATAATGAAGAAATAGAAAAATCTCCATTTTCACATGAGACCCCATTTAGATTAACCCCTTAGCCTGATTTGGAAATTTCTTAATCAGCCATCCCAATGCTTTAAGCTGATCACTGGCCTTTGTCCTCAAAAAACTCGTTGACAAATCTGTTAACAAGCAAATTAAGGTTGTTATGATTTGCTTTCAGAATTTAGTTACTTTACAAATTCTCTATGAGCAAGAAATATTCCGATATAAAAAACAAGTTACAAATCGTTGTAGATAAGAAAACTACAAATGATTTGGCGCATTTAACTCACTATTTTCAGAATCATAAAAATGGTGTTTCACAATACTTTAGAACCTCTGCGACCGAATATTTAACGGAACTGCACAAAGAACTAGATATTGTTCAAGAACCCGATTTCCAATATTATCTCCCAATCGAATGGGATATACCATTTCCCCCGCCAAAAAACCCTTCGTTCAAGTTTATAGACTTGTTTGCTGGAATTGGCGGCATCCGACTTGCTTATCAAAATAATGGTGGAAAGTGCGTCTTTTCGAGCGAATGGGATTCTTATTCCAAAAAAACTTACGAGGCTAATTTTGGCGAAGTACCGTTTGGAGACATTACCAAAATTTTGGAAAAGGAGATTCCTGACCACGATATTTTATTAGGTGGATTTCCCTGCCAACCTTTCTCAATAGCTGGAGTTTCAAAAAAGAAATCTTTAGGCCGAGAACACGGATTTTTAGACAAAACCCAAGGAACATTATTCTTTGACATTGCTAGGATTATCAAACATAAAAAGCCCAAAGCTTTTATGTTAGAAAACGTGAAAAATCTTGTTTCTCACGACAAAAAGAAGACTTTTAAAGTAATCACAGAAACATTGAATGAATTGGGTTACTCGCTTCACTACAAGGTCTTGGACGGTAAATATTATGTTCCTCAACACAGGGAACGAATAATCATAGTTGGTTTTAAAAAATCAGTTTTCAAGGGCAAAGAAACTTTTGAATTCCCACAACCTACTGAGGCAAATTTCGCAATCAAAGAGATTTTGGAACCGAAGGTGGAAGACAAGTATACTTTATCGGACAAACTTTGGAGCTACTTACAAGAATACAAGAAAAAGCACCAAGCCAAGGGCAACGGATTTGGATTTGGAATGACCAATTTGAACGGTATTTCAAGAACAATGAGCGCACGATATTATAAAGATGGTGCTGAAATTCTCATTCCTCAAAAAGGCAAAAACCCTAGAAGATTAACACCAAGAGAGTGTGCTAGACTTCAAGGATTTCCAGATAAATTTATTATTCCTGTTTCCAATAACCAGGCTTATAAACAATTTGGGAATTCCGTCGTTTCGCCAATGATACAAGCGGTTGGAACGAACGTTGTTAAAGAACTTCAAAAACTCGATGAATCTAAACAACCTAAGGTCGCTGTTCATTAACAATGGATGTAAAAAGATTTATGTAAAAAATCTTTCACCTAATGACAACTCAAAAAACCAAGTTTACTTTAGTGGTAATTTTGAAATTCTAAACATTTTACCTCTATCAGAAATCACCACAGAAGAGGCTGGCGATTGGAACAAAGAAAGGTTTAAGGCAAAAATCAACTTTGGTTGGCTTGACGATGAAGGCAACATATTTCCCGCACCAAAAGCCCAATTAATCCTCTACCCGAAATATCCTGAAGTTCGTTTTTCTGGTTTTCTTGCAGGTTGCAAAAAGCCACCTTCTGGTTTGATGACTCAAAGATTAAATGGTCGTTTACTGTTTTTCTCCGTTGCTCAAAATGGTTCAATTTTAGGATATGTTACCGGGCCTGACTCGGAAGTTGCCAACCAATTCCATCAAACCGAATTTGATTCTGTACACGGAGTATTTTCTGTTATTGACTTACCAAAAGCCAAAAACAATAGAGCTATTTTACTCAATGAATTAAAACGAATTCACGAATTAGGCTGGATAACTTCTAAAAGACTTGACACTAATGGTCAAATCCTACCTTGTCGAGCACCTAATTGCGGAGGCTATACTTTAGAAGCTGAATTAGGTGTTACTCCAAACGGCTATTCTGAACCCGATTTTATGGGTTGGGAGGTTAAACAGTTTGGAGTAGCGAACTTCAATCGGACTAAATCTAAAGCAATAACTTTAATGACGCCTGAACCGACCGAAGGACTTTATAAAACTGAAGGAGCGGAATACTTTGTCAAAACCTATGGCTACGAAGACAAACGTGGTCGAGAAGACCGACTTAATTTTGGAGGCTTGCATAAAGTTGGCGAGCGCCATCATCTAACTAACTTGGAGATGCGCTTAATTGGATTTGACGTTGAAAGCGGAAAAATTCGTAACTCTAATGGTCGGATTTCTCTTCTAGACAAAAATGGAAACGAAACAGCATCGTGGAGTTTTTCATCGATGCTCAAACATTGGAACAGAAAGCATAATCAAGCGTGTTATGTGCCGTCACTTTGCGAAAGAGCAGAGGAGCGAAAATACCGATACGGGAATGAAATAGTTTTGGGAACGGGAACGGATTTTCAATTGTTCTTGGCTCAAATGGCAAAAGGGAATATATATTATGACCCAGGAATTAAATTAGAAAAAGTTTCTTCCAAGCCTAAAATAAAAAAGCGGAGTCAATTCAGAATTAAATCAGGTTTCTTACCTAATCTATACCAACAGAACGAGATTATCAACCTTACGAAATAACCAGCGGACCTTCAAAAATTCCTGTGAGTTTCTATTGATTATTTTCAAAACCGAAATCAAACAATCGGTTTTTTATCTTTTAGACTTCTTCCATGTCTCAATCTCTCTAAAAAAATCGGAAAGACAAAGTAAAAAGGCAGGGGAATTCCTAAATCCATTGTTAATTGTAGAATCAACATGACTATTGGAATAATGAGAATTAAAATCAGTCCGTATTTGAATTTAGTCCTTAAATTAACCTGAGTTTTGCCTCCAGATAGTTGAGATAAAGTCCCATTGGCAACAATTGCACTTTTTGAATTATTATTTACGTCAAATGCATAATTGGTCCCGACAGAAAAATTCAGACTTATTTTAAATTCCGTTTCCGAAATCCATTTTACAAAAAACTTTTTCTTTTTTTGTCGATTAAGCCTTTCACTTCAGCTATTCCAAAATCAACCACAAAATTTTTCTGATATTTTTTTAGAATAGACATTGACTCATTAAGGATTTGATCATAATGTATTGCAACTTGTTTATATAGCTGTAAAATACATCTTTATACACCCAATTTAACACAAAATGGTTATACAACCCAAGATGAGTTCATATTAAGTAGTCCTTTTTTATTTTAATAAGCATTCATTTGTCGGTTACATTGTTCTATTTTTGGTTTTCAGGTCTTATCTTACCAAAAAATCCGTGAATAGGGTAATGGTTCCGAGGCGAACCGGAATAGGCCAAGCACGACTTTCACAATGGAGTTCAAATGAATCTACTAAATCGAGACCAGCTTTAGGTATGGTGCTTCCACATTAATATTTTAATAGCATTATGAAAATTGTTACACCTTTTTTGACCATCACTATGGTACTATTGCTCGCAACACAAACATCCTTGGTTGCACAAACCAACAATACATCGGATTATCTTGTGCTTATTGCCGGGGATACCTTATACGGCACTGTTAAACACATAAATCAAAGTGGTTTGAATCCCAGATATTACAAGAAAATCAGATTCATGGATACGAACGGGAAGCGGAGAAAATACAAAAGGAAAGATGTTTCTGCCTTTCGGGTAAATCATACGAATTATGAAGGCTTTTGGTTAAATCAATCGTCACAAAAAATCGTATTGCTCAACCCCAAATATGATATTGACCCGCAAAATGGAGAAAAGTATTTTTTAAAGGTCCTAAGCAAAGGAAAGTTAAGTCATTATGAATTGGAATGGTGGGAACAGGGAGAACCTGAATTATCGTGGATGGATCTGCTCAAAAAAGAGGAGGACGGGTTTTTTATGAGGGCAACCCAAGGATTGTTAGGATTAAAAAGAAAGGTTTTGGCAAATTATTTTCTAAATTGTCCGGACCTCATGGAAAAAATTAAACAAAAAGAATTGAATAAAGTTTGGGAAGTAGCTGATTTTTATAATAGTAATTGCAAATCTTAGGTTAGCGGTTTATGATGCGGAAGATTATGACCTGCCCTTAACTAAAATGAAGCTCTTTAAATTTTTAGATCCAAATTCGAATGGGCTAATTTGTACTCCTATAGGGAAACCGAGTACGGAATATACCGTTGCCCACAAAACTATAATCCTTTGCAGCGGACAGTTTCCTGTGGATGATCCGGAGCAAAATCATAGGCCAACCGGTATTGCACATAGGACAAAACGAAATGGGAAGAATACATTTATTTGAATTTGAAGACCAAAAATGGTTTCCGACTTTTTTAAGGAATTATGGAACGGACTTTTTACAGTTTTTGTCCAATAAAACAAAAATGTATAGACCTATTGTTCCAATTATTCAAAAAGGTTTGGAAAAAAGTAAAACGAATCAAATCGTTGACCTTGGTTCTGGTGGAGGGGGTGGACTAATTTGGTTAAACTCCGAGTTAAAAAAGGATATTCCGGACCTAAAAATAATGCTAACGGATTTTTACCCCAACATTCCTGCTTTTAAGTTTACAAAAAAACAGGACGAAAATTTTGAGTTTATTGAAAAACCCATTGATGCAAGAGATGTCCCAACAGAATTAAAAGGGTTAAGAACACAATTTTTGTCGCTGCATCATTTTAAACCAAAAGACGCAAAACTAATTTTACAAAATGTAATTGATTCCAACAGTTCCATTGCCATTTTTGAGGCACAGGAAAGAAGTTTGCCCAGTATTGTAGCAATGTTATTCGCTCCGTTGAGTGTCCTTTTGACAACACCTTTTATTAAACCCTTTAAAATGGGCCGAATTGTTTTCACCTATTTAATTCCAATAGTCCCTTTATTTGTATTGTGGGACGGAGTTGTTTCATCACTTCGAACGTATTCCGTTAAAGAAATGAACGAACTAGTGGAAAGTTTAAGCGGAACTGAAAATTATGATTGGGAAATTGACAAAGTAAAATCCGGGCCGGGAGTTGTACTTTACTTACTAGGAACTAAAAAACAATAACAAATATGTGTTACAATGGCCTGCCAAACCAAATTGATTTTTAGGTTTTTACAAACTTTCAGCTTTAACCGGATATAGGGTCAAAAATGATTATTCGCCGATACTCCTCTAGTTTTGAATTGTCCAGCCTGTGGGTAGGAGGTCAATCATTAAGATGTTATTTTTCTCCTTCTTAATTCAATTCATTCCCTTTTTTGTAGTATAATTCGCATATTGTAAGTCGTTTTATGTATTTTTAAATCCGATACAAAAACCATGACCCATATTTCACCATCCAAGTTATACCCCACATCGGTTGACCTTAACAATTGTGACAAGGAACCCATTCATATTATTGGAAAGATTCAAAATCACGGGTACCTACTCGCCTCCAGTATAACGGACAAAACCATAACCCGATGTAGCCAAAATGCAGGCCTGCTACTTGGAAAGGACCCTGAACAATTGTTGGGAAAATCAATAACCCAGATCATAGATGGAACAACAATAGGGGATGTAATCCATGAACTAAGAAATAAAACGGTAGTTTACAGGGATATCACAATTGACGATCAAGAAATCACCATTATTGCCCATCAAAGTAATTCGGAGTATATCTTTGAATTTGAAAGGAATACGATAGCATTGAATGCTTTTGAATACCAGCTTCGTCTTACCGAAATTGTTTCGGAAATCAATACCATTTCCAATTTATCCAAAATGTGCGACCGTGCTGCATTTTTGATTAAGGAGTATTTGGGGTACGATAGGGTAATGATCTATAGGTTCGATGCAGATTGGAACGGAAAAATTGTGGCGGAGCGTAAGGAAGATCATTTAGAAAGCTGGTTGGGTCTACAGTATCCGGCCACCGATATTCCAAAACAGGCCAGAGCGTTATTCTTAAAACAGGGAGTGCGAATCATCGCCGATGTTGCATCGGATACGGTTCCTATAATTTCGGCCAAAACCTGCTCAAACGATCATCCGCTAGATCTATCCAGATCAGAGTTGCGGGCAGTATCTCCTATCCATATAGAATATCTCAACAATATGGAGGTTAATGCCACTTTGACCGCCGCTATTGTATGTGACAATATGCTCTGGGGCCTTATCGCCTGTCATCATTATAGTCCAAGATACATTAACTATTATCAACGCCTGAGTTGCAAATTCTTAACCCAGGTTTTTGCTACTAGGATACAATTGGACGATACAGATCATACCTTGGATCAAATAAAAACGAATTCTTTGGTTCGCAGTAAATTAATTGACCAGATCGATAGGAATAACGATATCTCTTTTGGGCTATCTAGTTTCGAATATACGTTAAACGATCTTACGGATTCTTCGGGTGCGGCCATGTGCATTGATAATAGCGTAATTACCATAGGGATTTGTCCTTCTAAAGAACAAATAATTGAACTTGTCCAAGCCATTAAAAGTTTAACTTCAACCAATCAATACCATACCAATAGTTTCAGTCAGGATTTTGAAGCGGCCAAACATTACAAGGACATCGCATCCGGGGTGATGTGTATGTTCATCTCCAATTCCAATGATGATGCCCTATTATGGTTTAAGCCGGAAGTGATTCAGACCGTAGATTGGGCAGGTAATCCAGAAAAAGCAGTGTCGGTCCAAAATGACCTAAGACTTTCTCCCCGAAAATCTTTTGAAAAGTGGTCCGAAGAACAAACCGGCAAAGCCGTACCTTGGAAAGATTACGAAATTTCCGGAGCGGTAGGTTTGCAAAAGAACATCTTCGAGATCATTCTTAGGAAATATGAAGAAGTAAGGAGTTTGAACGACAAACTAAAGAAGGCTTACGAAGATTTAGAATCGTTTAGTTATAGTGTTTCCCATGATCTTAGGGCACCGCTTCGCGGCATTGATGGTTTTGCCCAAATCATCAAAGAGGAGTATCAAGATAGTTTGGATGAGTTCTGCAAATCGTCTTTGGAAACGATTATTTCTTCGGCCCAGAAAATGAACAATCTTATAGATGATATCTTGGCCTATTCCGGATTAGGGCAACAGTCGTTGCAGTTCGAAGATTTTTCAACAAAGGATGCTGTAATTGAAGTATATAACATGTTAAAAAATCAGTATCCAAAAGCCACAATGGAGATAACAAAGGAACTTCCCCATATGTACGGGGACCGTTCCATGATATTGCTGTTACTAAAAAATCTAATTGAAAACGCGTTGAAATATTCCTCAAAAGAAAACAAACCGTTAGTCAAGATCGGTGTGACTGAGAAGGGTGCTTTTTTTGTTAGCGATAATGGCATCGGTTTTGACGCCAGACACCAAGAAAGTATTTTTGGGGTATTTGTTCGCCTATCCAATTCGGAATTTTCCGGATCGGGTATAGGATTGGCGATTGCAAAACGGGTAGTGGATAAACATCAGGGGAGTATTTGGGCGGAAAGCAGTATGGGCAAAGGAAGTACTTTTTATTTTAAACTGCATGAAGGTGAAATCTAACAACTATGTGCTATTGGTAGAAGATAATCCAAATGATATCTTTTTAATGAGACGTGTTTTCGATATTGATCTATTAGAATACAGTGTCATTGTCTTTGACAAGGCACATCAGGCCATAGCGTTTCTAAATGAACGGAAAAACAACAATCACTTGCCCAATCTTGTTTTACTAGATATTAAACTCCTTGCCGGCAATGGTTTTGATGTTCTAGAGCATATAAAAAATGATGCAATATTAAAAAAAATACCAACGGTAATGATGAGCTCTTCCGATAGACAGGATGATAAACAAAAAGCCAGTGACCTGGGTTGCGATGCTTATTTTGAGAAATTACGAACCTATGTAAGTTTAAAACAACAACTCCCCATGATTATCGATTCTTGGGCCATAGATTACGAAAATGATTTCAGGTAAATTGAAAATACTTTTGATCGAGGATGAATTAAGTGATTATAAACTTATTTCCCATCAAATCAATAAAATTGTAGAAGAACCGATCCTTGTCCATGTAAATACCTATACGGAGTTTACGAGCGAATTGAAAAAGTTTGTTCCGGAAGTAATCCTCTGTGATTATAGACTAAGCGGCTTTAACGGAATGGATGTACTGAACTATACTATGGAAAATGCCCCTGGCACATATCTGGTTTTTGTGACCGGCACCGTAAACGATGAAGAGATAGCGGCGAATACCATATTAAACGGTGCATCCGGTTATATCTTAAAAAAACACATGCCCGTACTCCATAAAAAACTATTGCCCCATTTTGAGGAAATCATTAAGCGAAGAAATAAAGGCAAAACATCTTCCGACCAAAGGGAAATGTTCGATACGGTACAAAACTTTATTGAAAATGCCATGAAGGAGAACAATCTTCATATTGAAAGTTACCTTCAAATAAAAAAGTCCTTGGCGCAACTTAAAGGCATGAAGAAGGATGCTTGATTTTTTAAAAAAAGAAACAAGGGAGCTGCATCACGAGATAGAAGCCTCCAGTTTAGCCAAGTACATACTAGATCATTCCATATCCGTGGAATGTTACAAAAGGTTTTTACTTCAGAATTATTGCTCCTACGTCACCATTGAGCAGGAATTAGTAAGAAACCAAAATTTGGTCAAAGTCGAGCTAAGGCCCTATATTTCGAATAAAAAAAGTGAGGGGCTACATCTGGATTTGACATCTTTGGGAGAATCCATTGATTCCTACGATACCAATGCCCCCTCATTTTCAATTCATTCGGAAACAGAAGCAATTGGTGCTTTATATGTACTTGAGGGTTCAATGCTAGGGAGCATGGTAATTTCTAAAAATTTGGCCAAGTGCCCAAAATTGGAAGAAATAGAGACCTATTCATTTTTCGGAAATGAATCGAAAGATGTCGTAAATCGTTGGAGAACATATTGTTCGCATATCGATCATAGAACCTTTTCCAACGAAGATAAAACAAACGCTTTGATGACGGCACGCCGCGTATTTCAGATATTCGGTTATTATAACCAGCTTTTTACGAACTAAGGCCGCTAGTGTTTCGTAGCCCTGTCTCCTTTTTAATACAGCGTTTACAAAATCTATAGGATTCTTAACAAGAATACTGAACGTTTGTTAAATTTATTTAACAAGGTCTTAATTTTACGTAATTTATTTCTTACTTTTATAAAAAAATATTTCTTAGCGCTCCAACTAGGGTCTATTGTTGTGAAGAAATAGTCTTCGATTAAAATTCAAAAATTTAGATATACATTTGGAATCATCCGAAAATCAAGTACCCTTAGCAGAACAAAAACTAGAAATTAAAGAAGAGCCCAGAATTGTTGCCATGGGTGCAAGTGCCGGTGGCCTTGAGGCATTAAAGGAATTCTTTGATAATGTGCCCGCTGATTGTCAGTACACCTTTGTGGTCGTCCAACATTTAAGTCCAGATTATAAATCCCTAATGGCCGAGCTCTTGGCCAAGAATACCTCCATGCCTATCTATGAGATAACGCATAATATGGAAATCAAAAAGGGATGTATCTATTTGATTCCTCCAAAAAAGAACATGACCATTCTCAATGGAAAGCTGATGTTGACCAATAAACCTAGTGGACATGATTTAAATCTGCCTATTGACATCTTCTTTCGTTCCCTTGCCCAGGAAAGCAAGGAAAAATCAATTTGTATTATTCTAAGTGGTACCGGAAGCGACGGTACCAGTGGTGCCCGTGCCATAAAGGAGGCCGGGGGCATGGTTATGGTGCAGGATCCATTACAGGCCAAGTTCGATGGCATGCCCCGAAGTGCCCTTAATACCGGATTGGTAGATTATACCCTGCCGGTAGAACAATTACCCACGGAACTCATCCATTTTGTTGATAATCCGAAGTCAAATGGGGCAACGGAAAATCAGATAGAACAGGATAAAGAGACCTTAAACCGAATCATACATCAAATACGGAACATTACACAATTCGATTTCAGGTATTACAAAAGGCCCACTTTGGTAAGGCGAATAGCACGGAGAATCAGTATCAATAAACTGCATAATCAAAAAGAATACCTGGATTTTCTTTTTGAAAATATTACCGAAGTACATACGCTGGCCCGTGAATTCCTTATCGGGGTCACCAAGTTCTTCCGAGATACCTATGTATGGGAAAGACTGGAAAACAAAATTATCCCGGATATTATACGATCCAAATCCGAAGGCGAACTGCTTAAACTTTGGTGCGTAGGCACAAGTACTGGGGAAGAAGCCTATAGTATGGCTATTTTGCTATCGGAAGAATTGGAAAGGCAGGGCAAAACACTGGAAGTTAAAATTTTTGCGACGGACGTGGCAGATAATTCCTTGGAAATCGGAAGCCGTGGAGTTTATGCCGAAAGTATTATAGCAAATGTTTCACAGAATCGTTTGAATAAATTTTTCATTCAAAAAAAGGATGAATACCAAGTAGTGGATTCCTTACGGCGTATGGTCATTTTTAGTCAACACGACATCCTAAGAGATCCTCCTTTCAATAAAATGGACCTTGCGATATGCCGTAACCTATTGATTTATTATGAGCCAAGAGCGCAAAGAAAAATTATAGGTTTGCTCCATTAGTCCTTGAATCTTAACGGTATTCTGTTATTGGGAAGCAGTGAAACACTGGGTGATTATAAGAATGTAATGGAGGAAGTGGACAGGAAAGGAAAACTGTACCAAAATATTAAACCCGCACGTACTTTGGGGATAGAACCGTTGAACTATCCGGATATACAGAAATCATCCCCCGCTTCCCTGCACGCGAAGCCCAATTTTAAATTCGACAATCGGATGCCGGAACTCATGAACGAGACCGTAGCGGAAGAATTGGGACTTGCGGGGGTGTTCGTAGATGAAACCTTCAACATTCTTCATGCGGTCGGTGAATTTAGAAAATTCATAGAATTGCCAAAGAAAGGATTTAGCATCAATTTGCTCAAAATGTTCCCTGCAAGCGTATCCGTGTCCATCCGCAGTGCAGCACGAAAGGCTTTAAAAGGCAATGAGCGTGTACTATATAAGTCCATGAAACTTCGTAAGGATGACGAAAATATAGTAGCGAATCTTTTGATAAGTCCTTTTGACGTCAATTCCGCCACAAAAAGTAAAGGTTACCTGTTGCTTTTTATACCCAAGGAAAATGAAAAAGGTTCTGCCGAAATTATCCAGGAATTGGGTAGCGGAAATGACATGCGCGTTGGGGAATTGGAAGAAGAATTGCAGGAAACCAGACAGAAACTGCAAACAGTAGTAGAAGAAATAGAAACCAGTAATGAGGAACTTCAGGCCACAAATGAAGAACTATTGGCCGCCAATGAAGAGTTGCAGAGTACCAACGAGGAGCTACAAAGTGTAAACGAGGAACTGCATACCGTAAATGCAGAACTACAAGAAAAGATAGAGGATCTGGCATCACTTAATGATGATATGGACAACCTTTTGACCAGTACGGGCATAGGTACTATTTTTCTGGATCGTAATATGCATATACGCAAGTTTACCCCTACGGTTATGGAGCATTTTAATCTGCGTGAAATAGATATTAATAGGCCCATTTATCATTTTGCGAGCAAATTAGGTGCAGAAGATAACTTGTTTGAAAAGGTACAACGCGTACTGGACACCGGCGAATCTTCACAGCAAGAGCTGCAATCCGTTAAAGGAGATTGGTTTTTAAAGCGCATAACGCCATATCTGAACAACCAGAAGGTGGTTGATGGTGTGGTCATAAGCTTTGTTGATATCAACGAACAAAAAGAAGCTCAAAAGGAATTCTATTATAAAAACAAGGCATTTGAGCAATTGCTCGAAGGAAATATGGCCGGTTTTTGGGATAGGATGATTCAGGAAAACACAGAATACCTCAGCCCTAGTCTTAAAGAAATGTTCGGCTATGAAGATCATGAAATGAAAAATGTGCCGGAATCATGGCAAAAAATTGTACATCCGGACGACTTGCCAGAGGTTTTTGAGGCCTACAGAAAACACGTAGAATCAAAAGGGGAGTTCCCCTATGATTATACGGTACGCTATTATCATAAGGACGGGAGTATCGTGTGGATCTATTGTAGGGGAAAAGTAATTGAATGGGACAATCAGGGTCGTCCAATAAGAATGGTGGGTTGTCACGTAGATATTACTCCTTTAAAAACCATAGAGCAAGATTTATATCGCAGCAATAGGGAATTGGAACAATTTGCCTATGTAGCCAGCCATGACCTTAAAGAGCCTTTGAATACCATAAAGGATTTTGTAAAGCTATTCGTAAACGAATACGGGGATAAATTGGATGACAATGGTCATCAATATATTGAATTCATTAGCCAAGCGGCCCAAAGGATGGGGAATCTGGTGGAAGGGGTCTTGGGATACTCCCGCATTGGTCAAAGCTTGGAAATAACCACTATTGATTGTAATAAAGTCATAGCGGACATTCAAATTGATCTGCATAAAAGAATAAAGGACACCAAAACAGTCTTTAAGATAAAGAAGCTCCCTACCATAAAAGGGTACCACATTGAACTAAACTCCTTATTTCTGAATCTAGTGTCAAACAGCATGAAATTCAGGAAACCAGGTCAAGTGCCAAAAATCAGTATTTCTGCCAAACAATCCGGACAATTCTGGGAGTTTACGTTTAAGGATAATGGCATAGGTATAGAAGAAAAGAATAAGGACAAAGTTTTCAACATCTTTCAACGATTAAACAATATGGATAGTTATGACGGAACAGGTATTGGCCTCGCACAATGCAAAAAAATAGTAGAGCTCCATGGTGGAAAAATATGGGTAGACTCTATTGTTGATAATGGCAGTACGTTCCATTTTACTATTAAAAAATAATAATCCATGAGGAAAAAACTAAATTACATTTTACTATTGGATGACAATCCTGCCACCAATTTTATTCATAAGAAGTTTATACGTGAAGCCGGCTGTGCAGAAGAAGTCATTGACTTTCAAAGTGGTTACGATATGCTCGATTACCTAAAGTCCGAAGAAAACCCTAGTCCGGAACTTATTTTTATAGATATAAATATGCCCATTATGAACGCATGGGAGTTCTTGGAAGAATATGAAAAAATTAACGAAGCAAAACGGAAAAGAACAAATCTGATTATGCTGACTACTTCTTTAAGCCCCGGTGATGTTATGAAAGCTAAGAATATTGATATGATAAAGGATATTAGATTAAAACCTTTGTCCGTGGATTCCGTACAAAATGTTGTAAGTGCTTTTTTTCCCGATCTGATGGAATAGATTTTGTAACAACAAATTTAATGGATTGCACAACAATTATGTACCATTTCACAACAATTCGGTATTTGGGCGCAATAAATTTTTGTTAAATTGTAGGAAAATTCAGAGAAATGATAAAAAACCAAACTACTAAAACCAACTCAACCCATTGGTTGAAACAAGTACCCTCCTCTATTGCCCTCTTAGATCACAATTATTGCCTAATCGATGCTTCCACCAGCTGGTTCGAAAAGTTCAATTTTACCGAAAACAGCAAGGGTGAAAATTTCTTTACCCTTTTTCCGAGATTCACGGAAGATTGGAAAGTGAAATTGGATTATGTCATGGACGGACTTAACGATATCCAAATAATGGATAAAGTATTGGTCAATAACGATTCCCCAAAAAGGCTACTTTGGCATCTAAATCCTTGGAAAGATGGCTATGGAAAGCTTATAGGGGTGATTGTCAATGTACAGGATATGACAGAGGCCAAGGAATTGGAAATTGAATTACAAAGAACAAAACAGGTCCTGGACCAAAAAAGTGAAATTGCCAAAATAGGTAGTTGGGAATACGATTTGGAAAAAGATCAAGTTACCTGGTCGCCCATAATTAGAAAAATCTATGGTGTTTCCAAGGACTACGATGCTTCATTGGAAAGTGCCATGAGTTTCTATAAAATAGGTAACTCCCGGGACACGATTCAGGAAGTTGTAGCCATGGCGATTGAAACCGGAAAGCCTTGGGACGAAAATTTAAAGTTGATTACCAAAAATAATGGGGAAATATGGGTGAACACTATTGGGAGACCAAAATTCAAGGACGGTAAATGCTCTAGAATAATAGGCACGCTTCAGGACATTACCCATAAAATGACCGATAAGCATTTTATGACCGAGGTTAATGTTAAAAATGATTACGAACAATTTTTTCATCTCTCTCCTACCGCAATGGCGGTAAACGATTATAAGACCGGGAGGTTCGTAAACGTCAATGGAGCGCTATTGGATCTGTTAGGTCGGAGAAAAGAGGAATTACTGGACAGGTCATTTCTAAAATTCCTAAATTTTAAAAAGTTGGGAAAGACGAATCCTCTTATTCAACTAGCGGGAGCCCACTGTTACGGTCCTTTGGAAGTAGACTTTGTTGACGGGGAATATAAAAAGCTTATTTTACAGCTCAAAGGCCAAGTAATCTACAATGATAAAAACGAGAAAATAATCCTTACGGTAATACAGGATGTCACCAAGGAAAGAGCGCAGCAAAAAATGCTGAAAGGAAAAATCGGGGAGTCCAATACCGAAATCCAAAAACTCGTTAATTTTGCCCATATGGTTTCCCACAATCTGAAAGGGCAAGCCACCAACTTTTCTTTGCTCCTAAACTTTTTAGCAAAAGAAAACAGGGAAAAAGAAAGAAAAAGTGTCCTATCCATGTTATTTCAATCAACGGATAGTCTCACTGACACTATCAAAGGGCTTCGGGAAGTGGTGGCCATCCGACAAAACATAAATCTCAAGAAAAAATCACTTGTTCTAAACGAATACATCTACAAGGCTGAGCAGGGACTGGCCGGTCTCATAAAAAAAGAGCAGGTAAAAATAGTCAATGAAATTCCTGATAACCTGAAGGTCATGGCCCTTCCCATTTATTTAGAGAATATACTAGGTAATCTTTTTTCAAATGCCATTAAGTTTAGAAAAGAGGAAAGAGACCCCGTAATAGTGCTAAGCGTAGATGTACAGAAATACCATACCATCCTAAACGTAGAGGACAACGGCATCGGCATTGATCTGGACAAACACGGTGACAGACTGTTCGGCCTGTACAAGACCTTAAGCGAAAAAGGAGATTCCAGGGGTATGGGATTGTACCTTGCTAAATATCAGGTGGAATTAATGAAAGGTAAAATTGAATGCGAAAGCACTTTAGGAGAAGGCACTACCTTTAGAATTTATTTTTCAAATCGATAACAGCATCCGAAAAAATTCTAAGGATCAAGGAAGTAATTATTTCTCCTATCATTGGAATTGTATACTATGTAAAACAAACAAAGGCTTCCAAGAAATTTGGAAGCTTTTTTAATTTCCAGGCACTTCCTAAGCCTATCTGTGTCAGATGATACAAGCAGAGAAAACCGTATCCTTATAACTTCCCAACGGACCGACAACTTTATAGTAGAACCTAAAATACCAATAGCGCAAAAATATAACCTCTTGAGTAGTGCCTCATTTTAAAAGGAGTCAGTCCTAGGGTCATACGGTGAAAAGATCGGATTCCTTATCTTTAGGGCATAATGCAACTTTGGTTACGGAGTTGAATATCAGAAAATGCTACTTTTAAACAAAAAACCACTCTCTTTTGGACAAAAAAATGAAAAGACGAAACTTCGTTAAGAAAACGGTGTTGGTTTCCATGGCCTCCATAATTGGTGCGGATATCGTTTTTGGTACCACTTTGCCCGAAGGATATCGACCTTTGGCATTACAAGATCCAGATCCTTTTAAAATGTTCAACAAGGATAAAGGCATGGAGGTCCTCAACGACAAGCCATGGAATATTCAGGCAAAGGCCCACTTATTGGATGATCGGATTACGCCCAACCAATATATGTTTATCCGTAACAACGGACTCATTCCGGAAAATATAGCTATTGATAATTGGACCTTGGCCATAGATGGTGAATCGGTAAAACAAAAAAAGACCTATTCCTTGGCAGAGCTAAAATCAAAATTTAAGCAACACACTTATCAACTTACACTGGAATGTGGCGGCAACGGACGTAGCGAATTTGATCCTCCCGCAAAAGGCAATCAATGGACGGTAGGTGCGGTTTCTTGTGCTACCTGGACCGGTGTTCGCTTGCGCGATGTTCTAGAGGATGTCGGTATAAAAGATAATGCAGTGTATATAGGGTACCATGCGGCCGATGTACATCTGAGCAGGGATCCCGGTAAAGAACCCATATCTAGAGGCGCCCCAATGCCCAAAGCATTGCAAGACGAAACCTTATTGGCCTTTAAAATGAACGGTAGGGATATTCCGTTGGCCCATGGGTATCCGCTGAGACTTGTGGCCGGCGGATGGCCGGCTTCCGTTTCCGGTAAATGGGTAAACCGCATAAGTGTTCGCAATATTGTACATGATGGCACTAAAATGACAGGAACCGCGTACCGTGTACCGTGTAACCCGGTGGCTCCAGGTGATAAAGTCAAAGATGAAGATATGTGCATTATAGAATCGATGCCGGTAAAATCCTTGATTACCTATCCCAAATCGGGTGCGGTAATCCCCCAAGGGAAAAAACTGGATATCAGGGGTCATGCCTGGGCCGGAGAGCTGGAAGTGTCCAAAATGGAATACTCTATTGATTTTGGGGCAACATGGGTAGTTTGTCCTGTAGAGAAACCTGTGAATCGTTTGGCATGGCAGCATTTTTCAGCACGTATCGCCTTTCCCAAAAAAGGATATTATGAAGTATGGGCACGTGCAACGGATTCAAGGGGAACTAGTCAGCCCATGCTGTTACCAGGTTGGAATCCCAAGGGATATCTAAATAACGCCTGTCATCGAATCGCTATAAAAGTTTCTTAGGTATGGAGAATCATCAAGAATTCAAAAAGGGGGTCAACAGTATCTATAGACTATTGTTGGGGACTTTTGTACTCTTTGGACTAATGGCGATCGGTGTAATCTATCTGGTAAAGCATCCGACATTCTTTGAAAGTAAACCCCCTGAACCCGAGTATGTTGTGGTTCCCGAAGAAGAAGACTTTGATAAAATAGAGAATGGGATACATCTAAGAACCGGGTTCATAG
>JBATTK010000112.1:0-15241 GCA_049670505.1 Saonia sp.
AATTAAAATAGTGGTTTTTTAGAAATGTTAGGCCAATTGACCCTAGAATTTGGATTTTAGCCCATAAATTTTGGAGTCGGTACAGATATCTCGCTATTGACTTCCATGGCGTTTTTAGAAGCTCCCACAAGCCTGGAAGGAATGTTTTTGGGCGATCAATGATCTTCTTCAGGTTGAATAATCTTCTCAGGTTGTACGCCAGTGCTATAAGGCCGAAATCCGCCGATGCCGGGGCGATACCCTTCTTGGTCATGATGTGGTCGAAGCCCCATTGTCTTTTGATGGTGCCGAAGGGATGTTCCACGATTGCCTGTCTTTTTTTATAGGTATCCCCACTCTGTTTGACCCGTTCGGCATTGGCTTCTATATATTGGGTAAACTCGCTTCGCTGTACAATTTTACCATTGGCTTTTGCGGTAGTGCATTTGGCACGCACAGGGCAGTTTTTGCATGCTCTGGTCTTATATTGTTTGAAGTAATAGTTTCGGCCTTTGTACCATGACCCGTTACTGGTAAGGATCTTGCCCTGTGGACATGTATAGCTGTCATCATCTTGATCGTACTTGAATTTCTCGGCATTGTAATCGGGCTCCGGGACTTGACTGGCGCGTCCTATCGATGGTATTGCCGTTAAGGTATCGACACCTAGGGCATGGGCTATATTGAATTCGCTTCCCGTGTGGTAGCCCTTGTCGTACAGGGCGGTAAAATTATTTGTTCTTAAGATGGTCTTCGCCCGGCGGAGCATCCTGCCCATGGCCTTCTTGTCATTTTGGTTGGTAATCTTGTAATCGATAAGGAGTTTGTGTTTGGCATCGACGGTGGTCTGGGCGGTGTAGGATACCTCTGTGATCGCACCCCTTACGATCTGGTGCCTACTATCGGGGTCGCTGGTAGAGAGTTGCGGGTTTTCGGTACTATCGTCCGATTCGAGTCTTTGCCCGATTCGCTCATAGTTCTTGCGCTGCTTTTTGTGCCTGACGATCTGCTCGTTTATCCTTTCCTTATCATCCCCGTCCGCAGTGGCTAGTTCTTGGCTGTAGGTTTCGAGTTTCTTGTCGATGTAGTCGAGATGCCGCTGTACCTTCTTCTTGTTATAATTGTTCTTCTTGCTGTTCTGTGCCCTGAGCTTGGTGGAGTCGCCGGCGATCAATACCGCGCCAATAAGGGCGAAGTTACGGGCAAGGTTTACGCTGGCCCTGAAGACACGTTTTATGGCTTTTGGATTCTGTTTTCTAAAACGGGCAATGGTATTGTGGTCGGGCTTCAAATTGCCCAGTAGCCATATCACTTCGATATTGCGTCCGCATTCCTTCTCCAATTGTCTTGATGAGCGCATGCGGTTCATGTAACCGTAAATATAGAGTTTAAGCAGATCCGCCGGGTCGTAGGGCGGTCTTCCTTGGGGAGATAACGATCGAAAGCCCAGCCCCTTCATATCCAGCCCGTTTACAAAAGTGTCTATTTGCCTAACAGTGTTGTCCAGCGGAATCATATCGTCGAGACATGTGGTATAAAGGGTAAGTTGTTCCCGTGGTTGACCTTGTTGATATTCCATACTTGAAGTTCGGAAGTATCAAGGTCAATTCAAAGTTATACCAGAAAAATACAAGGGTTTTGAGAC
Organism: Saonia sp.; assembly: GCA_049670505.1. Taxonomy (GTDB): domain Bacteria; phylum Bacteroidota; class Bacteroidia; order Flavobacteriales; family Flavobacteriaceae; genus JBATTK01. Next base: position 1,625 of record JBATTK010000112.1, read on the forward strand.
AGTCTGACGGCTTCGTATATGAAAAGTAGCGCTGTAAATAAGCTGTTACTTTTCGGATTAGCACGAGCCGAATTTTTAAATTTTACTATTTAATTTTTTATTTGGAAATCGTCAAATTTAAAAATTTGGCGACTTTCTAAAAATGCCCAAATCTTAGTGTTAGCAATAACTTGCGCTATTCTTTATATATGTTGTTGTAGCATGTTTTTTACTCCACTTTAATTGAAAAATTGTCTACAAATAATTCAATATTTCCTGCGGTTGGATTAGCTGTTGCTCCAATTTGTACGCGTTCGTAAAAAGTAGGCTCCTGTAAAGTGAAATCAATTCCTTCATTTAGAAAAACATCTCTAAAAATCTGTGCATTTGGCATATTCATACCTGTTCCGTTAATTACTTCTGTTCCGTTAATAATTAATCTATTAAGTCCATTTTCATTATCTGACATACTCATTTCCCATTCAACTGTAACCCATTGATTTCTTGGAAAAGCAAAATTTGTTTGTTGTAATGTAGTTCCTGATATTTTTCCTCTTTCTATAGAAAGATAATCGTTACCACCTGACATCATAAGTCTAACTCCAGGACATTGATTTTCTGAACCAAAATTATCGCCAACACTTGGGTCCCAACAAGAACAACACTCTAGGTCAATTAGTAATAGGTTTTCTAATGATTCATTGCTGTTTATATAGAAATCAGCTTTTATAATTACTTTATCTCCTGATTTTATATTTAATCCGCCTCTCTCAATGTCTATCTTTGATAATTGGTTATCTGATTGGTAGGCGAGAAAACGAATTGCATTTTGTCCTTCTGAAAATTCATTATTAATAATCGAAATTTCATTAGTAGCGTTTGAAGGGTTCGTTTGCTGTATTAATGACCATCTTGAACCGTTTGAAGGAAAGAGTTCATTTAAAGAGTTATTTTCAGTTTCAAATCCATCCTCGAATAAGAAGCTTTCTGCTGTTGGTTCTTCTTCCGTATTATTTTCATCATTGTTACAAGCAACAAAAAGAAGCATACTGATGACGAAAAATAAGAAATGACTTGTTTTCATAAATATTCAACGTTCAAATTATTGTCTTGTTGTAATCGTTTGTTCAAATGTGCTACAACTTATTTATATGGATGTAAAATACATCTTTATACACCTATATCGGCATAAAAATTGATGTATTGGTGCAATTATTATATTAAATCCCAGATCCATCGAACGGGTTCTTGATTTTATTTGGACTTGTACTGCCAATATGGGTGTAGATTATCGTTGTCCTTGGTAGTTGTTTCCCAAAAATTCCTTAAAAGGGCTTATTTGAGATCGATTTTACCAAAATTATTGGCTTGTGCAACGGTTACCCGTGTTGAACTTAGTATTTTTTATCCGGTCATTAATTTCCGCAATTCTTTATCCTCCATTTTGTCGAATTCAGTAGTCCGTCTGCAATGATTTGTCCAGAAAATAACTTTTGTGTCAGTTTCGTTATTTGTGTTGTTCGGTATTTTGTAAATGGAATTTAAATAACTCTCAGTCGTTAAATATGCGATAAAATCTTGTCCAATTTCAAACCCTAAATAGCCGCAAGAAGCTCCAAATTTACTTGTGTAAATTGTGATTTTATCCTCAATTCCGGTTCCTTTGTAGGTGTAGTATATTTCAAGCTCGATTTTTATTATGGACTCTAATTTCAGTTTATTAAATCTATCAGAATTGGAGTCGTATTCTTCGCGGATTAAGTCCCGTTGTTCTGTTGAAAGAGTACTTTCATACGAGACATAGCATTTACTTAAAACCTTTCCGCTAACAATTACGTTGGTTTGTTCAAATTCCTTTTGAACACCTTCTGAACCTTCACATTTACACGCTTTCGCTGTATAAACTCCGAGAGTCAAAAAAATCAATAATGTTAATTTTAATCTCATATTTTCAGTATTAAGCACAACGGGATTGTATATGGTTTGTTGTGTGGTTTTAGCACCTAATTTAGCAAGTACAAACCAAATAGAAAATCCGTAAGGATTTTCGTAAGTAGGCTAGAACTAGCAATAAATTATATACGGCGTGACTGTTGTACAACCACCATTTCGGTCAACAGTATTGTTTGGCTTTTTGATTTCTGCTCAATTTTGTTCTATAAATTAAAACATAGAACAAATACTACAGTCATTATGAACAAATCAATATTAGCTCTTAGCTTATTCCCTTTTCAGTTTTGCGCAAACAACCATTTCAGGTACAGTTATAGATGTAAAAAACGATCCTATAATAGGTGCGAATATTTATTTGGAAGGAACTTATGACGGAGCATCTTCTGACGAATACGGAAAATTCAGTTTTGAAACTCCAGAAAAGGTTACTCGGAGTCCTGTTGTATCTATGATATCATTTGTTACCTATATGCAGGTGGGAGATGTTTTTTGTCTACAGGGTTTGAATATTCAAAGCTTATTTCATCCTTCTCTTTTACCTTTCACAAACCATCTAAAAGAATTTTGTCTTTTAGGTCCAACCCTTCTGTCACCACATACAAATGCTGCATTTCCTCCCCAACCGTGATTTGTCTAGAGTTTAGCCTATTCTCTTCATCAACTACAAAAACATACTTTTTGTCAAATATTTCAAAAGTGGCTTTCCGAGGTATTCTCAAAACATTTTTGATGGACACGGTCATTTTTATATTCCGTGTTTCCCCATGTCTTAATAATCCTTCAGGGTTAGGAAAGGTGGCCCTAAAAAGGAATGTTGCCGGTTTCACTATTGAAATCCGCTTCAATCGTTTCGGGAGGGATTATTACAGAAAGGACGGTAGCTCCTCTAGGTGGCCTGTTTTTGAATTTAATAACTTGGAAAGAGCATTAATCCTTGCATAGTCTATTGGAAGATGTACAAACACCTCTGTAGATACCCTTACGACTGAACTAATTTTTTCATCACAATGTACTAATTATCATTGTTTTATGGTTTTATTTTTAAACGGTTAACCGAAGTCTTAACTCGGTTCAAAATGGCATAAATCAATTCAAATTTTATGCGTCTTGCATTATTAAATAGGGAATAATGCAATAAAAAATGGTCAAACATTTCAATTTGTGTTATTCCTGATAAAAATCATAAAATGCACAGATTGCTTTCGGTAATTTTAAAAAATATTCCTTAATGAATTCTTCAGTTACTATCGTAAATTAAAAATATTTTGTATGGACACAAATCAAATCAAAACCAAAATCGAGCAAGCCGATCAACACCTTGAAGTAGCAAAAAACGAATTGAATCGACCCGCCGAAGATGTCGTACCATTCATGGTATGTAGAAGTGCCCGCTATTCCATATCCCATTATTTACAGGGGTTTCTATTGAAACACGGAATTGATTTCGATGAAGAGGCTTCTGCGGAGACCTTGCTGGAAAAATGCCGTGCTATAGACGGTAAGTTCAACAACTTTGATTTGAGTGCTATAACGTTCACTAAGGATGATGAGTATAGTGCGGAATTCGATGAGATGGAAAACTGTATTGATTTAGCCAAACATGCGAAACAATTGGTTGGTGAATAAGACTATGGTAATTAAAAGTAAATCTATCAAATAGAGCATTATTATGAGCAAGTCAATATTACAAAAAATAGGCCTACCCAAGAATGTAACAGGGATCAAGGACAAAAAATTATCCAAATATAAATACCCGGGTAAGCCCGTAGCCATGGATGGAAATTCGGCAGCAATCATGTGTGAACGTGAATCTACCGATGCTGCCGGGGCGTATCCCATCACTCCATCAACCCAGATGGGTGAGTTTTGGGCCGATGCCGCCGCCAAAGGACATCTGAACATTTCTGACAGACCTTTGATATTCATCGAGCCAGAAGGCGAACACGCGGCTGCAGCTGTAACTGCGGGCTTGTCGATGACCGGTTTGCGTGCATCAAACTTTTCATCCGGTCAGGGCATCGCTTATATGCACGAGTCACTCTATGCGGCAGTGGGAAAACGCCTTACCTATGTATTGAATATCGGCGCGCGTGCAATGACCAAATCTACCTTGAACGTACACGCAGGGCACGATGATTACCATGCTGTGGATGATACGGGTTTTTTCCAAATGTTTGCAAAAAAAGCACAACATGTCGCCGACCTTAATATTATTGCACATCGCATTGCGGAATTGGCGCTCACTCCAGGCATTATTGCCCAGGATGGTTTTTTAACCACGCATTTAATCGAATCGTTTCTTTTACCTGAACGTGAATTGATTAAAGAATATCTGGGACGACCTGATGATATAATAAAAACACCAACACCTGCCCAGCGTATTATTTATGGTGAAACACGTCGTCGTATTCCGGAACTGTGGGATGTAGACAACCCATTGATGGCAGGTATTGTTCAAAACCAAGATTCTTATATGCAGAGTGTTGCTGCACAACGCCCATTTTTCTTTGATCATATTCAAGAATTAACGGATCAGGCATTTGAAGAATATCAACAACTCACAGGCAGGCGCTATCAACGGGTGATGACCTATAGGGCAGACGATGCCGAATACCTTATTTTAGGTCAGGGAAGTTTGGTGCCCAGTGCAGAAGTTGTTGTGGATTACCTCAGAGAAACACGTGGGATAAAAGTAGGGGTGGTAGACCTTGTTATGTTCCGACCGTTCCCCGCGGATATGCTTGGAGAAATATTGAAAGGCAAAAAAGCCGTCACCATATTGGAACGACTGGATCAACCATTGGCCGTCGATTCTCCGATCACTCGCGAAGTCCGTTCTGTTTTGAACAAGTGTATCGAAAATGGTATGGATAAAAAACAGCATCCTTATCCCGAATTGACCGCTTATTCCATATCCGATATGCCTGCAATTTACTCGGGATCATTTGGTATGGGAAGCCGAGACTTGCAGCCGGAAGGAATCATCGGAGCAATAGAAAACATGCTTCCCGATGGAAAACATAAAAAAAAGTTTTATCTGTCTATCGATTTTATTCGTGAAATCCCGCACTCCCCAAAACAAAAGGCATACCAAGAAACCATTGTGGAATCCTATCCGCACGTGAAGGAGTTGGCCGTTCGAGGTTCAGAGAACCCGAACCTCATGCCAAAGGATGCCATTACTGTACGCTTCCACTCTGTAGGTGGCTGGGGTGCCATTACCACAGGTAAGAACATGGCGATGACCTTGTATGAGCTATTGGGATATAACATCAAGGCGAATCCAAAATATGGCTCGGAGAAAAAAGGACAGCCGACCACTTACTATCTCGCGGCTTCTTCTGAACCTATTCGAATAAATTGCGAGTATTTCTTTGTTGATGTTGTTTTATCGCCAGACCCTAATGTATTTAAACATACCAACGCACTGGCAGGGCTTAAAAAAGGAGGTAATTTCATCATTCAGAGCGATAAAAAAACACCGGATGAGGTGTGGGCCGATATTCCTGAACACTATCAAAAGGTGATTATAGATAAAGATATCCATGTGTTTTATATTGATGGTTTTAAAATTGCACGTGAAGAAGCTACCGATCCCGAATTGCAGTTGCGTATGCAGGGAATTGCCTTTCAAGGTGCATTTTTCGCAGCTTCTCCCTTGATGGAAAAATCGGGCTTATCAGAAGAAAAATTGCTGAAAGCCATTGAAGACCAATTGCAGGATAAATTTGGGTCTAAGGGGCAACGCGTTGTAGATGATAATATGCGTGTGGTAAAACGTGGCTTTGATGAAGTATATGAAATTACGAATAAAGTATTAGGTGTTGGACACACAAACAAGGCTAATGGTAATGGCCAAGCAAGTCTGCCCATCCCAAAAATGATGAAAGAAATCCCACAGAGTGAATCGCAGTTAAGTGATATTCATCGCTTTTGGGAACAAACAGGTAATTTCTATTTGCGGGGTATGGGAAATGATAATCTTACCGACCCATTTATAGGTCTAAGTGTAATGCCGGCTGTTTCATCGATATTCCGTGATATGACCGGTATCCGATTTGAACACCCCGAATGGATTCCAAACAACTGTACGGCTTGTGGAGACTGTTATACCGTTTGTCCGGATACGGCTATACCCGGACTTGTAAGTGAGGTATCCGATGTTTTCGATACCCTAGTGAAACGTGTGAAGCAGCATCACGGAAAATTGGAGCACTTACCCAAAGCAGTCCGCAAAATGGAAGGCCATGTCCGAAAACTATTTGCTACCTCAAAAAATGGAGCAACGGTCAATGATTTTATTCACCACGCCATTGATATGACTCTTGCCGATTATGAGGATGCTACGGAACTGACCAAGGAATTTGATTGGTTTAAAGACGAATTAGGTGATTTTAATTTCGCATTGACCAGACCATATTTTGATTTACATGAGAAAGAACAGGAAAACAGCGGTGGTTTATTCAGCATAACCATTAATCCGAATACGTGTAAAGGATGTATGGAATGTGTGGAGGTTTGCAATGATAATGCTTTGATCAAGATCCCGCAAACTGAAGGTTCTATTGTGAAACTTAATAAAGAATGGGATTTGTGGATGGACCTACCAAATACGCCACCAAAATTCAATCGTATCGATGATCTTGAAGAGAAGATCGGGCCGCTAGAGACCATGCTATTAAATAAAGATGCTTACCTGAATTTTGCCAGCGGAGATGGGGCATGTTTGGGTTGCTCTGAGAAATCAGTTGTTCATTTGTTTATTGCCACGGTAGAGTCGCTTATGCAACCACGTATTGAAAAACATATGGCATATCTAGAAGAGTTGACCGATAAACTGGAAAAACACATCCAGGTGAAGTTGATGAATCGCGTGGATTTGACCGATTCGGATACCATGTCCAAGATTGTTATGGAAATGCAAAATTCAGATCTGACCATGGCTGAAATTACCCGTAGGTTGGAATCTGAACATGGTGGTGAACCGATTGACCAAGAATGGTTGCGCAATGTAACACAACTTCTGGCCCAATTGAAGAAATTGAAATGGAAATATTCTAATGGTACCACGGGCAAGGGTCGCGCCAATATGGGTATGCTTAACTCCACCGGATGTACTTCCGTATGGGGGAGCACCTGGCCGTTCAATCCGTATCCATTCCCATGGGCCAACCACTTATTCCAAGATTCAACATCTATGGCAATGGGTATTTTTGAAGGGCATATGGCCAAAATGGCCGAAGGCTTTAAAGCCATACGTAAGGCAGAATTGGAGCTCGACGGAAAATACGATGAAACGGAACATGACGACTTTTTTACCTACTTCACCTGGGAACAGTTTACCGATAAAGAATGGTTGCTTTGCCCACCGGTGGTAACGCTTGGTGGCGATGGTGCCATGTATGATATTGGCTTCCAAAACCTCTCACGGATGATGGCTTCTGGAAAACCCATTAAAGTGATCGTCGTAGATACGCAGGTATATTCCAATACAGGAGGCCAGGCTTGTACTTCCGGATTTATTGGTCAGATTTCAGATATGGCACAATACGGTAAAGTATGGAAGGGAAAGAGTGAACCTAGAAAAGAGATCGGTCTCATTGCCATGGCACACAGAAACACCTACATAATGCAGGGGACCCTGGCCAACACAGGCCAAATGATCGAAGGTTTTATCGATGGTTTAATGACCAAGAGACCAGCGCTGTTTAACCTCTATACTACCTGCCAACCCGAACATGGGGTGGGAGACGATCTGGGTGCACATCAGGCAAAACTTGCTGTAGAATCAAGGGCATATCCCATATTTAAATACAATCCGGACCATGGAATAAAAGCCCGGGAGGCCTTAGATTTATCCGGCAATCCGGCCATTGATCAGATATGGCCTACATACGGCTTAAAATATCTGGAATATGGACAAGAACGTACCATGCAATTACCAATGACTTTTGCGGACTTTGCATTAACGGAAGCTCGATTTAGAAAACACTTTAGAAAAGTTCCTCGTAGCGCCTGGAATGATAATATGATGCTGTTGGCAGACTTTTTAAAACTGGAGGAAAGCGAGCGTGAAGGTAAATTCCCTTATATCTGGGCGGTGGATAGAAGTCAAAAGCTCCATCGAGTTTTGGTCGCGAAGCCCATCGTTGAGTCTTGTGAGGAACGACGCGACTTCTGGTTGATGTTGCGCGACCTTGCAGGAGTAGAAACAGAAAAACCACAGGAAGAAAACCTGGAAGAAAAAATAAGAAGTGAAGTTGTAGGAAATATTGCTCAGGGTCTTATGCAGCTTGCCGGTGGCAATGGAAATAGCATTGTACAAATGGCCATGGGCAAACCCGGCACAGCCGATGTGTTTGTCGAAGAAAAACCATCAAATGGGAACTATTTAGCCCCCTGGTTAGAAACAGATGAATGTACATCATGTGATGAGTGTATTAAACTCAACCCTAATGTTTTTGCTTACAACGAAAATAACAAGGCGTACATAAAAAATCCTAAAGCCGGACCTTATGAAGATTTGGTTAAAGCAGCGGAAAAATGTACGGCGAGAGTAATTCACCCAGGATTACCGGCTGAGCGATCTGCCAAGGACATTGAAAAATGGATAAATCGAGGTGAAAAGTATAATTAATGTACACAAGACATAATGGCACTTTTCAATTTTCATAAGAATACGTTTAAACACGGTATACATCCCCCGGAAAGCAAGGATGAGACCAATGGTCTTCCCATCAAGCAATTTCCTTTTGCTCCGGTCATTATTCTACCTTTGGCCCAACACATTGGTGCTCCATCACAAATTGTTGTTCGCGAAGGGCAGGAAGTACATCGAGGGCAATTATTGGCCAAAGCCAAGGGTTATGTTTCCGTTCCAATGCACGCTCCGGTTTCTGGTATTATTCAAAAAATCGCAAATGTCCCGACCATTACCGGAAAAATGTCTCCCGGGATTTTTCTCGAAACATTTCCCTCTTCTACTCAAGAAGTGCTCGAAGAAAAACCGATTGATCCCGATACGGCTACATCCGAAGAAATTTTGCAGGGAATTCAGGATGCCGGAATTGTGGGGTTAGGGGGAGCGGCCTTTCCAACCCACGTGAAGTTGAAAGTACCCGAAGGAAAAAAATGTGAAACCTTACTTATCAATGGAATTGAGTGTGAGCCCTATTTGACAACGGACCACCGTGTGATGTTGGAACAGGAAAGCGATATTTTTACTGGAATTAAATATTTATTAAAGGCTACTGGTGCTCAAAAAGCCATCATCGGCATTGAAGCCAATAAGCAGGATGCAGCCGATCACTTAGCAAAGCATATTCCTAAAGAATTGCCTGTTTCCATAAAAGTACTTCCGGTAAAATATCCCCAAGGGGCGGAGAAAATGTTGGTCACTTCCATCCTCCATAAGGAAGTTCCTTCACAAGGGTTTCCTATTGAAGTGGGCGTGGTAGTGGTGAATGTTGCCACAACTGCAGAGATTGGGCGATTATTGCCCCATGGTCGTGGCATACAGGAGCGTGTAATCACCATTACAGGGCCCGGGGTTAAAAAGAAAGGAAATTACCGCATTCCGGTGGGTACGCCATTGCGTTTTGTTCTGGAACAAGTGGGTGTTGACGAAGAAATTAACGAAGTGTATATGGGTGGACCAATGATGGGCGTAGCGGTTTCGAACCTTGATATATCTATTGTAAAAGGAACCTCGGGCATTTTAGTGTTTACAGGGAAAGATGTGAATCTATCGTCCAAAACATATCCTTGTATTAAATGCGGAGCCTGTGTAGATGCCTGTCCTATTATGTTAAATCCATCAAAACTGGGTATCCTGGCAAAATTTGAAGCCTACGACGAAATGGCCTCAGATTATCATTTGATGGACTGTTTTGAATGCGGATCATGCACCTATGTATGCCCGTCACATATTCCATTGGTTCAGTATTTCCGTTTGGCCAAACGAATTGTTCGAAAGCGGGAAGCCGAAAAAGAAGAAGAAATCAATGCTTAAAAAGACATTAGATATCAGCTCGTCGCCACACATCTATAAAAGGCGAAGTACCGATGACATTATGAAAAATGTTGTTTGGGCACTGATGCCTGTTGTATTTTTCTCTGTTTATTCGTTTGGCTTAAATGCATTACTGGTTATTGTTACAGCCACGCTTGCCTGTGTATTGACCGAGCATTTTTTATGTAAAATTTCCAAAAAGGAAACCACCGTACTAGATTACTCGGCCGTAATTACGGGTATATTGCTGGGACTCACATTGCCTCCAAGTTTTCCATTATGGATGGTATTTGTTGGCGGGGTTATTGGGATTGCTCTTGGTAAATACATTTTTGGGGGACTGGGGTACAATGTCTTCAATCCAGCGTTGGTGGCTCGGGCTGTTTTACAGGCGGCCTTCCCAGTGGCAATTACCACCTGGCATCCCGCTTTTTTACCCGATCGATTTTCGACTATTTCCGGATCGGTCTTTACCTGGCCGTTTATGCAGCCACAATTTGACGCTATTTCGGGGGCAACCCCCCTTTCGGCTTTTAAATTTGATGGAATTACAGCACCAACGGTAGAGTTGGCTTTTGGACAAATCAGTGGTTCAACCGGGGAAACTTGTGCCATCATCATTGCTTTGGGTGGTCTTTATTTAATCGCCCGAAACATGATGAGTTGGAGAATTCCGATGGCAGTATTGTTGAGCGCATTTGTGCTAAGTGGAATGCTTTATTTAATTAATAGCGAAATCTATCCTTCTCCATTCTTTATGTTGTTTTCCGGCGGCCTGATGCTCGGTGCCGTATTTATGGCTACAGATATGGTATCCTCACCAATTACGCCGATCGGCTTATGGATCTATGGAAGCATTATTGGCATTTTAACTATTGTGATTCGCATTTGGAGTGGTTTACCGGAAGGTGTTATGTATTCTATTTTATTGGCCAATGCCATTTCTCCCCATATTGATTCTATGGTTAGAAATCGGGTATATGGAACAATCAGAAAAATGAAAGCTACATGAGTAAAGCTGCTACTATAGAAAAGCAAAAACCTTCGAGTAGCATAAAGATGCTACGGGCTATGTTGGGTATTGGAACCATAAGCGCCTTGCTTATTGTATCGGCTTTCGAATTGACGCTGCCTCGCGTACAACAACTAAAGGCCGAGGCCTTAGAAAAGGCAATTTTAAAAGTTCTGCCGGGGACTGTTCGCACGCAAGCTTTCGGTATAAACACCAATGGAGAATTGATCGAAATAGAAAGTGGTGATAAACCTGAATCCATCTATTATGTAGGATATGATAAAAACAAGAAGCTTGTGGGGTATGCAGTTGAAGCCGCCGGTCAGGGTTATGCGGACATTATCAGAATACTATATGGCTACGACCCAAATAAGCAAATACTGATTGGATTTCAAGTTTTGGAAAGCAAAGAAACTCCGGGACTCGGAGATAAAATTGAAAAGGAGCGGCGATTTCTTGACAATTTTAAGGCACTGGATGTAAGCTTAACCAATGAAGGACAGCTCAAAAACAAGGTAATTACGGTAAAGCAAGGTGAGAAACAAAACGCTTGGGAAATTGACGGAATAACCGGGGCTACGATTTCTTCTCGAGCCATTGGAAACATTATTGGTACAAGTACAACAGAAGTTGTTCCTATTCTATTTAACAATCACGTGAAGATGGACGATACCAAACCTAATGGAAAGCAAATAGAAAGCAATGAGTAACGATAATTCGGCATCAAGGCAGAAGGCGACCACAACCGATGAATTTATCAAAGGACTATGGCGAGACAATCCGGTATTTGTGCAAGTATTAGGTATGTGTCCGGTATTGGCCGTTTCAAATACGGCAGAAAATGCGCTTGCTATGGGTTTAGCCACAGCTTTTGTCTTGTTGATGTCGAATATCTTGGTATCCTTACTGCGGAATTTTGTTCCCAAACAGGTGCGTATCGCCTCCTATATTCTCATCATTGCCACCTTTGTTACCGTTGTCGATTATGCCATCCAGGCCATCAGTGTTGAGCTGTACAAAAGCCTTGGTGCATTCATCTCGCTCATTGTGGTAAACTGCTTAATTTTAAGTCGTGCTGAAGCATTTGCGTCGAAAAATACCGTGTGGAAGTCTATTCTTGATGCGCTGGGTATGGGTGTAGGATTTACATTCGCACTTTTTTGTTTGGGGACAGTCAGGGAAATACTTGGTAATGGCTCAATTTTCGAATTGGCAATTTTTCCCGAGGGTTTTCAAAATTGGATTGTAATGATATTACCGGCTGGTGGTTTTTTTACCCTTGCAGCTTGGTTACTGATAATTAATGTGATACAAACAAGAAAGGTAAAATCATGAATACAGAGTCTTTAGGAACTATTTTTCTCAATGCCTGCTTGGTCAACAACTTTGTTTTGGCCTACTTTCTGGGTATTTGTCCTTTTTTGGGTGTGTCTGGAAAAACGGAAACAGCGTCAAAAATGGGCGGGGCTGTGATATTTGTGATGTTGATCAGTTCTATGTGTGCTTATGGGATTCACGCATTTTTGGCAGCAATTAATGCACCCTATCTTCAACTGATTAGTTATATTGTTGTGATTGCCTCTACGGTACAATTGGTCGAAATGTTTATCAAGAAAATGAGCCCGACCTTATTTCGGTCATTGGGTATTTTTCTTCCCCTGATTACAACGAATTGTGCTATCCTTGGAGTGGCATTATTTCAGACAAATAAGGGATATGGATTTGTAGAAAGTGTGGTTTATGCCCTGGGAGCCGGGGTGGGCTTTACAATAGCCTTATTATTAATTGCCGGCTTAAGGGAACAGTTAAATTTTGCTGAAGTACCCGGAATTTCCAAAGGAACGGCATTAACATTGTTTATCGCAGGCATTTTATCACTTTGTTTTATGGGCTTTGCAGGCCTAGGTGCTCAATAAAGAAAAAAATGATTCAATCGCTCATCATCGGAATTGGCCTTACACTAGCTTTAGTGCTGGTATGGACGCTTGTACAAACCTTTTGGAAAAAAGCATTTCGAGAGGAGTACTTAGACGACGATGTATTAGCTGGCCGAAGAAGTTGCTCAAGTTGTGGTTGTACTTCCATTTGCGAGAGAAAGGAAGAAGAGCGAAGCGAGGTGAAAAAAGTCTATCAAACAGAAAATGATTGAACATCGATTATAATACACTTAACAATAAAAATTAAATAGTAGCCATGGCACATTTATCAGATTTTAATATTGAAAAACGTTATAAGGCAGTCGTTAAAAATACATCACGGCTAACGCCACCGGACACCGAAGAAGTGCGTGAGATCGTACTTGAAGTGAAAGATCCGGAATTTGAATGCGAAGTGGACCAAAGCTTCGGAGTATTGCTGAACACCAAAGGCGATTTTGGAAATAAACTCCATCATAGGCTCTATAGTGTGGCCGATTTACCAAAGCGAATCAAAGGGAACCCGGAACTTACCATGTTAGTGAAACGCTGTTCTTACGTTGATGAATTCAGTGGAGAAAAATATCAAGGGGTAGCTTCAAATTATCTATGCAATCGCAAAAAAGGCGATGAAATCACCCTTACCGGCCCTTTTAAGTTGCCTTTTATGGTTCCGCAGGACAAGACTGCTAATTTAATCCTCATTGGGATGGGTACAGGTATTGCACCTTTCCGGGCCTTTATTA